>NZ_JAFCUP010000004.1:0-326705 GCF_049896585.1 Flavobacterium sp. DSR2-3-3
AATTATAGAAATACAAGAGAAATTAAACAATAGACCAAGAAAAAGATTTAATTTTGAAACACCTAATTTTATGTTTAATCAAAAAGTTGCATTTATAACTTGAATCCTGCTTTTTAAATAACAGGCAAAATTAAAAATTGAACTGTTGGTATAATTATACCAGTCGTTTATTATGTTGACGTTGGATTACCGCATTCGGTAACCAACAAACCACCGACGTTTGCGTTCCAGTCTTTGATAATCCAAAGAGCAAAAACTTTTGCGTAATCAAATCTCCAGCCATCAAATTTCATTGTATTTTTACACTAATTACCTACTCGGTCTGCTCTTTTCCAAAGCCCGTCTTGTATATTTGGAACTACATGTGCTTAATTTAAAAATCCTCCAAAAGCGCCTTAATCATTACTCCCATAAGAATTTTTATAAAAATTACTTCTATTTTATTTGAATTTTCCAAAAGCGACACCGGTAAAATTAGTGTACGTTTGTATTTCTATAAATGAATTGTTTTCTAATTGTCCGCCAATGTTGCGGTTCAGGACTACATTAGCGTTGACCTGCATGTTTTAAGGATACACTTTTGTGATTAAACTTAATAAGTCCTTACCGCAATCAAATCTTATTTCTATTGTTCCATTTTGATTTTAATTTCCAAAATCGAAATAACTACTAGCCTCTCAACCCATAGTAACCGGTCCGTTTTGAGGTTTTGAAACTGGAGGAAGCAGATGAAACCAATATCGATACTTTGACTAGGTAATTATTTTTGCGGCAAGGGTATTCTACCACGTTCTACACGCTGGTAAATCCCAACAAAAAGCTTTCACCATAACGCCACCACGCGGATTTACCATATATTTTCCATTTGCTGTAAGGTTTGTTTACACACGTTGAATGGACGTCCATCGTGCTTTATAATGTTTGTAACATTAGATTGTCCAACCGCTTCTGTATAATTGGTTGTGAGATCATCATTTGAATTACACAAGTAAAGGCCTATAAGTACCGTGGTTAGTTAATCAGGAAGCTTTTAAAATTTGTTTTTTCAAATAAAGTAATTTAGGTTAATTACTTGTTGTTGGGTTGTAACAATTAAAGTAAAACATAATTAATTTGTTTCTCTTTTGTTTATGAACTTGTTTACGTTTGAAAACAAAATAAACAGTATTTACAATTACCTACGTTTGTTTTTTATTTTTATTTTTTGGATAAAACAGCAACTTTTTATGCATTCTTACAAGATGGTTGTCGGAACTATTTTCTTTCTTTCCAGAAACGTTGTAGTATTTACAATATTTTAAAATAAAGGGCTGTTAATGAGAATTCTGAAATCTTTTTTTAGGATTTAAAGCGTCTAGGTATTAGATTTTTAAAATTCAGGTCTTTTTTTTTGTAAAAAGAATATTGTAAAGAGAAAAATATTTGTAGTAAAATCAGAAATAACTAAAAAAAATAGTCTAAAATTTATGCAGTCAAGATTCAAGAAAATACAATTAGTATTTAACTTTTTTTTCATTTAACATTCAGTATCTTGATGGTTTAGGAACTTAAGAAGTCAATAAATAAAAGCGTATATAATTTTTTGTTAATAGTAGTTAGGAAACTTGTATTATGTAATTGAATTGCTATTTTTGTTCGTTTTAAGTTTAAAGAATCAAGGAGAATTGTATTATAAAATTCAATTCCATTTTTTATTCTTAAAGTGTATATTTGCAAAAATTATTTGGTTTTTTACAAAGAGGTTAAAAGATAACGGAGTAGGAATGTTTTACAATCAATACAAATTATAACAATGCCAATAAATAAAATACAAATGAAATTCATTAATAATAAAATTGCACTTACTTTTTTCCTTTTGCTTTTTACGGGCGTTATAACAAGTGCGCAAGAAATTATTAAGGACTCAGTGGTTGCCCCGATTAAAAAAATTCAGTCAACTGGAAAACAAAAAATTGATGGTGTTATTGCTACTGTTGGCGATTACATTATTTTAGATTCAGATATTGACAAGTCGTATCTTGAAATTTCAGCTGGAGGCGGATCTGTAAAAGACATTACAAGATGTCAGATGTTAGGGAAATTATTAGAAGATAAATTATATGCGCATCAGGCGATTCAGGACAGTATTGTAGTTACTGATGCCGAGGTGAAAGGTATGTTGGAAGACCGTTTGAACTACATGATAGAGAAAATCGGCTCTATGGAAAAAGTGGTACAATTTTACAAAAAGGATTCTGAGGAAGAATTTAGAACTTATTTCTCTGATATTTTAAAGGAAGGGAAGTTGACATCAGAAATGCAAAAGAAAATTGTTGATGCTGTAGAAATTACTCCTGAAGAGGTTCGTAATTATTTCAAAACAATTCCAAAAGATGATCTTCCATTCTTTGGCGTGGAATTAGAAGTATCGCAAATTGTTGTTACTCCTAAAGTTTCTGCAGAGGACAAGCAAAAAGTGATTGACAGATTGAATGGTTTCAAAAAAGAAATAGAAGAAGGTTCCAGTTTTTCAACGAAAGCAGTTTTGTATTCGCAAGACCCAGGATCTAGGTCAAATGGGGGATTCTACAAAATGAACCGTAAAACACCATTTGTAAAAGAATTCAAAGACGTTGCTTTTAGTTTAGCAGAGGGTGAAATTTCAGCTCCTTTTGAAACGGATTTTGGGTACCACATTATTTACATAGAAAAGATAAAAGGACAAGAAGTTGAATTGCGTCATATATTATTGTCTCCAACAGTAACTGAAACGGCTCTAAATGAAGCGAAAGAAAAAGTAACTTTGATTAAAAAAAGAATCGAAGACAAGGAAATTACTTTTGCGGAAGCAGCCAGAACATTATCTGATGAAAAAGAAACAAGAGCGAATGGTGGTGCGTTAATTAATCCACAAACGCAGGATACGCGTTTTGAAATGACCAAAATGGATCCTGCATTTTACAGTCAGGTTTCTAATTTAAAAGAAAATGAAATTTCGGTTCCAATTTTAGACCAAGGAGAAGAAGGAAAGAAAAAATTCAAATTAATTACCGTAACCAACAGAATTGATGAGCATGCAGCAGATTATGCTAAAGATTACATCAAAATTAAAGAATTGGCTTTGAAAGACAAACGAATTACTGCTATTGGCAAATGGTTTGATGAGAAAATAAAAGAAACATATGTTAAAATTATTGGTGAATATAGAGATTGTACTTTTACCAATAATTGGCTAAAAAAATAGAATTCTTTTTACCCTTGAGGGTTGATTAGCAACAAAAAAGTTTTCGTTAAATAAATAAAAAGAGTTAGTTTTATGATTTCATAATGCTAACTCTTTTTAATTTTAAATACTTCATACATGTCAGACGTAGCAGCAATACATAACTTAGTTCAAAAAAGGAACGAGCTGAAAAAAGAAATCGCAAAAATCATTGTAGGTCAGGATGTAGTGGTAGATCAAATCTTACTTTGTATTTTTTCTGGTGGTCATGCTTTATTGGTAGGTGTTCCCGGATTGGCTAAAACATTGATGGTAAATACGCTGGCGCAAGCATTGGGACTTAATTTTAAAAGAATTCAGTTTACGCCAGATTTAATGCCTTCAGATATATTAGGAAGTGAAATATTAGATGAAAACCGTCATTTCAAATTTATAAAAGGACCTATTTTTTCGAATATTGTTCTGGCAGACGAGATTAACCGCACGCCTCCAAAAACGCAGGCTGCTTTACTAGAAGCTATGCAGGAGCGTTCCGTTACTCTCGCGGGTGAAAATTATAAATTAGATTTACCTTATTTTGTTTTGGCAACTCAAAATCCTATTGAGCAGGAAGGTACTTATCCGCTACCTGAGGCCCAATTAGATCGCTTTATGTTTGCGATAAAACTGGAATATCCTTCTTTTGCAGAAGAAGTTCAAGTGGTGAAACAAACTACTTCGGATATACAAAACACGATAAATCCTTTGTTCACTGCTCAGGAAATAATTGATTTTCAACATTTGATCCGCAGAATTCCTGTGGCTGATAATGTAATTGAATATGCGGTAACATTAGTGAGTAAGACCCGCCCTGATAATTCATTGTCAAATGAGTTTGTGAAAAATTATATCGACTGGGGAGCAGGGCCGAGAGCATCGCAAAATTTGATTTTGGCAGCCAAAGCCAATGCTGCTTTTAACGGAAAATTTTCTCCGGATATAGAAGATGTTAAAGCCGTGGCAACTGGTATTTTGCGTCATCGAATTATTAAAAACTATAAAGCCGATGCCGAAGGAATTACCGAAGAAATGATCATTGCTAAGTTGCTTTAATCCTTCCTAAATTAGTTGAAAGAAATCGATATAGCTAAGGGGTTTTTGACTGTTTTTAAAAGAAGTATAATTTAGATTTTGTTAAAAAAAGGATTCTAAATTGTCAATTATTTAAAATTATATCGAAAATCTATTATTTTCTCAATTTAATGCAGTGAAATCGGTTTTTTTATAATAATAATTTTTAGAAAGGTGAGTTTCATTAAATTCTTTTTAATTCTCATCTTAAATACTTAAATTTGCATTACATATAACAAACAATCCCTACACATTATGGCTTTTGATATTGAAATGATTAAAAAAGTGTACGACAACATGACAACCCGTGTTGATAAAGCACGCGAAATTGTTGGGCGTCCACTTACTTTAACAGAGAAAATTTTGTACAATCACCTTTGGGATGGAATGCCGTCTCAAGCTTTTATAAGGGGTGCAGATTATGTTGATTTTGCACCAGACAGAGTTGCTTGTCAAGATGCAACGGCTCAAATGGCATTGTTGCAATTCATGCATGCCGGAAAATCTAAAGTGGCTGTTCCTACTACGGTGCATTGTGATCACTTGATTCAAGCTAAAGTTGATGCTGTAACCGATTTGGCCAGAGCAAAAACGCAAAGTAATGAAGTATTTGAATTTCTTTCATCAGTATCAAATAAGTACGGAATTGGTTTCTGGAAACCAGGAGCAGGTATTATTCACCAAGTGGTTCTTGAAAATTATGCTTTTCCAGGTGGAATGATGATTGGTACCGATTCTCACACTGTAAATGCAGGTGGTTTAGGAATGGTTGCAATTGGAGTAGGTGGTGCTGATGCTGTTGATGTTATGTCGGGAATGGCTTGGGAATTAAAATTTCCTAAATTAATTGGAGTAAAATTGACTGGAAAACTTTCAGGTTGGACAGCTCCAAAAGATGTTATTCTTAAAGTCGCAGGAATTCTTACTGTAAAAGGTGGAACAGGAGCTATCGTTGAATATTTTGGTGAAGGAGCTACTTCTATGTCTTGTACTGGAAAAGGAACTATCTGTAATATGGGTGCCGAAATTGGTGCTACCACTTCTACATTTGGTTATGACGATTCTATGAGCCGTTATTTACGTTCAACTAACAGAGCTGATGTTGCTGATGCAGCCGATAAAATTGCTCCTTACTTAACAGGTGATGCTGAAGTATATGCGAATCCAGAATTGTATTTTGATCAAGTTATCGAAATCAACTTGGATGAATTAGAGCCTCATTTAAACGGTCCTTATACGCCGGATTTAGCGACTCCAATTTCTAAAATGAAAGAGGAAGCAATCAAAAATAACTGGCCTTTAAAAATCGAAGTTGGTTTGATTGGTTCTTGTACGAACTCTTCGTACGAAGATATCGCTCGTGCAGCTTCTTTGGCTAAACAAGTTACCGATAAAAATTTAAAAATAAAATCTCAATTTACCATTACGCCAGGTTCTGAAGTAGTGCGTTATACGATAGAACGTGACGGATTTATCGATATTTTCGATAAAATGGGAGCAACTGTTTTTGCCAACGCTTGCGGACCATGTATCGGAATGTGGGACAGAGAAGGAGCTGAAAAAGAAGAACGCAACACAATCGTTCACTCTTTCAACCGTAACTTCTCAAAACGTGCTGATGGAAATCCAAACACTTTGGCTTTTGTAGGTTCACCTGAGTTGGTAACCGCTTTAGCAATTGCTGGAGATTTAGGTTTCAATCCATTGACTGATTCGTTAATCAATGAAAATGGAGAAGAAGTAAAACTGGACGCTCCAACAGGAAATGAATTGCCGCCAAAAGGTTTTGATGCTGAAGACCCAGGTTTTCAGGCTCCAGCCGAAGACGGTTCAGGTGTTGAGGTTTCTGTAAGTGAAACTTCGGAAAGATTGCAATTGTTAGCTCCTTTCTTGCCTTGGGATGGAAAAAACATCACAGATGCTAAATTGCTTATCAAAGCTTTCGGAAAATGTACAACAGATCACATCTCTATGGCTGGACCATGGTTGCGTTTCCGTGGGCATTTAGATAATATTTCTAATAATATGTTGATTGGTGCAATCAATGCGTTCAACCAAAAACCAAATACAGTTAAAAATCAGTTGACTGGTACTTATGATGCAGTTCCTGCTGTAGCACGTGCTTACAAAGCAGCTGGCGTTCCTTCAATTGTTGTTGGAGATCACAACTACGGGGAAGGATCTTCCCGTGAGCATGCCGCAATGGAACCTCGTTTCTTAGGTGTGAAAGCTGTATTGGTAAAATCATTTGCTCGTATTCATGAAACAAACCTAAAAAAACAAGGTCTTTTAGGATTGACGTTTGCTACCGAAGCAGATTATGATAGAATTCAGGAAGATGATACGATCAACTTCACTGATTTAGTTAATTTTGCTCCAGGAAAACCATTAACATTAGAATTCATTCACGCTGATGGAACTAAAGATATCATCTTGGCAAACCATACGTATAATGAAGGACAAATTGGTTGGTTCGTTGCTGGTTCAGCATTAAACTTGATTGCTGCTGCTGGAAAAGCATAAGCATTTAAATAATTTATTTTTAAAACTCTCAAGGAAACTTGGGAGTTTTTTGTTTCAATTGCAATTTATTTTAGGAGCTATTTCCTGCTCACCGTTTCAAGCTTTTTCGCTCAATTGCTTTTTTCCAAGATAAAAAAAGAGCTTCTTTCAGTCGCTTTTTTTTCTCAGGAAAAATAAGCAATTCTGCTTCATAAGGCTTTCCACTTTTATCAGGGCTAAGCCGGAACTAAAAATTCACGGATAAATCACGATTGAACAAAAAAAATGATTTTTCAATAGCGAATAGTTTTCAATTGAAAATGATTAGAATTAATCAAAAAAAGAAGCGAATAAATGAAAACAACGTTAAAATTAAAAAAAAAGAAGCGTTTTTTGATATTATAGTTTAAATTAGCAATTAAGAAAAATAAAATTATTATTGAAATTTTATTGAATTGGTATATTAATCGATTCTGTTCCTATAATTTATTTTCTGCGCAAACATAATTACAATTGTCTTGCGTTATGTTGTAAATTGCTTTTGCAATTTGAACAAAAAAATCAACAAAATAATAAAACGCACATATTACTTCCCTCTTTTTACAAAAGAGATTAAGATTTTTTATGTTTTATAGAATAAAATAATAAAAGTGCAAGCCTAAGCGAAATTTAATAATTATATCCCGAAATCGCTAGGAAGAATACAATGGGGTAAGTAATTTGAAATAAATGAATATGAGTTTAAGAGTAATAGTAACATTAATTTTTTTAAATAGTATCGTTCTTTTTTCACAGGAAAAAATCACAAAACACACTATAACAAAAGGGGAAACAATATCGAGTATCGCTGAGAAATATGAAGTTAAACAAAGCGCTATTTTTAAATTAAATCCCAATGCCAAGAATCTTTTAAAACTCAATTCTGTTTTATTAATTCCAATTGCTTCCACAAAAAAGACTACCGATAAAACCAAGATTGCAATAAAACATTCCGCTAAAGAACACGAAGTTCAACCTAAAGAAACACTTTACGGAATCGCAAAACAATACGGAATCTCCGTTAAAGAATTAAACCAAGTCAATCCGACACTCGCTTCTTCAGAATTAAAAATTGGTCAAAAAATAAATATTCCCGACAACGCTATTGTGACGGAAACCAAAGCTTCAGCAGTTGCAAAAGAAACCGAAACCAAAAAAGAATTAGCTACTGCTTCTTTCTCAATCGAAACTCCAACTTCAAGTCCAGCAACATCTACTTGGGAAGTGTTGCCAAAAGAAACCAAGTATTCCATCACAAAAAAATACGGAATCACGATTAAGGAATTTGATAAAGCGAATCCGGGAATAGGAGTAAAAGCACTTAGAGTTGGTCAGAAAATTAATATTCCGGGACCTTTTTTAGAAAGCACTAAAATAGTTTTAGCAGTACAAGAATCTAAAGAATTTCCTGAAATTACTTCAAAAATTGTTGCTACACTTCCAGCAATTACGCCAAAATTAGAAGAAGCTTTAGTTTCAAAATCTTCCGATTTGCAAAAAACAGTTACTAATTTGGTTTCTCAAAACGAAACATCTCAAAGTAATTTGTCACAGACAATTATGCGCGAGGTGTTGCCTAAAGAAACTAAATATGCGATCGCAAAACAGTACGGAATTACAGTTCAGGAATTAGAAAAACAAAATCCTGAAGTCAAAAACAATCTTCCGGTAGGTTACACATTGAATATCCGAGCAAATAATATAATTAGCAATAACGATGCAATTGTGAGTGCGGATTCAAAAGATAATACTACCTTAGAAATTACCAAAATCGATTTTAATAATTCAGTTACTCCTACGTTCAGTCATGAATTTTTAGACCAGTTGATAGAACGTGCGTCTGAAAATATAGGTTCACGGTACCGCACAGGTGGAACTACAAAGTCTGGATTTGACTGTTCTGGTTTAATGTGTACTACTTTTGGAGCATTTGATATTAAATTACCAAGAACATCTCGTGAACAATCCAGTATTGGTACAGTAGTTAATACGCAAGAAGCTAAAAAAGGTGATTTGATTTTCTTTAAAACAAATGGCAGAAATCGGATTAATCATGTAGGAATGGTAGTTGAAGTTTGTGAAGATGAAATTAAATTCATTCACTCCTCGGTGAGTAATGGAGTTATTATTTCTTCCACAAAAGAAAAATATTATCAGAAAAATTTCTCTCAAATCAACAGAGTATTACAATAATTTTCTCAAAAATTTAGCAATTTACTTACAAAAACCCTCCAACATTTAGCCCTTTTTTGTTTATTTATATTTTTATTTCTCCCTCTGTTCCACTTATATAATTATTGCCTGTTGCAACAGAGGCAGCCATTTTTAGAAAATTAATCATTTGGTTTCCGTCCGTGTCCCAATAATAAGCACTCGTCGGTTTTACTTTAATGAGAGAAATATTAGGGTCATTTTTACCATCTTTAAACCATATATTTACTACTGGAGACCAAAGTTCTTCTATTTTTTCACGGTCAGTTGTAATTGTTGCTTCACCATTCACAACCATATAACTTCCTTTGCCAGGATGTGCAAAAAACAATTGAACATTAGAATCTTGCTCTACTTCTTTGTTTTTATCGCTGTCTTTTTGGCTGAAAAACCAAATATTCCCTTCATCACATACTTTTACGGCTCCCATGGGTCTAGTGGATGCTCCATCATTAGTTTTGAGATTGGTACAAAAAAGACAGGTATTGATTTCCTCAACCAGACTTCTAAGTTTTTCTATTCCTTCAACTGTGTGCTCATTTGCTTTATCACTCATGATCCTGATTTTTATTTTTATGGAAATACATTTTAAATTTGTTTTACAAAGTTAAGAGACAAAACAGCAAAATCTATTACATAATTTAATACAAAAGTTTCATTTTTCGCAGATTTTTTATTGAAAAAAAGTTGTGAGCGCGAATTGAAATGCTTAAAAATGGTAGTATGGGACGATGTTAATAGTTTTGAAAAAAAATATATTATTTCTCATCGCTATTAATCTCAATCCAGTATCCATCAGGATCCTGAAGGTAGATTTGTTTGATCCCATCCGCGCGAACAGTGATTTTATAAAGTGTTCCCGGCCAGTCAGAATACATAATATTTTGGGATTTCAATACTTGTATCAATGAATCAAAATGAGTGACTTTAAAAGCCAAATGAACCGCTTTGTTTATAGTAACGGGTTCTTTAATAGTAGAAACAAGGTGCAATTCTTTTCCCTCTCCTAAAGAAACCCATCGAATGCCTTCCTTTTTGGTACCGTTGGTAATTTCTGAAAGTTTCAAAACATTTTTATAAAACGCAACTGATTTTTCCAGATTTTTTACTGAAAGCGCCATGTGATCTAATTTTAAAGTAAAGTTATCTTGACTTTGTCCCCAAAGGTTTCCGGTACAAATGCAGGCGAATAATACAGGGATTAAAAATTTTGTTTTCATGTTATTAAATTATAATTAAGTGGTTTTATTATTTGCTTTTTTACATTAAATTATTTCGCTTAAATTTTATTTTCGATCAGTAATCACACTTTAGCAATTACGGCCTTTATTGTTTTAACCCAGTCTTCTTTATCGCCAGTATTCGTATCTATAGCTACGCTATTATTGTTGTACGGTTTATACATGTTTATATTTTGACGTGAAAAAAGTCCAATTGTAGGTGTTTTTGCAGCACTGGCTAAATGCATTATTCCGCTGTCCGCACCAATAAAAAGTGTAGTGTTCGCAATTACGGAGGCAATTTCTCTAACATCTTTACTGTAAAAAGTAGTTGCTTTAAAACCTATTTGTGAAATATTTTCAACTGGTAAGATTTCAATAATATTATAATCTTGGTATTCTGTTTTCAATCGTTCGTAAAATTCTTCCCACCAAGTAGTTGAATAGCATTTATCAGAAGTTGCATAAGTAAATATACAAATGGTTTCTTTTTCATTTTTAGTAAGGCCTTTTACTATATTTTGACCTTCATTTATTTCCGAAACAGTCAATTTTAGGTCTAAGGATGGTACAGGATTTTCATTTTCAGGAAAACCCAATTTGGTTAAAAAGCTTCTGAATTCATAAACGGGATATTTTGCAATGTGCTCATAATCGTTGTATTTTAATGGCATGTTTTCATCCACTTCTCCAAAAAATTTGTATTTGGCGTCAGCAAATTGTGCCGATAATCGCCCGGATGATGAGTTTTTATCTACATTTATGACGATGTCATATTTTTGCTTTTTAATTTTTAGCCAAACCTTAAAATAATCAATTAAGTCTTTGAAAGGTTTTTTGGGAAGTTCAATGATGAAATTGATGTTCGTGTAATTTTTGAATACAATTGGCGCTAAACCACCTTTTACAAACAAGTCAATTTTACAGTCCGGAAAAGTTGTGATTACATCTTGTACCAGTGGCGTAATGAGTAATAAATTGCCCAGCCTGTGATTAGGTCTGGATATTAAAACCCTTTTTATCTCGATTTTTTGTGTTAAATCTATTTTGTAATTTTTTTGTGAACTGCCAATGTTTTTGGTTAATCCATGTGTTACAATTCTTCGAAATACATTTACTTTTTTTAAGATACTCATGCTGTTAAAATAGGATTTACAAGTGAATTTTTTTGTTTAAAAATGAATCTGATGTTGATAGTTGGTGTTTTTAGCTTTACAGTATACTCACAATCTAAGGTGTACTTCGTCTCGACAAATGTACAATATACATCGAAATATCGTGGTTTGCGTCCTTTGATATAATCCAATCTTGTGTGCAGTTGAAAAATATTTTGTTTGCATGAATAGAACATACAAAATTTAGTAAAAGGTATACGATAGAATTCTTATGCATATAGGCGCTTACGAAATTCTTTTTATTTTTTCGTCAAAGTGAATTTTCCACCGCCTTGTTTTAAAATCATCTGCTTTTCATTTGGTTTAAATTCTAATTTTATTCCTGCCATTATAAATTCGAAACTATCTTTTTCAGTAGGTTCTAGTGGAAAGGCAGATTGACCTGTTGCTTGTGCAAAAAGTTTAGTATTTTCTTTTGTGATTGTAATTTTCATCGGAAATCCGGAATCAGAATATTCTCCTAAATATGGATCTAAATCTTCACTTTTCAGCGCAATAATTTTAAAAGTCGGAATTGTAAACGGTTTGTTGTAATATGCGCTTAAAGCGGCAATCATAATGTCATTATTGTCGTAAGTTTTGCCGTTAGAGGTCAAAGCAACAGCTAGTTTGTCTTCTGGAAAATAAGATAAAGTCGATCTGAATTCATCAATTCCTCCGGTATGACCAAAGCTTTTCTTGTCATAAAACGGATACTGGAAAATCCCCATTCCGTAGTTTTCTTGTAAGGCTGTCATTTGCTTCAAACTACTTTCGGTGATTATGGCGTTGGCGAAAAGCTTTTCAATAAACAGCGTCAAATCTTGTGGGTTAGAAACCACTGCGCCAGCTCCCATTGGTATTGACATATCGGTTTCCGTTTCTTTTACCCATTTTTCAGAAAAAGAATACGAATTGCTTTCGTTGTTTTGAATGTTAATTTTACCTCCAATATAGGTGTTTTTTAAGCCTAAGGGTTTTACAATTTTGTCGTTCAAAATAGTTTTAAATGGCTTTTTGTATATTTTCTCAAGAATGTAACTCAATAAAACATAATTGGAGTTGCTGTAATCGGCTTTGCTGTTAGGCTCAAAAATACTTTTCCCTTTGGCAATTATTTCCACCATTTCTTTTTCAGATTTTGGTTGGGTGTTGTAGTTCATGTATTCCGGCGCATTGGTAAAATTATAAATGCCGCTTCGGTGGTTTAATAAATTACTAATGGTTATTTTATTTGCATGTTCGATGTTTGGGAAAAAAGTTTCGATAGTTTGTTTCAACGATAGTTTTTTTTCTTCGATTGCTTTAAATATTATTGTTGAAGTAAACATTTTTGAAATAGAACCCACACGGTATTTTGACAAATTACTTGCTTTTTTATTGCTTTCTATATCATCCATTCCAATGGATTTCGAATAAAGTAGCGTTCCGTTTTGTGAAACAGCAATGCTGCCCATAAATTTATCTTTAGCTTCCAAAATCTGAAATAAACTGTCCAGTTTGGCGATGTTCATTTTTTGAGCGTAGCTTGTAGTAATTAGAAATCCTAAAAACAGGGTGATTGCGATTTTGTTTTTCATGAGAGTTTGATTAATGAATTGATTTAAAGCTCTAAAAATAGTCAATTATTTGTTTGGTAATTTGATTATATAAGCTGATTGTTGGTAAAAAAATGAGTGCATTTCTGAGCAGTCGTGCCAAGTCAAATTTCCTAGGTTTCGGGTTATGCAAAATAGAATTAATGTAAATTACGATTTGAAATCATAAAAAAAGCACAGCAATGCGAAATGGTCCTGAAATATTTTGCAATCTTTGGACTCTAAATATAAATAGCATTATGAGCAAGACAAAACTAACAATCAATCGCAATGGTTCTATAAAAATAGAAGGTGATTTCGAAATAACAGACTGGGAAGGAAAAACATACGGATTAGAAGGAAGAACGGCTTTGGGTCTTTGCCGTTGTGGATTGTCAGCAAACAAACCTTTTTGTGATGGTGCCCACCGCAACGGTTTTGAGCATGAATCAGCTGCATTTGACTTGCCACCGGTGAAAACGAAGTAATATCGTTTTCTGATTTGATTAAACAAGAAAAGCTGAATCTTTACGGATTTAGCTTTTTTTGTGTTTGTGATTAGATATTGCAAGTATTATTATTTTATTCAGAGCCTAATTCAATTGCCTTTTCTAAAATTTCATCTCGACCTTGTTTTAAACCCTCAATTGTTGGTTTAATTTCTATATCAATTTTAACTCCTTTTCTTTGTGTTTCGGTTTTATCAGGATACATAATTCCAAGACCTGAGATTGCTGTTTTGTACCCTCCAATGTACTCAAAAACAACTATGTTTCCATCTGCACCTGCTGTTTGATTTCCAATGGTAATTACATTATCAGCCGTTTGGATTGCCATAGCAGTAAATTCTGCTTTACTTATTGATTCATCATTTACTAAAAGGATAACTTTTCCTTTAAAATTATTTTTATTTTTTATACCCGTTTGTAAATTCTCTTTATAACGGAACTTCCCCGGATAATCCATATTAGGACTGTAAACTTTACTGAAATCTCTTTTTTCAGAATTTAAATATTTTGAAAGCAATTTGTAAACAGAAGCGGGGTAATTCCTCAAGTCAATTATTATCGTTTTTTTATTTTTAAAAGATTTAAATATATTAGAAACATCAGCACCTTTAATACTTGCCATGTTTACATAACCAATTTTTTCGTTTATTGACTTTGTTTTAATAGCTGTGGGGTTGTCCCAATATTTAAAGTCGTCGAAATTATAGCGATTAACTTTAATTTTTTCGATTTGATTATTCCTTTCGATAGTTAATGTCGAGGTACTATTCTTTCCAAGAAGAATTTCGTTGTAAGTCTGTCGAATTTTAATATTTGCATTTGAGCCTGCAATATATTTTGATTTTTTTTCTGTTTCTTTTTTAATCTCTAAATCATCAATTTTCAATATCACATCGCCCAATTTTATATTGTTGATTTTTGCAATAGAATCATTGTAGAAACCAGAAACTACCGCTTTATTTTCAATGTTTGAAATTTTGACAGGAAGATACTTGGGCTTTTCGTTATCAAAACTTATCCAAGCGTGTGTGTCGTCTAATTTTGCAATGAGTTCTTTAACGAGAGACTGATATTCTTCTTTATTGGATGCACTTCTAAATTTTGGAATCATTTCTGTTAATACAGAATCCCATTTTTGGTCAGTAAGATATTTGTAAGGATAGAAATATTCAATGATATTCCAATATTTGAATAAGCCTAACAATCTGTATTCTTCACTTGGATATGAAAAATTTTGATAAACAGGTTCATTTGTAACTTTAATAGTTCCAACAGGTTCTGTTGTGACATAGAAATTTTCTCCTTGAAATCTGTTTTCTTCAATATATTTTAATTTTGCTTTCAGTTCAGTATTGAAAATCTCAGAATCTTGAGTCCAAGAAAGGTTGAAATTTTTATCAAAAAGAAGTTGATCCGAAACACAATTTTTACATTTTTCAATGGTGCCCAAAACATTAATCCAATTGCTATAAATTTTTGATAAAAATTCCTTGTCGCTAGCTTCAAGTACTTGAGGCAGATATTTTATAAATTCTTTATCCCAATCATATTTACCCTTTCCAACTTCTGGATGATAATATTTTAAAAAACCATAAATTTTACCAATTGAAGCTAATTTTTCGGTAACTGAAATCTTTTGTTGAGCAATTAGGTGATTAAAACTAAAGCAGATTAAAATTAGAAGTAGAAAAGTTTTTTTCATATTATCGAAACTTATTTCATTTTATAGCCTTTCAAATATATTAGTATTTTTTTATAAATAACGAGGAACTAAATCATTGTTATTGTGGTTTTCAGAGAACAAAGCGGAGTTTGGTTTCCAGAATAATACCCAAAAGTTACTTACTCTTTAAACTGCTAATAATCGCCATAACATCTTGATCGCCTAATCCTTCTTGTTCTGCTGCGGCATAACTGTCATACAAAGGTTGAATCAACGGAGAATCGAGTCCGGCTTCTTTGGCCAGTCTTAAGTCTTTGACTAAATGTTTCAACGCAAATGCTGCCGGATAGGAATCGTTCAGAATGGAAGGTGTTTTTATATTCGTGATTCCGTTGCCGCAAGCGCCTTGATTGATGATGTTGAGCATGTCTTCTTTGCTTACGCCGTTTTTCTCGGCAAATAAAACCGTTTCGGCTATTCCTTGAAGATTTAGTCCCAATAAGTAATTAATGGCTAATTTAGCTGAACTTGCCACGCCAGGTTCTCCTACGTGAATCGCAATTTTACCCAAAACATCAAATATGGGTTTGGCTAATTCGTAATCTTCAGTTGAAGCACCCACTAGAATTACCAAAGTTCCGTCTTGTGCCGGTTTTACGCTTCCAGATACGGGAGCATCTATGAAATGTACGTTATGTTGGTTGCAAATGGTGTTTAAATAACGCGAGGTTTCTGGAGCAACCGTACTCATATTGATGATGGTTTTGCCAGGAGTGGTTTTAGACAATAAACCTGTTGGTCCCTCAAAAACTTCTTTTACGGCTGCATCATTGGACAACATCGTCAAAATTACGTCGCAATTTTCTATAAGTTCTTGTAAACTGCTGGCAGATTTTGCTCCTGCAGCCAGTAATGGTGCTTCTTTCTCTTTGGTACGATTAAAAACAGTAACTTCAAAACCCGCTTTGAGTAGGTTCATCACCATTGGGTTTCCCATGTTGCCAAGGCCTGTCCATCCTAATTTTAATGTCTTCATAGTTTTTGTGTTATTTATATTATCTGCACATTATGGGCACAGTTTGAAAAACTGCGCGAACGATTGTGGCATATCAGCGCGGTAGGTGATTTTATTAATTAATATACAACTTGAATTCTTCAAATTCTTGTTGACCGGGAATATTTACACTCACTAAATAATAATCTGCTTCTTTGGAAATAACATTATAAACAAGCTTATCGCCTGCAATGCTAAAACCGCTTCTAGTTTCGTTATTACTTTCAATAAAGATTAGTTCAAATTCGGTATTGCTAATCCAATTGTAATCGAGTTTTGAATAAGTTTTATCTGCAAAATTATCTATCCATTTTCCATTTTCCATATTAGATAAAGTTATATCGCCACTTGCTTCAAAATATTTAAAGTTCACTTGTTTCTTGAAATTTTCAATTTGATTTTTTGTCAATTTGGAAATTGGTTTTATTGTTTTTCTAGTAACACTTTCTTTTGGAGGTTCTAAACGGTCGAGTAACTCTCTAAATTCGACGCAATTTCTTTGCAGCCTATAATATAACAACTCACCAAATTTTTCAGTTTTTGAACTTTCTAAAGTTTTTAGATATGGATTTAGTTGCTCTTGATATAAAGAGTTAATTCGTAAAGTATCATTTTTGATATATCCTGAATTTATTAACGAATTACACATTATAATAGAAACAGAATCTATTTCGCGTATGTTTTGAGAAAATGCAAATTGTGAAATATTCAATAAAAGTAAAATGATTATTTTTTTCATAGTTGAAGTTGAGTAGTGTTTTTTTAATTAACATCTAACGTTTCCCGCGCTACAAGCAGTTTGGGATTAAATTAAGCCTTATCTTCGGATTAGCCAAATCTTCTAAATACAAACCAATTTTTCCATTAAGTCAAATGCCCAAATTGCTTGTAGCGTGTGTTGGTAGCAGTCACAATTACATATTCATAATTTCCCACTCTTTTAGAAGGCTTGTCTCAATTTGGGTTTTTAAAAAATTTTGGTCAAATGATATTCTGTATTTGCTACAATTTGGGTTAGGACATCCGCTATGAGAACTCATTAATTTTTCTCCATCATTATGTGCAGTACAATAAACGCGAAGTTCAGAAATAAAAGGGAAATTTGTATATGAACTTATATATGCGTTGAATCTGTAAGTTATTGGATCAGCTGAATCATCAATTTTTCGAAATTTTTGATGAAATTTTGATTTTAACTTTTCTATTTTGGAAGGACTTTTTTGGGTTATACTTTGAATAAGTGCTAAAACTAACAAGCTTAAAATTATTACAATTATTGTTGGACCTAGTTTTATTTGATAATTCCACAGAAAAGTAGATGATTGTTTTAGTGTTAATTCTGTAGTTACACTATAAATAATGGAAATAAAAAAACCTCCAACTGCAATAATAATTGCAGAAATTACTTTACTCCAAACGGGGTCGCTCCAAACTTTTTTAAACATATTTTTTTGAATGTTATATTGTTTTATTAAATGCTAAAAGTTTTTAAATCTATTGTCTTTATTAAGTTTTTGGTGATTATAAATTGATTTGGATTCTTGATTCTGCTGGGTGATTGCTACCAACTAATATATAGGCGAAACAAACCTTCGTATATGCACCCAATTATAGATGGCTTGGCGAAACTTTCTTTTCCTCTATATTTCTCAAATATATTAAATTTTTCTTACAATTTTTCTTGAAAAGAATAAACGTCATAATTATTGTGGTTTGCGTGAGGGAGGGAAGCGGCATCCTTTATTTTCTTTCTTTAAGAAAATAAAGCTACAGCGCACCGTCCGACCCAATGTGGCGAGGAGGAACGACGAAGCTACTGCAGGGTCACGCCCAAAAGAACAATCTCACTCTTAACCACTCACGATTCACTTTTCACTTTGCTGTCACTTTCCCCATTCCTTTTATGAAATTTCCAAAAAAAGTATATCTTTAGCCAACTAAAACCAAAACGCTAAAACAAAGAATATGGAAGACCAAAAACCAGACGATTTTAAAAGAGAATTAGGACTGCTCGACGGAACCATGCTTGTGGTGGGTTCTATGATAGGTTCCGGGATATTTATTGTAAGCTCGGATATGGTTCGGCAATTAGGTTCTGCCGGTTGGTTAATTGCGATGTGGGTGCTTACTGGCTCCATTACGGTAATTGCCGCCGTGAGTTATGGCGAGTTGAGCGCGATGTTTCCAAAAGCGGGTGGTCAATATGTGTACATCAAGGAAGCCTACGGGAAACTGGTGGGTTTTTTATACGGTTGGAGCTTTTTTGCAGTGATACAAACCGGTACAATTGCTGCCGTGGGCGTGGCTTTTGCCAAATTTGCCGCCTATTTATACGCACCTTTAAGTGATAAAAATATTTTATATGAAATAGGGGATTTCAAACTCAACGCGGCTCAGATTGTTTCTATTTTCACCATTATTTTGCTGAGTTACATCAACAGCCGTGGTGTGAAAAACTCTAAGATTTTGCAAACGGTTCTGACGGTTATCAAAATTTTATCGTTGGCAGGTTTGATTATTTTTGGTTTTATGGCTGCCAAAGCGGAAGTGTGGGACGCAAACTGGACCAATGCCTGGACGTCGCAAACACTGAATGTAGAAACGGGTTCGTGGTTGCCCATCAGCGGAACGGCTTTGATATCTGGAATTTCGGCAGCATTAGTAGGTTCGATGTTCTCCAGCGTGGCTTGGGAAGGAGTGACTTTTATCGCCGGAGAAATAAAAAATCCAAAACGCAATGTGGGATTGAGTTTATTTTTAGGAACCTTAATTGTAAGTGTGATTTATGTTTTGGCTAATTTCATGTACTTGGCTGTAGTGCCTTTGTACGAAATAGCAACGGCAGAATCTGATCGTGTTGCTGTTGTGGCTTCGCAAAGTATTTTTGGTTCGGTGGGAACATTAATTATTGCTGTGATGATTATGATTTCGACTTTTGCCTGCAATAACGGATTGATTATGGCGGGTGCCAGAGTGTATTACACGATGGCACAAGACGGTGTTTTCTTCAAGAAAGCAGCTGAACTGAATAAAGCCAGTGTTCCGGCTTGGTCTATCTGGGCTCAGTGTATTTGGGCTTCAGCGTTGTGTTTAACAGGGAAATACGGTGATTTATTAGATTTTGTGGTAATCATCGTTTTGATATTTTACATCCTTACTATACTAGGAATATTTATTCTGCGCAAGAAAATGCCAAATGCCGAAAGACCGTACAAAGCTTTTGGATATCCATTTTTACCAGGCCTTTACCTAATTATTGCTACGGCGATTTGTATTGCTTTATTGTATACTAAAACCAGTACCAGTGGTTGGGGTGTTTTGATAATGTTGATTGGGATACCGGTGTATTATTTGACAAAAGCTAAGGAGTAGTTTTTTAGTGAAAAGTGAGTTGTGAGAAGTGAATTGTGAGAAGTAAGAAGTAAAAAGTAAATGGTTTTTCGTGAATTGTAGAAGGGTTGATATATTCATTTTTCAAGTTTGATTTTTTTAAAATCAGGGAAGATCAGTGAAAATCTGTTTAATCCGCGTCATCTGCGTGTTAATTCGGTATAATAATAACAGTAACACTTAATAAAAAAATCTGCTAAATCCGCGTCATCCGCGTGCCAATTCGGTACAATAATGACAGTAACACTTAATAAAAAAATCTGCTAAATCCGCGTCATCTGCGTGCTAATTCAATGTAATAAAAAAACCAAAACAAAAAAATCCGTCTCGTTTTGATAACGCGACGGATTTTCTATTAAATTCAGGTTGGGTTGCTATTGCTTTAAATTTAAAACTAATGAGACTAAAAACTAAAAATAAAAAAATTACAACTGCAATCCACAACCTGTAAACGGCAGGCTAGTAATACGTAAAACGTCTTACTTTGGCAATGTATTTTGCTAATCGGATTACTTGGTGGCTGTATCCGTATTCGTTATCATACCAAATGTACAACACGATGTTTTTTCCGTCTTTTGAAACGATTGTGGCATTACTGTCGTAAATGGCAGGAGCTGATGTTCCTACAATATCCGAAGAAACCAACTCGTTATTCATGGAATATTTTATTTGCTCAACCAATTCCCCTTCCAATGCATATTTCTTCATGATGGCATTGATCTCTTTAACCGAAGTTGTTTTTGAAACTTCCAGATTCAAAACTACCAATGAACCGTTAGGAACCGGAACCCTAATCGCATTTGAGGTTAATTTTCCTTCCAATGAGGGTAATGCTTTTGCAACAGCACTTCCGGCCCCCGTTTCGGTAATCACCATATTCAATGCTGCAGCTCTTCCACGACGGTATTTTTTGTGCATATTATCCACAAGATTCTGGTCGTTTGTATACGCATGAATGGTTTCTAAATGTCCTTTGACAACTCCCAATGTATTTTCAACAACTTTCAGGATTGGCGTTATTGCATTGGTAGTACAGGATGCCGCCGAAAAAATGTTGATTTCATCCGGATTATATTCATTTTGGTTTACGCCATGAACAATATTTGGCACTCCTTTTCCTGGAGCGGTAAGCAATACTTTATCAGCACCTTTAGATACTAAATGTCTGCTCAAAGCTTCATGTGTGGTGAAAGCACCCGTGTTGTCAATAACCAATGCATTGTCAATTCCATAATGCGTATAATCAATTTCCTCAGGCGCATTTGCAGTAATGACATGTACGGTGGTTCCGTTGATAATCAAAGCATTATTTTCAGGATCAGCCGTTACAGATCCTTGAAAATCACCATGAATAGAATCATAGCGTAATAAGGAAGCTCTTTTTTCTAATGTGGTAGCATCATTTTTATCACGTGTTACAATTGCTCGTAATCGCAATTGACTTCCTTTTCCAGTTTTTGACATTAACTCTCTGGCAAGCAATCGACCAATTCTCCCAAAACCATACAGTACAACATCTTTTGGATGAATTTCCTCTGAGTTTTTTGCGTTCTTTAATTTGTCAATTACAAAATACTTTGCGTCAGGATATTTTTCATCTTCTAAATGGTATTCATACGTAAGTTTTCCAATGTCTAATTTTGCAGGAGGTAAATTCAATTCTAAAATAGCTTTTGCAATTTTAACAGAATCAAAGATAGAAATGGGTTTGCCCACAAATTCTCCGGCATATTCATGCAGATTGATGATGTCACTGACATTTCGGTCAATTAATTGATTGCGAAATAAGACCATTTCAATGCTTTTATCGTACCATAAATCGCTGATGATTTTAATCAGTTTTACTCCCGCACGTCTCCTGTCGGCTTGAAAAGAAACTTCTTTTTCGTATAAAGTTGTGGTGTCCATGTTAAAAATTTAATGAAAATAAATTAATGTATTTTTTAAAATTTGGCGCAAAAATACCCATTTCAATCGATTTCGTAAGCTATTTTGTAAATTATTTGCAAAATAAAAAGCCATCTTAATTTTTTAAGATGGCTTTGGTTTTTGAAAAAAGTATTGCGTTAGAGAATCACGCGCAGTACTTCACCGTTTTTATTAATCATTTCAATACGTACCGTTTGGCTTTCCTCTTTTTTATTTAAAAGTTTAGATACCGTTTCCACATCAGTAGCTTTGATATTGTCAATGCTCAAAATAATATTTCCTATCAACTCGTCTTCGTATTGTTTCAAATTTTGGCTGTTGATGGATTTAATTCGCACGCCATAATCAATTTTGAATTTCTTTTTGTCAGCTGCCTCAATGTTTTCTAATTCAATGCCTTTGAATTCCGTACTAAAAAATTCATTTTTGCTCAGAATTACAGGAATGCTTTTCGTTTTTCCTTCTCTGATGTATGTCACCTGCACTTTATCATTGGGTCTTTTTGTGTTGATGTATCCAGAAAGATCAGCAAAAGTAGCGACATTCAGTTCGTCTAATTTAATAATGATGTCGCCTTTGTTGAGTCCTGATTTTTCAGCGCCGGAATTTTTTGTTACTTTATTAATGTAGAATCCCTGCGTTTGAGAAATCCCTAATTCTTTAGAGGCAGTTCCGTTTAATTCGCCACCTTCAACCCCCAGAATTCCACGTTGCACATTCCCAAATTCCATAAGATCCTCAATAATCTTTCGGGCAATATTAGAAGGAACCGCAAAGGAATAACCTACGTAAGAACCTGTCATGGAGGAAATCATAGTGTTGATTCCTACCAGTTCACCACGCGTGTTCACTAAGGCGCCACCACTGTTTCCTGGATTTACTGCAGCATCCGTTTGTATGAAAGATTGGATTCCGCTGGTGTCTAAATCTCTGGCTTTCGCCGAAACGATTCCGGCGGTTACCGTGGACGTTAAATTATACGGATTTCCGACTGCCAAAACCCATTCGCCGACTTTCACCGCATCAGAATTGGCAAAAATGGTATAGGGTAATTTCTCCTCCGAATCAATTTTTAATAAGGCAATATCCATTTTTGAATCGGTTCCAATAAGTTTTGCCTGATATGATTTTTTGTTGTTCAAGGTGATTTCAATTTCAGATGCACCTTTGATTACGTGATTGTTGGTTACGATATACCCATCTTCCGAAATAATTACTCCAGAGCCCGTCCCAACCTGTTCTTGCGACTGTCCGCCTTTATAACCATAGAAATATTCTAACATGGGATTCGTTATTGTTCGTCGCGAAACGTTTTTTACGTGAACAACCGTATGGATGGTTTTTTCTGCAGCCTCAGTAAAATCAATCACATCTGCGGATAATCCGACTTTCTTGCCATAAGAATTCGATGCCATGGTAACTGCTGAAATTTTGTCATTAGAAAAATATCCATTGGTGTCAAATAATAATTTGTAAGCTCCAAGAGTCATGGCTCCGCTCAACAACGAAACTAAAAATAAAGTTGAAAATTTTTTCATATTAAAATCGTTTTTAAAGATATTTATTCGTAAAAATAAAGCTAAATTGCTTTGTTAAAATACAGTTTAACGCTCTTTAACAGTGATTAACATTTCATTAATAGTTCGTACTTTTGTTGGAATCAATACAAATTAAAATGCAACTAGAATTTTATAAATACCAAGGAACAGGAAATGATTTTGTAATGGTTGATAACCGTTCGGAATTTTTCCCAAAAGAAAATACACAACTCATTGCAAATTTATGTGACAGACGTTTTGGAATAGGTGGCGATGGTCTTATTTTATTGGAAAATGATATGATTGCTCCAAATCTCGCAATGACTACAGATTTCAAAATGGTCTATTACAACTCTGATGGAAACCAAAGTTCCATGTGTGGTAACGGTGGCAGATGTTTAGTGGCTTTCGCCAAAAAGCTGAACATAATCGAGAATGAAACTACTTTCATAGCAACAGATGGTTTGCACCACGCAACAATTGGGGATGACGGATTGGTTTCACTTCAAATGATTGATGTTGATCAGGTAAAAGTAAGTTCAGATTATGTTTTTCTAAATACGGGTTCGCCGCATCATGTGCAATTGGTAGACGATTTAGAAAATTACAATATCAGGGAAAATGGAGCCGCGATCCGATACGGAGATTTGTATGGGAAAACAGGAAGTAACATCAATTTTGTCAAACAAATTGACGACACCACTTTTTCGTTACGAACATATGAAAGAGGCGTAGAAG
The DNA here is from genome assembly GCF_049896585.1 of Flavobacterium sp. DSR2-3-3. NCBI lineage: Bacteria > Pseudomonadati > Bacteroidota > Flavobacteriia > Flavobacteriales > Flavobacteriaceae > Flavobacterium > Flavobacterium sp. DSR2-3-3. The sequence continues at coordinate 23,837 of NZ_JAFCUP010000004.1, forward strand.
ATGAAACACTTTCTTGCGGAACAGGAGCGACGGCAGTTGCAATTGCGATGAATGTTTTAGGAAAAACGAATGCTTCGGAAATTGATTTGAATGTTGAAGGCGGAAAATTAGTCGTTTCTTTTGATAAAAAAGAAGAACAGTTTACTAATGTCTTCTTGAAAGGACCAGCGGAATTTGTATTTAAAGGAACGATTGAGATTTAACTAAAACCCAAAACCAAGAACCAAATACCTAAATGAAAACATTAAAAGGCGACAACATCTATATTCGTGCATTAGAACCCAATGATTTGGAGTTTGTATATGCCATAGAAAACGATCAGAGCATTTGGGAAGTCAGTAATACGCATACGCCGTACAGCCGGTTTTTAGTCAAACAATATTTGGAAAATGCCCATCAGGATATTTATGAAGCCAAGCAATTGCGATTGGCTATTTGTCAGGATCAGGATTTTCCGGCCTTGGGTTTAATTGATTTATTTGATTTTGATCCAAAGAATAATAGGGCAGGAGTTGGTATTGTTATCCAAGACAACGAAAACCGAAAACAGAATATTGGTTCAGAAGCATTGGGGTTATTAATCGAATATGCTTTTTGTAATCTTAATTTACACCAGTTATATGCAAATATTGGTACCGAAAATGAAGCTAGTATAGCACTTTTTACTAAATTTGGATTCGAAATGATAGGCGTAAAGAAAGACTGGACCTTTGTGAACGGAATTTATAAAGACGAAGCAATTTTTCAATTAGTCAATACTAAATTTTAAATTTTTTAATTTTGAACCAATATCATTTTAAAATCAAGTAAATAGGAAGAATGGTCATATCATGATTCCGGGAAAAAACAATACCATATATGAATATCAAAAAAATCATCACGATTACGTCTGTTGTTTTAATATCAATATTAATGATTTACGGACTGATTATTTTACGTCAGATTTTTGCCGCCAATACAAAATTTGAAGATAAAGAAGTGTTTGTCTATGTCCCAACTGATTCAAAATACGAGGATGTCAAAAAGATAATTGCACCTTATGTGGATAATATGGAGCGTTTTGAAATGGTGGCCAACAAAAGAGGTTATTCTGACAATGTGATTCCGGGGCGTTTTCTATTCACAAAAGGAATGAACAGTTATGAATTGGTAAAAACCTTGAGACTTAATTCGCCCGTAAAATTGGCTTTCAATAATCAGGAACGTGCAGAAAATTTAGCGGGACGTGTGGGTTCTCAAATTGAAGCCGACAGTTTATCATTATTGAATTCGTTCAAAGATTCTATTTTCTTGAAAGAAAACGGGTTCAATGAAGAGAATATTTTGGTAATGTTTATTCCGAATACGTATGAGATTTATTGGAACACAACAGCTGAAAAGTTCCGGGATAAAATGATTAAGGAATACCGTAATTTTTGGAATAAGGAAAGAGTCGCCAAAGCTCAAAAACAAGGATTAACTCCAATTGAAGCGACTATTTTGGCTTCAATCGTTCATAAAGAATCCGTAAAAAAAGATGAAAGACCAAGGATTGCAGGCGTTTATTTGAATCGTTTAAGAGCTGGAATGCCATTGCAGGCTGATCCAACCGTAATATTTGCGATGAAAAAGAAATCGAATGATTTTAATCAGGTAATCAAAAGAGTTTTTTACAATGATCTGACAATGTCACATCCTTATAATACATATATGAATGTTGGTCTGCCTCCTGGACCTATTGCTATGCCTGACATCACAGCGTTAGAAGCAGTTTTGGACCCTGAGAAAAATAACTTCATTTATTTCTGCGCAAGTGTAGAGCGTTTTGGATACCATGAGTTTGCTGCTACTTTACCAGAACACAATAAAAACGCCAAAAAATATTCGGATTGGATCAACAGTCAAGGTGTGAAAAGATAGTTTTGAAATTTAAAGCACTCCTGATATTTTTATTGTTCATTGGATTTCAAATTGGTTTTTCACAAAACCGTGAGGATAATTTCTTTAAACCATCCGATTCTTTAAATAAGAAAAGGCAAAATACCGTTGTCATTTCGGAAGCTGTTTTGGCCACGGGAACTTTGGTAGGCTTAAACCAACTTTGGTACGCCAATTATTCCAAATCTGATTTTCATTTTTTAAATGATAACGCAGAGTGGCTTCAAATGGATAAAGCCGGTCATGTATTTTCGTCGTATCAGCTAGGCCGATTTGGTGCTGAAATGTTGCACTGGAGCGGCGCCAATAAAAAAAATCAATTATTATATGGAGCGGGTTTAGGCTTTGCATTTCTGACCGCAGTTGAGGTTTTAGATGGATATTCTTCTGAATGGGGTGCTTCTTCTGGCGATATAATTGCTAATGCTTCTGGTACAGCATTATATGTTTCTCAGGAATTAATTTGGAACGAACAACGTATAACGCCGAAATTCTCTTTTCATACAACAAAGTATGCCAATTTTAGACCAGAAGTTCTAGGTAGTTCCTTCTCGGAGCAAATTTTAAAAGATTACAATGGACAAACCTATTGGCTTTCGGTCAATTTACATTCTTTTGCTAAAGGTTCTAAAATACCAAAATGGCTGAATTTAGCTTTAGGATATGGAGCGGAAGGAATGCTGACCGGAAACAGAGATTACAGCGTTGCCTTATCGACTACAAATCCAGAAAGATTCAGACAATTTTACCTTAGTTTGGATGTCGATTTAACAAAAATAAAAACAAATTCTCATTTTTTAAAGACCGTTTTTTCTGTTCTTAACACGGTTAAAATCCCTGCACCGACAATTGAGTTTGTTCGTTTTAACGATGTAAAATACCACTTCATCTATTTTTAGAAAAGTTTAACTACCTGATTATCAGTATAATTATTTTTATTGTATCTTTGCACGTAGAAATTTCATAACGGGACAGCGTTTTGAAGAAAAGCAATTTATGATTAAGAAATGGTATTTTTATACAAGTCTAACTGTAATTACAGTTTTTTTGAGCTCAGGTTTTAGACCTTTTAATTTAGAAACCAACCCATGGTTTCTCATCAATGAAGAAGATGGAACACACTACTTATATCCATCACAAGAACAAGAAGAATACACCAATTTAAATATCCCTTACACCGGAAATTTCTTTATCGGCTTCAAAGAAGCAATCGGATATAGAGAGTCTGAAAATAAATATAAAAAAATCAATTCTTTGGGTTACATGGGTAAATACCAGTTTGGTATAGAAACATTAAAATCAGTTGGCTTATACAATCGCTCCGCTTTTTTAAATAGTCCTGAACTTCAAGAAAAAGCTTTTTTGGCGCTTTTAGCAAAAAATAAATGGGAATTGAAAACAGAAATTGAAAAATATGAAGGTACTATATTAAATGGTATCCAAATTACGGAATCCGGCATTTTAGCTGCTGCACATTTAGGAGGTGCAGGATCTGTAAAAAAATATTTTAAACACAAAGGCAAACGCAATTTCAGGGATGCTTACGGAAGCTCAATACGAAGTTATATAAAAATGTTTGGAGGTTATGACACTTCGTTCATTATTGCCGATATTAATGCAAAAGTAAAAAAAGTGTAATCACTTTTTTCTATGATAAAAAATAGGCTGTCAAAATGTTGACAGCCTATTTTTTGTTACTTTCAATTAGATTATTTTGCTTTTAGGATTTCCCCATTAGGACGAACTAATAGTTTAACGACTTCCTTATCTTTTTTAATTTTAATGTTATATTGTTTGTTGATTACGTCTCCATCTTCCTGAGTATAAAGAAAACTATCATTTACAATAGACCAACCAGGATATGTTCTGTAAATGGAGTAGATAACTTCACTTGGAAGTCGAACGTTTTTAAAATTTTCTACTACACGCACCAATTTTCCGTTTTCATTATAGGTAGCAGTCAAAGAGCCGTTTTTTGCTTCCATTACTACAAGGTATTCTTCAAAACCTTCAGCACCTTTTCCCAGATCAAAAGCAATAAATTGGTCTTCCACCATTTTTACCCTTTGATCAGGATTATTGTCAGGAATATATACAGAAAAATCAGTTCCAACTCTTTTAATTACAACTCCGGGCAGTTCTTCAATTTTGATTTTTCCTTTCTCGGTTACTTGACCATTCGTTGCGATAGTAATGGTTAAAATGAAGATGATAATAAGTGATTTCATAATATTTAGTTTTAAATTAATTATTGAGTTATTGCACTTGTAATACACTAATGAATACCCAGGCTCGTTTTTTACTTACACTTTTTTTAAATGTTTTAATAAATTGAATATCAGTATTTTAATGGATTAATTAACATCAGCCTATGTAAATTTACCTATTTTTTAAAGGCTTGGCTGTTAATGAATTCTATATCCAGTGTTAATAAAAATATCTCATTACGATTTTTTTTAATAGGAATTAAACACCTTATTTTTAATATGTTACCATGAAAAAAAGCACCAACTTTTCGATTGATGCTTTATAAGTAATGAAATTTTTAGCTATAGTTTTTATTCGAAACTTCCCATTAAAATTTCTAATATTTTAATAGCCGCCTCGCTGATTTTTGTGCCGGGTCCAAAAACAGCAACTGCACCAGCATCAAATAAAAACTGATAATCTTGTGCAGGGATAACTCCGCCAACAACCACCATGATATCTTGCCGACCGTAATTTTTTAGTTCTTCAATCACTTGTGGTACCAGCGTTTTGTGTCCTGCCGCCAATGAGGAAACTCCCAAGATATGAACGTCATTTTCTACAGCTTGCTTAGCCGCTTCGGCTGGTGTTTGAAAAAGTGGACCAATATCAACATCAAAACCGACGTCAGCATAACCGGTAGCGACTACTTTGGCACCACGATCGTGTCCGTCCTGTCCCATTTTTGCAATCATAATTCGAGGGCGGCGTCCTTCTTTTTTTGCGAATTCATCTGCTAATTGCTTTGCTTTCTCAAAACTTTTGTCGTCTTTTATTTCTTTACTATACACACCGCTAAAGGATTTAATTTGTGCTTTGTATCTTCCAAAAACCGTTTCAAGCGCATCACTGATTTCTCCTAACGTAGTTCGATTTCTGGCGGCTTCAACGGCTATTTCCAGTAAATTCCCTTCACCGGTTTGCGCACAAAGGATTAATTTTTTCAGCGAATCCTGCACTTTTTCAGTATTTCTGGTTGCTTTTATTCGGTCTAATTGTTCCAATTGTTGCTTGCGGACCATTTGGTTATCCACATCCAAAATTTGTAGAGGATCTTCTTTTTCTAATCGATATTGATTTACACCTACGATAATATCCTGACCGCTATCTATTCTGGCTTGTTTTCTGGCTGCCGCTTCCTCTATTCTAAGTTTTGGAATTCCAGATTCAATGGCTTTGGTCATTCCGCCTAGTTCTTCTACTTCTTCGATAAGTTTCCAAGCATTTTCGGCAATTTCATTTGTCAGGCTTTCGACATAATAACTGCCAGCCCATGGATCAACGGTTTTGGTTATTTTAGTTTCTTCCTGTAAATAAAGTTGTGTGTTCCTGGCAATTCTTGCAGAGAAATCCGTTGGTAAAGCTATGGCTTCATCCAATGCATTGGTGTGTAAAGATTGTGTTCCTCCAAAAGCTGCTGCGGCTGCTTCAATGCAGGTTCGGGCCACATTGTTGAATGGATCTTGCTCTGTTAAACTCCAACCCGAAGTCTGACAATGGGTTCGCAAGGCTAATGATTTATCGTCTTTTGGTTCAAATTGTTTCACCAGTTTTGCCCAGATCATTCTTCCGGCGCGCATTTTGGCAATTTCCATAAAATGATTCATTCCAATAGCCCAAAAGAAAGAAAGGCGAGGAGCGAACTCGTCAATTTTCATTCCTGTGGCAAGTCCTGTTCTAATGTATTCCAATCCATCGGCCAAGGTGTATGCTAATTCAATATCAGCAGTGGCACCGGCTTCCTGCATATGATATCCTGAAATTGAAATCGAGTTGAATTTCGGCATTTTTTTGCTGGTAAATTCAAAAATATCAGCAATGATTTTCATCGAAGGAGTTGGTGGATAAATATACGTGTTACGCACCATGAACTCTTTTAAAATGTCATTTTGTATCGTACCGGAAAGTAATTCGGGTTTTACGCCTTGTTCTTCGGCGGCAACAATGTAGAAAGCCATAATAGGCAAAACAGCACCATTCATCGTCATGGAAACGGACATTTCGTCTAGCGGAATTTGGTCAAACAATACTTTCATATCTTCTACGGAATCAATCGCAACTCCTGCTTTTCCAACATCACCTACAACACGTTCATGATCGGAATCATAACCGCGGTGCGTAGGTAAATCAAAAGCTATGGAAAGTCCTTTTTGACCCGCAGCCAGATTTCGTCTGTAAAAAGCATTGCTTTCTTCGGCGGTTGAAAATCCGGCGTACTGTCTCACTGTCCAAGGTCGGCGAACGTACATTGTTGCATAAGGTCCGCGTAAATTCGGGGCAAATCCAGCTCCAAAATCAAGATGAGTAAGGTTTTCAATATCTTGTTCCGAATACATTTGTTTTAGTTCGATTCCCTCGGCGGTAAGAAATGCATCAGTTGAAGAATTTTCATTCTTCACGTTCAGCGTTGTATTTTCTAATTGTATATGTTGTAAATCTTTTCTTTTCATTTGTTTAGTACAAAGATTATAGTTATTGAAATTTTAATTACTTTCAATCCATATTTCAGTATTTCTTGAAGTATGAAAAATAGCTTTAATGACAATTATGTTATCGCAGCTGTTGAAATGAATTAAGTATGGGAAATTTTCAATTAAAGCCACTCTGGTCTTGTCATATCTTATTTAAAAAAGTAGCGGATTTGATTTAATTATTTTTAAACTTTCCTTGAAAGAATTGGAGAACTTATCGCCCAATTTAGGTTGAATGCTTTTGTACCAATCCAAAGCTGTTTTGAAATCAAGTTTAGCTTCCTCTACAATTACAGTCCTATAACTCACCATCAATATCTTTTAGAAAATCATCAATATCTTGAGCTGAAGAAGGATTCTTAAGATATTTCTCAGTTCTTTCTCTAACTTGGTCCATTTGCCATTGAGGGATTTCTACATTATTCGACTTTGGAAGAATAATCACTTCAACTTCATCAGCATTAAAATTATCCGGAAGTGTGATGCTTATTTTGTGATTTTTTACCTTAACGATTTGTCTTATGGCTTCCATTATTTTGTTTTTTTAGTAAAGTAAATATACTCTTTTGCAATGGTAATACATCAAATAACAGCGTTGGGCTGACTATTCAAGATCTAATCGCTCTTGTTCTATTTTTTCTGCCAGACGTTTTTCTATTATTGGTGTAATCAATGTTTTTCTTGGTTTAACTTTTACAAAAGGGAACAGTTCTAAATCGTGTTTCATCCTATCCTGTTTGTTGGGATGTTTGTTTGTTCCCAATAAAATTTCTTTCCCAGAATCAAATAATTGCTGAGCCGTATCTGCACTTTCCTGAATTTTCCTCTTTATAATTCCATCGTTAAGTTGTTTTAAGAAACCGCCATTCAGCTCTATATCTTTGAATAAAGCCAATGATTTTTCAGCTAATTGATTGGTAAGATTTTCTACATAATAACTGCCGTCAGCCGGATTGTTTACTTTGTCAAAGTAACTTTCATTCTTTAGAATCAACAATTGATTTCTCGCGATTCGGTCACCAAATTCATTGTCTTTGTGGTACAATGCATCGTATGGTAAATTGGCAATAGCATCCGCTCCGCCAATAATTGCACTCATACATTCAGTTGTGGTTCGCAACATGTTTACATTATAATCGTATAATGTTTTGTTTCGTTTAGTAGGTGAAACAATGATATTGCAATCAGGTTTGTGGTCATATTCCTTCGCAATCAGATTAAAAAGTAATCGTAACGCACGCAGTTTTGCAATTTCAAAAAAGTAATTTGTCCCAACGGCAACTTCAAAAACAATGGGTTTATTAATAGTTTCAATTCTATTGAAATATTCATTGGCTTGTCCTAAACTATAGGCGATTTGCTGCACCATGTTGGCTCCGGCATTTTGATACAAGGCGGAATTAATACTAATTAAAGAAACAGCTGTTGTAGATGACGAAAGTATATTCAGCGTGTCAAAATTGCTTTTTTCTTTGGTTGTAAACCAGTTTCCATCTTTAGCTAATTGCCCAATTGGGTCCAGATTACAGAAAATGGTGGTATTATTTTTCTTTGCAAAAGCATCTATTTTTTTAACGAAATCGATTGAAATAAATCCAAGATTAAAATATACGGTAATTTTTTCTAAAGGTAATTGCTCCAAAAAATTAGTAATATCAATTGATTCGTTTTCTATTGTAAACCTAAGGCTTTCTGCACCACGATTCAATGTGTCCAACGCCCTTTCTATTGATTTTTGAATATCATAGACAAATATATTTTGACAAATTTTAAATTCAGTCGCTTTAGTGAAAACAGGAAAAACTTTAGTAAACTCATCTTTGTGATAAAAAGGTTTTACCTGAATGTCTTCGGGAGAATTCCAAACTAAGGATTCATTATAATCCGCTCCATTGAGTTCAAACTGAATTTTTTGTTTCCATTGTTTGGAGGAAATGGGATTGAAATCATCGAAAAGATTTGTTGTCATTTTTTGGTTGCTTAAATTGTGGTTTTAAATAATTAATATTTTAATTAATCATTTTTTTCAATCGTGTCACCTTCGAATTCAATGATATAAATATCTTCACTATCTTTTTTCATATAGTATTTTTCGCGGGCGTATTTTTCTATTTGTTCTGAATTTTTTAATTGCTTGATGTTCTGCTGATCTTTTTTTATTTCTTCTTTGTAATAGGTCGTATTATCCTCTAAATCTTCGATTTGTTGATCCAAAATACGATGACCGAAGTAGGAATAATTATCCAAAAAAATCATCCAAACGCAAAAAAACAATAAGACCCAAACGTATTTGTTACTCAAGAATTTAAACCAAGATTTGTCTTTATACGGATTTGTCATTTTATCTTTTTTAGCCCCGATTACAGTGGAAATCCTTTTAGTAGGTGATGATGACGAAGGAAGATTCATCTACTAAAAGATTGCAACGGAAAGCGGGAAATAGCTCCTAATAATTATTCCACTAAAATTATAACTAAATTACAGAATTTTTTGATTTATTACTGCGCGAACCACATCAATGGCTACGGTGTTGTATTTGTCGTTTGGTATAATGATGTCAGCAAATGCTTTGGTTGGTTCGATGAACTGTTCGTGCATTGGTTTTAAAGTGGTTTGGTACCTGTTGATTACTTCATTCATGTCTCTACCACGTTCGGTAATATCACGTTTCATCCGTCGGATTAATCGCTCATCAGAATCGGCGTGAACGTATATTTTTACATCAAATAGCTCTCTTAATTCTGGATTTGCTAATATTAAAATCCCCTCTACAATCATCACTTTTCGAGGATGTGTAAAAACGGTATCGTCCGTTCTGTTGTGCGTTACAAACGAATATACAGGTTGGTGAATGTTATTTCCTTCTTTTAATTCCTTGAGATGAGCCACTAATAATTCGAAATCAATGGCACGTGGATGGTCAAAATTAATTAATGCTCTTTCATCGAATGAAAGTCCGTGGTTTTCTTTGTAATAAGAGTCTTGAGAAATAATACCAACTTCGGTTTGCGGTAATTCGTTCATAATCTGATGTACGACGGTTGTTTTTCCGCTTCCAGTACCGCCTGCAATTCCTATAATGAGCATAATTTTTTTGTTATGTTTTTATCGGAACAAAAATAGGAATTTAATCGGGAGCAGTTTTTCTTTTTTTAAGAAATATTGCTAATTTAATATATTTATTTAGTGGTTTTTATTTAACATTTTTTCTATCTTTATTTTCTAAATTTTAAAACATTGTATTCCCAAATTAATAAAAATATTAGCCGCTATGTCATTTTTGACGCAAATGAATTAGAAATTTTTGATTCATTATTGCAATACAAAGCCGTTCCAAAAAAAACGATTATGCTTCAGGAGGACGAGATGTGCAATTTTGAAGCTTTTGTTATTAAGGGTTGTGTGCGGAAATATTATATTGATGCCAATGGTTTTGAAGTTATACTACAATTCGCGATTGAAAATGCATGGATTAGCGATATTTCTTTTAGTAATTACGAAGATAAACCAAGTCGAGTATATATCGAAACATTAGAAGATTGTGAATTTTTTATGTTTAGTCCGGAAACAAAAGAGGAATTATTCAGTAAAGCACCAAAGTTTGAACGCGCTTTCCGAATCCTGATGCAACGGAGCTTGGCTGTTACACAAGACCGTTTATTTAATACTATTTCTAAAACGGCTGCGGAGAAATATTTAGAGTTTATCGAACATTATCCCACACTTTCACAGCGCGTTGCCCAGCATTATATTGCTTCTTATCTCGGTATTTCAGCCGAATTTTTAAGTAAAGTAAGGACAAAAATCGCTAAACTTTAAATTCTTGTTATTTTTCATTTCTTGTCCTAGTTCAATGCCATTGCTTTTATTTTGACGCAACTTTGCATAAAACTATTAAAGATCATGACAATGGAAAAAACAGATAAAATTTCAGAAGAGACAATCACACATCATGTTTTGCACAAAGCAAATACGCGCGGTCATGCTAATCACGGTTGGTTAGAATCGTATCACACATTTAGTTTTGCGAATTATCAGAACCGAGAGCGAATGAATTTTGGAGTATTGCGCGTTCTTAATGATGACAGAGTTAGTCAAGGAATGGGTTTTGGAAAACATCCGCATGACAATATGGAAATTATTTCCATTCCCCTTGAAGGTGATTTAGAACACCAAGACAGTATGGGAAATACTACCATAATTAAAGAAGGGGATATTCAAGCGATGAGCGCCGGTACCGGAATTTTTCACAGCGAATATAACAAGAACAAAGATCAGTTGGTTAAGTTTTTGCAGATTTGGATTTATCCAAATAAAAAAAATGTAGCGCCTCGGTATGACCAAGTTACTTTGGACTTGAAGGATCGTCACAATAAATTGCAGCAAATTTTATCGCCAAATCCAGAGGACAAAGGGGTTTGGATTCATCAAGATGCTTGGTTTCATATTGGAAAGTTTGACAACGATTTTTCTGCTTCATATGAGTTAAAAAAACCGGGAAATGGAGTTTATGCTTTTGTCTTAAAAGGAGATTTCACGATAGGAAACATCGCTTTGAATGAACGTGACGGTTTAGGAATTTGGGATACCAATTTGATTGAAATCATTGCTAATTCAGCCGATGCCGAAATCTTATTGATGGAAATACCGATGAGTATTTAAGCTAAGTTCAATGGCAATTTCAATTTCAGTAAAAATAGCAAATAATAATTTAAATAAAATAATATTATGTCAATAACAAAATGGGTAATTGACCCAACACACTCAGAGATAGGTTTTAAAGTGAAACACATGATGTTCACTAATGTTTCAGGTAAATTTTCAAAATTTGATGCAACGATTGAATCAGAAAATAACGATATTGAAAACTCAAAAATAGAATTTACCGGCGCAATCGATTCTATTACAACAGGAAATTCAGACAGAGATACGCATTTATTGAGTCCAGATTTTTTTGATGCTGCACAATTTCCAGAAATTAAATTCAGTGCTACTTCTTTCACCAAAATTAATGAAGGTGAATATGAATTAGTTGGAGATTTAACCTTACACGGTGTTACTAAATCAGTAAAATTAGCGGCAGATTATGGCGGATTAATGAAAGATCCATGGGGAAATACCAAAATGGCATTGTCATTAGAAGGCAAAATCAACAGAAAAGATTGGGGATTAAATTGGAATTCCGTTCTTGAAACTGGCGGTGTTTTAGTAAGCGAAGAAGTACGTTTGAATATCGAATTGCAGTTTTTGCAACAATAATTTAAAGTAAACAAACACAAATCTCAAAATACTATTCTTTTTGAGGTTTGTGTTTTTCAAAAATGGAATGATGAAAACCATAGATATATTATACATCGGAGGACATTTTGAAATTCTGGAAACTGTAATCCGATTAATAAATGCAAATGAGAATTGGAATGGGGTAGGCGTTATGAAAGAAGAGGAAGCGAAGGAAGTTTTTCGAAATAAAAACTTTTCCGTTGTATTGTTGGGTTCCGGAATTCAGGAGGAAAGCGAAGTTGAATTATGCGCTTTTTTTAAAAAACAAAATCCAAATATAATTATTGTCCAGCATTATGGCGGTGGAAGCGGCTTGCTGAAAAGTGAAATTTTAATAGCTTTGGAAAACAATAAAAATTAAACGATTAAGAAATAAAGGTTTATAAAGCGTCAATTCTTAATTTTTCTTTATTTCTTAATGGTTTATTTTACATCAACTTTTATTTATTTTTCTTTGCTTTAATCATCATTTCCAACTGATCCCAAAGGTCTTCGGGAATTGCTTCCAGAATATTAAATTGTCCGGCTCCTTTGAGCCATTCGCCTCCATCAATTACAACCACTTCACCGTTTACATAAGCTGAAAAATCAGAAACTAAATACGCCGCTAAATTGGCTAATTCCTGATGATCTCCTACGCGTTTTAATGGCACTTTTTTAGCCATATCAAATTTTTCTGCCAAATCACCTGGTAATAATCTGTCCCATGCGCCTTTAGTAGGGAATGGTCCTGGAGCAATCGCATTAGAACGAATTCCGTATTTTGCCCATTCCACCGCAAGACTTCTTGTCATGGCCAAAACTCCAGCTTTTGCAGTTGCGCTAGGTACTACATAAGCAGAACCTGTCCAAGCGTATGTCGTAACGATATTTAAGATGGTAGATGATTTTTGTTTCGTGTCAATCCAATGTTTTCCAAAAGCAAGGGTACAGTTTTTGGTCCCTTTTAAAACTATATCAATTACAGTATCAAAAGCATTCGCAGATAATCGTTCCGTTGGAGAAATGAAATTTCCGGCAGCATTATTAAGTAAAACATCTACTTTGCCAAAGGCTTTCAAAACTTCTTGCAGCATATTTTCAACCTCTTCATAATGACGCACATCACATTGAATTGGAAGACAAGTTCCACCTGTTTCTGTTTCCAGTTGTGTAGCGGTATTTTTTAGTTTTTCTAAATCTCTGGAAGTGATGGCAACTTGCGCACCCAATTCCAGGAAATATTTAGTCATTGCTTTTCCTAAACCGCTTCCGCCTCCGGTTACAACAATAACTTTGCCTTTTAGGGCATCGTCGCGTAACATTTTATCTGTATAACTCATATTTGTGATATTTTTTTATTGTAAATATAATAAAATTAAATAGTATGCATGCATAATAAAATAAATTTCATTTCCGATTTTAAATCGCACACAATCTTTTTGCTGCCTCTTCCAACGTTGCATTATCTTTGGCAAAACAAAAGCGAATTAGTTTCAGGTCTTTTCCATCGGCATAAAAAGTGGAAATAGGAATGGCAGCAACTCCATGTTGAATAATAAGGCGTTTGCAGAAATCAACATCGTTCTCATTTGAAATAGCTGCATAAGAAACCACCTGAAAATAAGTTCCTTCGCATGGCATAAGTTTAAAGCGACTACCTTTTAATAATTGTTTAAAGTAATCCCGTTTTTCCTGATATAATTTTCCTATTTCAACTACAGAAACAATATCTAAATACTCACTAATGGCAACTTGACAAATACTATTTACACTGAAAACTAAAAACTGATGTACTTTTTTGATTTCTTTCATCAAATATTCCGGCGCTGTTAAATAACCAATTTTCCAACCTGTTACATGAAATGATTTTCCGAAAGAAGAAACCATTACACAACGATTCAATAATTTCTTTCGGGTATGAGCTGAAATATGTTTTTCTTCGAAAGTAATGTATTCATACACTTCATCAGAAAGAAGTATAATGTCAGGATATTTTTCCAACAGGATTTCCAATGATTCAAAATCTGATTCCGTTAAAATTTTCCCTGTTGGATTGTGCGGATTATTAATGATAATCATTTTAGTTTTTGACGTACACGCTTTTTCGATAATTTTCCAATTTGGAGTGTAATCATCGTTCAGCGGCACTCGAACCGGATTTGCGTTGCATAATAATACGGGCGCTTCGTAACAATCATAACTTGGATCTAAGATAATCACTTCGTCATTGTTTTTTACCAAAGCTGTTATGGTAGTGAAAATGGCTTGTGTTGCTCCGGCGGTAATCAACAATTCCGTTTCAGGCTGAACAGTTCTTCCATAGGAGTTGTTGATTAGTGTTGCTATTTTTAATAATAACGGCATGTAGCCTGACATTGGCGTATATTGATGCACATTTTCTTTCGCAAGATTAGCAACAATATCAGTTAATCTTCGGTCAACGGGAAAGTTTGGAAAACCTTGTGAAAGATTGATGGCATTATATTCAGCTGCCATTTTAGACATAACCGTAAAAATACTCGTGCTGATATTTGGTAGTTTACTCATAAAAAATATTGATTAAATCCAATTATAAAAATAGCTTTTTATAATTGGATTTAATCAATATTAGTATAGTTTTTAGCGGGTTACTTGAGATTAATAGCGCGTTTTTTATAATATAATTAATGAATAAAGATTTTTCATTATTAAATTTAAAGCACTTTTAATCGTAAACAGTATTGTAATTGCTTAGTATAATAAACTGAAGCTTTAATGGTATGCTAAAATTTTTAATCGGATAAAAAAGTATTTTTCTTTCTTCTGTTAGTTTAAAACTACTTTTTAAATGGAAATTATTATTCAGCGCGATAGCCTGCATTCCAGCCGCTAATCATATCTTTTTTAATTTGTTTCCAATCATAGATGGACTGGAATATAAAAAGGCTGAAAATTCCCAATGTAAATATTTTAAGGTCTCTTTTATTTACTTTCATTTTATTTGGTTTAATTGTTTAGCTAATTGATAAGGTAAATATATTAAATTAATTTAAATGTAGTTATAAAATTACATTTTGTGGATAATAAAAATGGTTGGGCGTTTATGTAAATCTATTGTTTCTTTTTTCCAAGCCGAAATTTTTTTGGTTTTGATATATTCTGTAGGCAAGGTGATATCCGTTGCGATGCATAAATGTGTTTCAGGATGCAGCGTTTGTACCAAATCTTCCAGTAATTTGTTATTGCGGTATGGCGTTTCAATGAAAATCTGAGACTGATTTTTTTCGAAAGAAACTCTTTCTAGGGTTTTAAAACTGGCTTTCTTTTCGTCTTTTTCAATGGGTAAATAGCCATGAAAGGTGAAACTTTGTCCATTCATTCCTGATGCCATCATGGCCAAAAGGATGGAGGAAGGGCCTACCAAAGGAATAACCTGAATTCCTTTTTCGTGGGCTAATTTTACGATTACTGCTCCAGGATCCGCAACGCCGGGACAGCCAGCTTCGCTCATTAAACCCATGTTGTGACCTTCCAGTAAAGGTTTTATAAAGTCTAAATGTTCTTTAATTTCAGTGTGTTTATTTAAAACAAAAAGTTTTAACTCGGATTGTTTCTTCTCATGATTTACTTCTTTTATGGATTTACGAGCTGTTTTGTCGTTTTCAACAATATAATAATCAATGAGCGCAATGCTTCTTTTTATAGTTTGCGGCAAAACATCCATAGGGTCACAATCGCCCATTGTGGTGGGGATTAAATAGAGTTTTCCTAAAACAGAGTTTGATTCCATAAGTGATATTTATGTTTCTAAAGTGAAATCTGTGAATGGGTTAATGTTGTTAAGTAGGTGCGTAATTTATCAATGAGCTTACTGTAATTTTTTGCAGAAAAAATTACTGGTGTTTTTTTAATAGCTTTTTAGCAATTTCATCACACACTTCATCCAGCATGTTGTAAACAATTTCGAATCCATTTGGTAAACCAAAATAAGGATCTGGAACATCTACATTTTCATTTGGAAACAATTCATTTAAAATTAGCTGGACTTTTTCTACTTGGTTCTGGTTTTGGGCCAGTTCAGTTACATTTTTGTAGTTGGAATTATCCATCACGTAAATGTAATCAAAGGCATCAAAATCAGTTGCGCTGAATTGTCTTCCTTTTTGATGAGAAATGTTTACTTTATTTTTTTTTGCAATAGCAATAGAGCGATCGTCTGGCGCGTGACCAATATGCCAAGATCCGGTTCCTGCAGAATCAACTGTAAATTTGTCTTTAGGAAGTTTTGCAGCCAAAATCCCTTCGGCTAGTGGGGAACGGCAAATATTTCCTAAACAAACCATTAAAATTTTTACGGACATGATGCGTTTACAACGTTAATTTTTTATTGATATCTTCCACAAATTTCTTGAATTGTTTGTCGGTAGCCACTAAATTGTCAACGGTTTTACAAGCGTGTAAAACGGTTGCGTGATCGCGATCTCCAATTTGGGAACCAATATTAGCTAAAGAAGCTTTAGTAAATTTCTTGGCGAAAAACATGGCTAATTGTCTGGCTTGAACCACGTGTCTTTTTCTTGTTTTGGATTGCAAGGTTTCTAAGTCTAATTGGAAATAATCCGAAACAATCTTTTGAATGTAATCGATCGAAATTTCTCTTTTTACATTTTTTACAAATTTTTCAACAACACTTTTCGCAAGCTCCAGCGTAACTTCTTTTTTATTAAAAGATGATTGTGCAATTAAGGAAATAATAGCTCCTTCTAATTCTCTGACATTCGATTTTATATTGCGTGCAACATATTCGATGATTTCTTCCGGAATTTCTACACCGTCTCTGTACAATATGTTTTTCAGGATTGAAATTCTGGTTTCATAATCCGGTTGGTGCAATTCCGCAGACAATCCCCATTTAAAACGGGAAAGTAAACGTTGCTCAATATCTTGCATGTCAACTGGCGCCTTATCCGAAGTCAAGATCACTTGTTTGCCGTTTTGATGTAAGTAATTAAAAATATGGAAAAACACATCCTGAGTTCCTGATTTACCGGAAAGGAATTGTACGTCATCAATAATTAAAACGTCAATTAATTGATAGAAATGGATGAAATCATTTCGGTTGTTTTTCTTAACCGAGTCGATATATTGTTGTGTAAAAATTTCTGCAGAAATGTATAAAACTGTTTTTTCAGGGTATTTGTCTTTTATTTCTACACCAATAGCATGTGCCAGGTGTGTTTTTCCAAGACCAACTCCGCCAAAAATTAACAAAGGATTAAATGAGGTTCCACCCGGTTTATTGGCAACAGCCATACCTGCAGAACGTGCTAATCTGTTGGAATCTCCTTCCAAAAAATTATCAAAACTATAATTTGCATTTAATTGGGATTCAATTTTTAAATTTCGAATGCCGGGGATTACAAATGGATTTTTTAATTCCGGGTTTAAGTTTTTAAATGGAGCATCAACTTCTTGTGGCTTCATAGGAACTCTATTCGCGCTTGGCAACTGCTCCGTAAACGGTTGTTTATTGCCATAGGTGTTTTCCATTCTGATTTTATAAAGTAACTTAGCGTTTTTTCCAAGTTCTTTCGTCAGGGCCACTTTTAGTAATTTTACATAATGCTCTTCTAACCATTCATAGAAAAATTTGCTAGGAACTTGAATATATAATGCGTTATCGGTAAGTTCAACTGATTTGATTGGTTCGAACCAAGTTTTGTACGCTTGGTCTTGGATGTTGTCTTTTATGAAAGACAAACAGTTTTCCCATACTGATTGAGCAGTTTTGTTCATATATTCTGTTAAATTGTTTTTAATTGGTAATTGTTATCTTACTAAAAAAAAGGTGTTTTGTAATTGATTATCGGGGTAACAAATATGTGAACAAATTTTTGTAAAAAAAAATATATAGGGTAATAATTTCACAAATTATTGTTGTAAGGCGTTGTTTAAATTTTAAATTTTTAATACATAATAAATGAAAGATCATCAAATAGAAGTTAGAGTTCGTTACTCAGAAACCGACCAAATGGGTGTTGTATACCATGGGAATTATATTCCATATTTTGAAATAGGAAGGGTTGAATGGCTTAGAAACAAAGGGATCTCGTATAAAAACATGGAAGAAAGTGGCATAGCGCTTCCCATCGTTTCGATGAATGTAAATTATAAAAAATCAGCTCGGTATGATGAGTTGCTTACGGTTCACACCACTTTTAAAAGTCAGAGTTCCGTCAAGATAGAATTTGATTGTGCGATTTACAATGAATCTGATGAGTTATTAACAACTGCCCAGTTTATTTTGGTTTTTGTGTCCCTAAAAACAGGTCGTCCAACAGCTCCGCCGGATTATATTTTAGAACTGTTAAAAACAATGGAATAAATTACAAAAGAAGCAATTTCATAGCGAAATTATAGTCGGTTTATTTTAATTTCAAACATCGAATTGAAAATGTCGAATACCATTTCGGCATTTTTTTTTCGTGTTTTTAGTTCGATTTTTCCAATAGGAAGGGTGGTAATTTCATCTATCTCCATTTTTTGGGATACCATTTCCAACTTTTTTTCCTTTATTACTCGCATTACTTTGTTCATGTTTTGGTAATCAAATGTGATGGCAAAATGAATATTAATTGTTTTTTCAACAATTTCACAGTTTTCAAAAACCATCTTCGCAGTCATTTTATAGGCAGAAATCAATCCGCCGACGCCTAGTTTTACGCCTCCAAAAACCCTAACTACAACTAATAAAACATTTGTTACTGAAAAGGATTGGATTTGTCCGTAAATAGGCATTCCGGCACTATTACTTGGTTCTCCGTCATCATTTGCACGATATGTAAAAGCATCAGTTCCTGTTTGATAAGCATAACAGAAATGGCCTGCGTTGGGATGTTGCTTTCGCAAAATATCGATCAGCGGTTTTACTTCTTCCTCCGAATGAATAGGATAGGCGTAACCAAAGAATTTACTGTTTTTTTCTTTGAACAGCAATTCGTCTGAGGGAATCTCAATAGTATAGTAAGTGTCTTTCAAATTGAATTAGAAAAGAGAGTTGAAATGTTATTGTAGTTTGGTGGATGATTTGCTGCTGTCAAATTATTTTTTTGTCCAATAAATGAATAATATCTTCTTTCCCGACTTCTAAATTCCAAACTTCAAATCCCAAAGCGAATGCGGCGTCTGTATTTTCTTTTTTGTCATCTATAAATAATGTTCGTTTGGGTGCTAATTCATGGTTGCTTATCAAATGATTGAAAATTTCAGGATTTGGTTTCCTCAGGCCGGACTCAAATGAGAAATAAACTTTTTCGAAACATTGATAAAAATCTCTGTAAAATGAAACACCACTCGCTTGTTCAAAAGTTTCAATATGAATGGCATCTGTATTGGATAATAGAAACAAGCGGTATTTTTGGGAAAGCATCTGCAAGAATTCCAATCGATATAGCGGGAAGTCAAGCAAGGTGGCATTCCAAGCTGCCAAAATCTCTTTTATGCTGGCATTCGGGATATGTTCTTGAATACCAAAAAGAAAATTTTCACGGGAAACCTTACCTGTTTCAAACTGTAAATTCAGTTGGTCTAAATCGTCATTCCATTCCTTTAAGCCTAATTTTTCAAAAGAAGTAATAGTGGCTTGCTTATCTAAATTGATAAAAATATCTCCAAAATCAAAAATAATAGTATTTATCATGGTTTCTAAAAATTATAAGTTCGTCTGCCGCAATGCAATGTTTCTCGAACTGTTTTTTAGCAAGAATGGGCGCTTTGATTCCATTTTTAAATTGGATGTATCCAACAAATATTCGTGCTTCATCCCAAAGATTGGCATCGATAAAAGTTTGTAAAGTTTGTCTTCCACCTTCAATAATAATGGATTGAATTTGATTTTTATTCAATGATTGAACGATTTGCTCTGCAATGTTTTTTTCAAAATCGATTATTTCAAAGATACTATTTTCTTTTTCAAGAGAAGTTTTATATCCGGAAAATAGGATAGTTTTAACTTGATTATCAAGAATATGGCTATTTTTTGGAATGCGATTATTTTTGTCTAAAACCACTCGAATCGGATTGTTTCCATACCAATCGCGTGCATTTAGTACGGGATTGTCATCGATGACTGTTTGTGTTCCCACCAGAATAGCTTGCTCTTCAGTGCGCCATTTGTGAACTAATTGCCTTGAATACGCATTGGTAATCCAAACGGGTTTCTTTTCTGATTTTTCAATAGGCGCAATAAAACCATCTTGGCTTTCAGCCCATTTCAAGATGATGTAGGGTCTTTTCTTTTCGTGGAATGTAAAGAATCGTTTGTTAAGTTCGTTGCATTCCGCTTCAAGTACACCAACCGTGACATGAATGCCAGCTTCTAAAAGTTTTTTTATTCCACTTCCGGCCACTTTTACATTTGGATCCACAGTTCCAATAACCACATTCGGAATTTTATTTTTGATAATCAAATCGCAACACGGTGGCGTTTTGCCAAAATGACTGCAAGGTTCCAGACTAACGTAAATTGTCGCTTTTTTTAGCAAAGATTTATCTTTGACGGAATTTACGGCGTTCACTTCTGCGTGCGGTTCTCCTGCTTTTTGATGCCATCCTTCGCCAATAATCTTGCCTTCATGCACAATCACACTGCCTACCAAAGGATTTGGGTACGTTGTTCCTAAGCCATTTTTGGCTAATTCAATGCATCGTTTTATGTATTTTTCATGTATTTTCACCACACAAAAGTAGTAATTTTGGGATTAGTCCTGAAACCTCAAGATTTGTTTTAAAACTTTTCAAAATAATAGCAAACAATTTCTATTTTTGCAGGTATAACAAGATTTTGAAAAAATGGAAAATTACAGTATCAGAAAAATAAATAAAGAAGACAATCAAGAAGTTGCACAACTAATACGTGCAGTTTTTGATGAAATGGATATTCCCAAAGTGGGGACGGCTTACGAGGACCTATATTTGGACTTTATGTATGAAGAATACAATAAACCAAAATCAGTATATTACGTAGTCGAGAATAATGGTAAAATTGTTGGTGCTGCAGGAATTGCTCCACTTGCAAATGAAGCGGACACCATCTGCGAACTCCAAAAAATGTATTTTCTGCCTGAAACTCGAGGAATGGGAATTGGAACTGAAATGATGGAAGTTTGCTTGCAAAGCGCTAAGAATTTTGGTTTCGAAAAATGCTATTTGGAAACCATGCCATTTATGCTCAACGCACAAAAATTATACAAAAAAACAGGTTTTGAAAATATTGCTGCACCCATGGGAAGCACTGGTCACGTTAGTTGTCCGGTTTGGATGTTGAAAGATTTGTAAATTTTGAATAATGAGTTGCGAGTGTTAATTCTTTAGAATCGATTGACAGAGAAAATGAAAATAAAAGAATACAGAACTCAATTTATTGACGCGCTTACGCCACTGTACGATGCAATAGAAACCGAGAGTTTTTTCTATTTAATTTTAGAAGAAAAAAATCAATTGAAAAGAATCGACTTGGCGTTGCGTCCCGATTTGGTTTTTTTGGAAGCGGAAACTGTTGTTTGGAATTCTATTTTGGAACAATTAAAAAAGGAAATTCCGATACAATATCTTTTAGGAAAAACCAGTTTTTATGGATTGGACTTTGAAGTCAATGAAGACGTTTTGATTCCAAGACCCGAAACGGAAGAATTGGTCGAATGGATTGTTGAAAGTCAAAAACCAAAAGACGAACGTCAAAAGATCAGTATTTTAGATATTGGAACGGGAAGTGGTTGCATCGCTATTTCATTGGCCAAAAATATTTTAAATTCTCAAGTTTTTGCCATCGATGTTTCTGAAAAAGCGCTGGCTACAGCCAATAAAAACGCAGAAAATAATTCTGTTAATGTTACTTTTTTCAATCAAAATATTCTCAAAACGGAAGATTTACAGCAACAGTTTGATATTATCGTATCTAATCCGCCTTATGTTCGTAATTTAGAAAAGGAGGAAATCAAGAAAAATGTTTTGGATAATGAGCCGCATTTGGCACTTTTTGTAGAAGATAATGACGCATTGATTTTTTATAAAAAAATAGCCGAATTGGCCCAGAAAAACCTATCCGAAAATGGCCAGATGTACTTTGAAATCAATCAGTATTTAGGCAAGGAAATGATTGATTTACTTGAAAGAATGAACTTCAAAAACATCGAATTACGAAAAGATATTTACGGAAATGACCGAATGATCAGTTGTAATTTCCAGAAACGAAATCGCATTTAACATTGGTTGTTTTATGCAAAAATTCTGGTTTTACGCGGTCTGCGTGAGGGGTAGGAGCAAGTTACCTTGTAACGCGTATGACCCGACCTTATTAAGAAAAGGGGCAATTAACCTATGTGATTAGTCAGCCCCTTTTTTTAATAGGGTCACGCCCAAAATCTTTTTAGGAAAATAGTGCTTGTAACTATTTAGTACCTCACAATGAATTTTACCGCTAATTACTACTCGTATCGCAACGCTTCAATAGGATCCAGTACAGCGGCTTTGATAGCGGGATATAATCCTGACGCGATGGCTACGATGAAACTGGTGATGAAAGCTGCCATGATAGCGCCCCACGGAATTACGAATGCAAAATCCATAGCAGTCGCAATACCATATCCAATTAGAATTCCGAAAATGATTCCAACTAATCCGCCAAATTGACCAATCAGCATTGTTTCTATAAAAAACTGAATCGCAATGGTCGTTTTTTTGGCTCCTAATGCTTTTCTGACCCCAATTTCTCTGGTACGTTCCGTAACCGAAACAATCATAATATTCATCAAAGCAATAGAAGACCCCAGGACGGTGATAATTCCTATCAGCCACGATGCTAATCCGAGATATTGTGTAATTCCCAAAATTCTATTAATCAAGTCATCGCTACGGACTATCCCAAAATTATTGTCTTCCACGGGACTTAGTTTGCGAACTCTGCGCATCGTGCTGTTTGCATTGTCAATAGCTTGATCCAGTAATTCTTTTTTGCTGACCATAACGCTAACAGTATAATTAATATTTGGCGCTGTAAATATGGAACGGGCTAATTGAATTGGAATCAAAACTCGTAAATCCTGACTGTTTCCAAAAGTTGATCCTTTCTCTTTTAATACTCCAATAACCCTAAACTTAGCTCCTCTAATTGAAATTATCTTATCAATAGGATTCACGTCTTTTAGCAGTCCTTTCTCAAAATCTGAACCTACAACACACACGTACGCATTGTTATCAATGTCAAATCCTGTAAAATTACGGCCGGCACTCGTTTCCAGTCCGGAGTTGGTCATGAAAAATTCGTCGACACCCACGATTGAGTTTTCTGGATCTGTTTTTGAAGATTCGAATTTTACTTCCGCAGCTGATGTTGCCGTAAAAGAAAGAGAAGTTTCCGTAAATGGATAACTGTATTTATTCTTGAAAGCCACAGCTTCAGGATACGAAATGATAGGATTGATTATTTCTCGTTCGTCTCTTCCCTGTCTTCTTGTAGTATTTTCATACTGTTTTAGGTTGAAGGTATTGGCCCCCATCGATGCAAAATCGGCGGAAATTGTGTTTTCCAGCGCTGAAACAACCGTAAGAATACTAACTAATGCCGTGATTCCAATAGCGATAATCATCACCGTAAGAACCGTTCGTAACAATTGCGTTCTGATAGAACCGAATGCAATCCGAATATTTTCTTTGAATAATTTTAACATCATGTAAGTTTGACACGAAAATACAAATTTTGTTACAAATCTTATAAGTCTAAAAATTAATTTAATTTGACCGTTTTGTTTTTGAAGCTTTTTCCAGCTTTCCGTTACAATCCTGCAACAAAAAATAATTTGTTTTCAATTGCCCAAAAGGAGCTTCCTGCGGTCGCTCTTTCAGGCAAGAAAACAATAGTATTTTTTGCTGCCGTATTTCCACTTTAATCCGGGCTAGGCATTGGGTAATAAAATGCTAAAATTTGTAAACAGAATAATTTTAAAAATAAGATATTTGCAAAGAATTAGAATTTGGAATTTTTTCAACTCTTCCAAAATCTTAAATTTAATATCCAATATTTACACCATGGCATCAAAACCGAACATTCCAAAAGGAACCAGAGATTTTTCACCAACTGAGGTTGCAAAACGGCACTATATCATCCAAATTATAAAAAGGAATTTCGAGAAATTCGGATTTCAACCCATAGAAACACCTTCATTTGAAAACTCCGAAACCCTAATGGGAAAGTACGGAGAAGAAGGCGATCGTTTGATTTTTAAGATATTAAATTCTGGAGATTATTTGGCGAAATCCAACGCAACTCATTTAGAAAACAGAGACAGTACTAAATTAACGTCAAGTATTTCCGAAAAAGCCTTGCGGTATGACTTAACCGTTCCGTTTGCCCGTTATGTGGTACAACACCAAAATGATATTGAATTTCCATTTAAAAGATACCAGATCCAACCGGTTTGGAGAGCGGATCGCCCGCAAAAAGGACGTTTCAGAGAGTTTTTTCAATGTGACGCAGATGTGGTGGGTTCTAAATCATTGTGGCAGGAAGTAGAATTAGTACAATTATATGATTCTGTTTTCACTGCCTTGGGTTTGGAAGGAGTAACTATCAAAATCAATAATCGAAAAATATTATCCGGGATTGCTGAAGTGATTGGTGCATCGGATAAATTAATAGATTTTACGGTAGCGTTGGACAAACTCGATAAAATAGGCGAGGACGGCGTGAAAAAAGAAATGATGGAGAAAGGAATTTCGGAGGAAGCGATTCTGAAAGTGCAACCGTTATTTCATTTCTCGGGAACTATTTCGGAGAAAATAAACCAGCTTTCCGTTTTGCTTGCTGAGTCTAACGAAGGAATGAAAGGGGTCGAGGAACTGCGTTTTATCTGTGATAATGTAACACAACTTGGTTTGTCAACCACAATTCTGGACTTGGATGTAACCTTAGCAAGAGGGTTGAATTACTACACAGGCGCTATTTTTGAAGTGGCTCCGCCAAAATCTGTTTCAATGGGTTCCATCGGTGGTGGTGGAAGATATGATGATTTGACGGGAATTTTTGGATTGAAAAACATGAGCGGCGTAGGTATTTCTTTTGGATTAGACCGAATCTATTTGGTAGTCGAAGAATTGAATTTATTTCCGGAAACTGTAACGGAAACTTCAAAAGCATTGTTTATCAATTATGGTGAAAGTGAAGCTTTTTACGCGATGAAAGCGATAAAAGAATTAAGAAATTCAAATATAAAAGTAGAATTTTATCCTGATAATGCTAAAGTGGCAAAGCAGTTTCAACATGCGGATATACGTGGAATTCCTTTTGCGGTAATTGCTGGGAAACATGAAATGGAATCGAATATGTTTTCGCTCAAAAATCTAACTACGGGTGAACAGCTTACAATGGATTTTGAAAGTTTAAAACAAGCCTTGTTAAACTCTTAATTTGAATATATAAGAAAAGCTTCGTTGGTTAAAACGAAGCTTTTCTTAATATAAAGTAAAGGTGAATTAATAATTGTTCAGAATATAATCTCAAGTTTTTTACTTTTGAAAACATTTCTAAAAAAAATTTGTTAACAAAACTAAATAAAGAATGGCAAGATAATCTTAAAATAATCTTAAAATTTTAAGTACTCAGAAGTAATAGCGAAAAGAAAAATGAAATCAATAAAAAGATGACAATTTGACATTTAAAAAGAATTGGCAGTACTTTTGCAATCAACAGAAAAGAATAAAAATGAAGTTTAAGAATATTTTTAAAAATACTAGTACTATGACTACTGAAAATACAGAAATCGATCAAGAATTAGATGAGACGACATTAGAAAATAATGCCAATGGGGAGCAAATGATTATTGAGGAATTAAGTGTAGAAGAGCAATTGACGCAAGACTTAGCCAAAGAGAAAGATAAATATTTACGATTATTTGCTGAATTCGAAAATTACAAACGCAGAACTACCAAAGAGCGTATTGAGTTGTTCAAAACAGCTAACCAAGAGGTTTTATTAGCGATGTTACCAGTATTGGATGATTTTGACAGAGCCATTGTTGAAATAAGTAAATCAGAAGATGAATTGCTTTTAAAAGGAGTGGAACTTATTCATGAAAAATTAAAAAATACTTTAGTTGCTAAAGGATTAGAGCAAGTTGAGGTAAAGCCAGGAGACGCTTTTGATGCTGATTTTGCTGAAGCAATTACTCAAATACCTGCACCATCAGACGAAATGAAAGGTAAAATTGTTGACGTTCTTGAAAAAGGATACAAGTTAGGTGACAAAATCATTCGTTTTCCAAAAGTTGTATTAGGGCAGTAGTAGAGCCAAGGTTTATCAAGTCTTTACATTATGCGCAGCTATGCACATTAGTGCGACTCAACAAAAGAAAAAATAAAAATGAAAAAAGATTTTTACGAAATATTAGGCATTTCAAAAAATGCTGATGCTGCAGAAATTAAAAAAGCATACCGAAAAAGCGCACTACAATTTCATCCTGACAAAAATCCTGGAGATAAATCAGCAGAGGATAAGTTTAAATTAGCTGCTGAAGCTTACGAAGTATTAAGCGATCCTCAGAAAAAAGCAAAGTACGATCAATATGGTCATCAAGCTTTTGATGGTTCTGGCGGTTTCGGCGGAGGTGGTCAAGGCGGAATGAATATGGATGACATTTTCAGTCAGTTTGGTGATATTTTCGGAGGCGGTTTTGGTGGTTTCGGCGGAGGCGGAGGAGGCGGAGTTCGTCGTGCTAAAGGGAGCAACCTGCGTATCAAAGTAAAATTAACATTGGAAGAAATTGCCAATGGTGTTGAGAAAAAAGTAAAAGTTAAACGTAAAGTTCAAGCTCCTGGCGTTAGTTACAAAACGTGTTCTACATGTAATGGTCAGGGACAAGTGATGCGCGTTACAAATACAATTTTGGGTCGAATGCAATCGGCTTCAACATGTCCGACATGTAGTGGTTCGGGTCAAATTTTAGATAAAAAACCAACAGAAGCAGATTCACAAGGAATGATTCTTGAAGATGAAACTGTTTCAATAAAAATACCCGCGGGAGTGGTGGACGGAATGCAATTGAAAGTTTCTAATAAAGGAAATGATGCTCCAGGAAATAGTATTCCGGGAGATTTAATTGTTGCTATTGAGGAATTGGAGCATGAGTTCTTGAAACGCGAAGGGGAGAATTTGCATTATGATTTATACATCAGTTTTGCTGAAGCTGTTCTTGGAATTTCTAAAGATATTGAAGCTATAAACGGAAAAGTCAGAATCAAACTGGAAGAAGGAATTCAATCTGGTAAAATCTTAAGATTAAAAGGAAAAGGAATTCCGAGCATCAATGGTTACGGAAACGGAGATTTATTGGTGCATGTAAATGTTTGGACTCCAAAAACATTGAATAAAGATCAAAAACAGTTTTTCGAAAAAAATCTTACCGACGAAAATTTTATTCCAAATCCTGAAAAATCAGATAAATCATTTTTTGAGAAAGTAAAAGATATGTTTTCATAATAAAAAGTAGCGATATAATTTATCGATGCTGTTTAAAGTATATACCCCATCCTTGTTAAAATAAGGATGGGTTTTTTATGAAATCGCCAATAATAATTTGTTAGTTGCAAACAAATACCAATAAATATAAGGCAATATCATATACGATCGCTAAAAATTAAATGCTACATATCTGAAACTATTCTAAGTATTTCGGTACTAATTATTTACTTTTACAACAATTAAAAAATAAGCATGAGTAACATTCTTGAAGTGAATAAAGTTGTCAAGCAATACGGTGATTATGTCGCGCTTAACGAGGTTTCATTAACGGTTCCAAAAGGGAGTATCTACGGACTTTTAGGTCCAAATGGGGCCGGTAAAACATCACTTATCCGAATTATAAATCAAATTACATTGCCGGATCGTGGCGAAATTATTTTGGATGGTGAAAAACTGCAACCCAAACACATTCAATATATAGGATATTTGCCGGAAGAAAGGGGATTGTACAACACTATGAAAGTGGGAGAACAATGCTTGTATTTGGCTCAAATGAAAGGACTTTCTAAGGCTGAAGCCAAAAAACAATTGGAATATTGGTTTGAAAGATTAGAAATTCAAGGTTGGTGGGACAAGAAAATCCAAGAACTTTCTAAAGGAATGGCGCAGAAAATTCAGTTTGTGGTTTGCGTTTTGCACAAGCCAAAATTGTTGATTTTTGATGAACCTTTTTCTGGTTTTGATCCCGTAAATGCTAATATTATTAAAGATGAAATTCTAGCGTTGCGAGAAGAAGGAGCAACCATAATTTTCTCGACTCACCGGATGGAAAGCGTAGAAGAATTATGTGACCATATTGCGTTGATTCACAAATCCAATAAACTGATTGAAGGAAAACTGATTGATGTAAAAAGACAATTTAAAACTAATAGTTTTGAAGTTGGTATTTTATCTGAGAATGTAGAATGTTTGATGTACGCTATTACACAAAAATTCACTGTTGGTCCAGCTAATTTTAAATCATTGAACAACGAATTAAAACTGGAAATCCAACTCGGAAATTCGACGCCAAATGAATTATTAAATATTCTTACACAACGCGGTCAGGTAACGCATTTTGTCGAAAAAATTCCAAGTGTCAATGATATTTTCATTCAAACAGTAACACAATAGCTGGATAGACTTCTTCAATTATTAGACTTTTTGCAGTCTTCTAATCGAATCGTTCTAAAAAAATCTAAGTAATCGAAAAATTTAAGCAGTTTAGAAAATGAGCATCATATCATTAATTGTAAAAAGAGAGTTTATCGCCAAAGTGCGTAATAAATCTTTTATTGTTATGACTTTTTTAAGTCCGTTACTATTTGTGGGAATAGCCGTTTTTGTAGCCTATTTAAGTTCCATGAAAGCTGATACCAAACGAATCGCTATTCATGATGAATCGGGTATGTTTGTAAAGGAATTTACTTCGCAAAACAATAAAAAAAAAGCGTATAAATACGTTGATCTGACTATAATAGACTTAAAATTCCTTAAAGACAGTATTACCAATGAAAGCTACGAAGGATTGTTGTATATCCCTAAAGCGAATAATGCCGAGGATTTTGAAAGTAAAATCCAGTTTATTTCAAACAGCAGTCCAAGTATTTCATTCATTGAAAATGTTCAGGATGTAATTGCAAATAAGCTAACCAAAAATAATTTAGAAAAAGCGCATTTAGATACACTGGCCATTAAAAATGCGCAATCTAAAGTGAATATTAGCTTGACAAAAGCATCTGGTGAAGAAAGCGTCAAAGGACTTAATGAAATCAAAATCGGGATTGGCGGCGCATTTGGATATCTTATTATGATGTTCATAATCATCTACGGAAACATGGTGATGCGAAGCGTCATCGAGGAAAAAACCAGCCGAATAGTAGAAATTATAATCTCATCGGTCAAACCATTTCAATTGATGATGGGAAAAATAATAGGAACTTCACTAGCCGGATTGCTGCAATTCTTTATTTGGGCAATAATCGGAATGTCATTACTGTTTGCGGCTTCTGTTTTTTTTGGAGTAAATGTTGGATCAACATCCAGAATTTCTCCGGAAATGATGCAAACCGCGCAGCAGGAAATGACTGGAACTGCCCAAATGTATATTAAAGAATTATGGAATTTACCCATTGCAAGTATTTTAGGTGGCTTTGTGGTTTATTTCATTGGCGGTTATTTTCTGTACAGCTCATTTTATGCGGCAATTGGCGCTGCAGTTGATAATCAAACGGATTCACAGCAATTTTTGCTACCTATCATCATGCCGTTAATGTTAAGCGTTTATGTCGGATTTTTTACCGTAATAAATGATCCGCACGGGACAATTGCAGTTGTTTTTTCAATGATTCCGCTCACCTCGCCAATCGTTATGCTGATGCGAATTCCGTTTGGCGTACCTTTGTGGCAAATCATAATATCAGTAACGTTATTATTCGGAAGCTTCTTTTTTGTAGTTTGGTTTGCCGCAAAAATATACCGAATTGGAATACTGATGTATGGCAAAAAACCAACTTGGAGTGAAATGTACCGCTGGTTAAAATACTAATAGAACGTTAATTCAGCTTTGTTAAAACTTAATTAATTTATGGAGCTATTTCCCGCTTTACGTTGTAATCTTTTTATTTTTAAAGAAAAAATAAAAAGGATTTCCACTTCAATCGGGGCTAGGGCATCAGTTTTCAAAAACGTTGTCTGTTAATTAGAAATGAAATTTTGTGCCTTCGTGGCAAAACAAAAATACAAATATGTCAAAAATACTAATCATAGAAGACGAAGCTGCAATTCGAAGAGTACTCACAAAAATACTTTCTGAAGAGAACGATACATATCAAGTTGAAGAAGCCGAAGATGGTGCGATAGGTTATGAAAAAATAAAAAATAACGACTACGATCTCGTTTTGTGTGATATCAAAATGCCTAAAATGGATGGTGTTGAAGTTTTGGAAGCGGTCAAAAAAATCAAACCTGAAATTCCTATGGTGATGATTTCCGGTCATGGCGATATGGAAACAGCCATCAATACAATGCGGTTGGGTGCATTTGATTACATTTCAAAACCACCTGATTTAAACCGATTGTTGAATACGGTTCGCAACGCTTTGGATAAAAAACAGCTCGTAGTGGAGAATAAAATTTTAAAGAAAAAAGTCAGCAAGAACTACGAAATGATTGGCGAAAGCGAAGCTATTAATCATATCAAAGTAATGATAGAAAAAGTAGCACAAACCGAAGCCAGAGTTTTAATTACGGGACCAAACGGAACTGGAAAAGAGCTCGTAGCGCATCAATTACACGAAAAAAGTGAACGAGCTAATTTTCCTTTAATCGAAGTGAATTGTGCTGCTATTCCATCAGAATTAATAGAAAGCGAATTATTCGGTCACGTAAAAGGAGCGTTTACATCGGCAGTGAGAGACCGCGCAGGAAAATTTGAAGCCGCTGATAAAGGAACTATTTTCTTGGATGAAATTGGCGATATGAGTCTTTCGGCGCAAGCCAAAGTATTGCGCGCTTTACAAGAAAGTATGATTACCAGAGTGGGAGCAGATAAGGATATTAAAGTAGATGTTCGTGTCGTAGCGGCAACGAATAAAGATCTGAAGGTAGAAATTGCCGAAGGTCGTTTCCGTGAGGATTTATACCATCGTTTGGCCGTTATTTTAATAAAAGTTCCTGCGTTGAATGAAAGACGCGATGATATTCCGATGCTGATTTCGCATTTTTCTGATAAAATTGCCTCAGAGCAAGGGAACGCAGTGAAAAAATTCTCTACAGCAGCGATTAATTTATTGAAGGAATATGATTGGACTGGAAACATCCGTGAATTACGAAATGTAGTGGAGCGACTGATTATCCTTGGTGGAAGCGAAATTTCCGAGAATGATGTGAAGCTCTTTGCATCAAAATAAAATTAATTTAATGATTTTAAAATTTAATGATTTAAAGATTTGGCACTAGTTTAATCTTTTAATTTTTCAATTTTTAATCTTTTAATCATAAGAAATGAAACTAAAAAAAATAAACGAAGATTTACAGCAAGCCCTGATTGAAAACGGTTTGACCGAGGCTAATGCGATGCAAAAAGAAACATTTTCGACACTGAAAAGTGGTTCGGACTGTATTATTATTGCACCAAAAGGAAGCGGGAAATCAACAACCATTGTTATGAATGTAATTCAGAGGTTGGCAGGCGCAACCGAAGAGTCACCTAGGGCTTTAATTATTGTTGAAGACAAAATCAAAGTGTTGGAAATGGAGTCACTTTTTGAAAAATACGGAAAGAATTCTAATTTAGAAGTCTATGGTGTTCATGATAAAGGAGATACGGAATATGATAAAAATTATATTTCCAGCGGAATTGACGTATTGATTGGAACTCCAAATAAGTTGAGTGAAATGTTTACCACAGCTGGATTTAATGTAAACCGATTGAAAATGTTTATTTTGGATGATGCAGACCCAATTTTAAAATTGCGTCATGAAACAAAAATTATGCGTATTTCGAATAGTATTGTCAGAACCCAACGTATAATTTTCTCTGAACAATTTACGGAACGAATAGAAGTCCTTGCAGAAAAAATGCTAGAGGAACCTTTTGAATTCGATTTTGATGGAGATGAAGACGAGGAAGCTGGCGAAGATTTTGAGGAGGAAGAAGCTGATGAAGAAAACAGTAAAAAATAATTAAATAAGGAAAAGATGGGATTAATGAAAGTGTTTTCGGGAAGTGAAATTTTAGCAATGGCTTTACAGGAAAAAATCGAAGCGATTGGTGTAAATGTTGTTGTGAAAAACAATATACAATCAGCTCGATTGGGAGGTTTTGGGAATTCGGATTTGGCGGTTGAATTGTTCGTTCAGGAAACTGAGTTTTCAAAAGTAAATCCAGTTATCGAAGAATTTAGAATGAGTATTTAAATTAGTATTTTTGTTATTCAAATATCACTGTAAGATGGACATAGCTGCAAAAAAAATAGAATTGATGGATTGGTTGCTTCATATTAATGATGAGAGTAAACTAAAAAAAATAATTGCGCTTAAATCTGTTTTAGACCAAGAGGTTTTTGCTCATACTATAAGTGGTTATCCAGTTGATAAGGAAGAATACGTTGCTATGGTAAAAGAGGCTGATGAACGAATTTCATCGGGAGAATATACAACGATTGAAGATTTAGAAAAAGAAATTGAGAGTTGGTAATATGCAAAAGCCAATTATCATACTTTGGGATAATCAAGCCAAAGCCGATTTAAAAATACTATTTGAATTCATTAGGTTAAAATCTCCTCAAGGAGCGAAAAGCGTTATCAGAGATATTGTATTTCAAAGTAAAAACATTCATTTTGTTGAGCAATATCAAGTAGATGAATTCTTAGGAGAACCATACAGAAGAATGATTGTTCGAGATTATAAAGTTATATATAAAATTCATTCTGAAACGGAAATTCGTATTCTTCAAATTTTTGATACTCGTCAGAATTCAGTCAAATTGAAAAAGTAATTTGTGTATCTGCGGTAGTTGAAACTAATACTTTTAAAAAATTAAAATGAAATATAAAATGTTGGTTTTGGACATGGACGACACTTTGTTGACTGATGACCATACCATTTCAAACGAGAATAAAGAAATGTTGTTTAAGGCAAAAGAATTAGGTGTTCATATTGTTCTGGCATCTGGTAGACCAACCCCAGCAATGACAGCGTATGCCAAAGAACTGCAATTGGATAATTCGTTCATGATATCGTATAATGGAGCTGTGATTACAGATTTGAAGGAAGATAAGGTCATTTTTGAACAAACATTAACCCAAGATCAAATCCATGAATTGTACGATTACAGTTTAAAAAGTAATACTCACATTATTACTTATGTTGATGGTAAAATTGTAAGTGAAACAGATTCTGAATATATCGAAATCGAAAAAAACATCACCGGTTTAGCGCATAATAAAGTGGTAAGTTTTAAAGAGGAGGTTCAATCTTCAGCTGTAAAATGTATCTTATTAGAAAAGCCAAGTTATTTAAAAGAAGTAGAAAAAGATTTGAAAGCGACGATGCCACATCTGAGTGTCAGCATGTCAAAGCCTTTCTTTCTTGAAGTAGCACAAAACGGAATTGATAAAGGAGCTAGTATTAAATTTTTAGCGGAAAAACTAAATATCCTTCAATGTGAAATTATCGCCGTTGGAAACGCAGGAAATGATTTAACCATGATTGAATATGCTGGATTGGGCGTTTGGGTAGACAATGTTGATCCTGAATTGAGAGATAAAGGCGATGTTGTTGTTGCATCAAATAATGATCATGGTGTGGCCGAGGTTGTGAGACGATTTATTTTGAATTAAGATTTCTTTTTAGGTGATTTACAAGTTTTACAGAAATCAGAAAGTTCTTGAATTCTTATTAAAACATCATCGTTAAGTTTTTTTAATATATCCTTTTTTTGTCCCAGATTAGTTTTTTTAGAGGCTTCTCCGTGTTCTTCTACATATTCTTTTTGGATAGCATCATAAAGCGGTTGAAGAAAACTAATATCTGAAAAAGTGCCTTTGTTAACGTATAAGTCTTTTCTAAGTTTTCGAGCATAAAGTTCTGATAAATCAAATTCATATTGAGCAAATTTCACCATACGTTCAGCAGTAATAGTATCAGTTGCTATTATGGAAGCCGATTCTTGTTTGAATGTAGAACTTACTTTGGAATTGAAGTTTTTTGTAAACACGAATTCAACGTTACTCATTTGTATGCTAAAATTTAGTCCAGAAGCAGTTTGTATGCTATTACTACTCACATTGCCAATTTGAGTTGCTTTTGATTTAAAATCGGAAAGTTGGATTTGATATTTTCCATCCCATTCAATGTTGTTCTGAGCATTTATTTGAACCGCAATAAAAAGGAATATAATTGAAATTGTTTTTTTTATTTTGACAGTATAAATTATTGGTCTAGAAGATGCTAAGATATAGAAATTATTGATTTCATTTTCCAGAATATTGTACGTAAATTTGCGTTCTCAATTTTTTGACAACGATTTCATTAATTGAGTTATTTTATGGAAAATAGAAAAAAAGTTGCTTTTTATACGCTGGGTTGTAAACTGAATTTTTCGGAAACCTCTACCATTGCGCGCAATCTTCAAGATGAGGGTTTTGATCGAGTAGATTTTGAGGAAGTAGCTGATATGTATGTGATTAATACGTGTTCCGTTACTGAAAATGCAGACAAGCAGTTCAAGCAAGTGGTGCGAAAAGCAATGAAATTGAATGACAAAGCATTTGTTGCGGCAGTTGGTTGTTATGCGCAATTGAAGCCAGAAGAATTAGCGAGTGTAAATGGAGTAGATTTAGTTCTTGGTGCAACTGAAAAATTCAAATTGGCCGATTATATTAATGATTTGTCTAAAAATGATTTTGGAGAAGTACATTCCTGCGAAATTGCCGAAGCCGATTTTTACGTGGGAAGTTATTCGATAGGGGACAGAACACGCGCTTTCTTGAAAGTTCAGGATGGTTGTGATTACAAATGTACCTATTGCACGATTCCGTTAGCAAGAGGAATTTCCAGAAGTGATGAACTGGAAAATGTATTGAAAAACGCAAAAGATATTTCAGAGCAAAATATAAAAGAAATTGTTCTTACCGGAGTAAATATAGGCGATTACGGAAAAGGGGAATTCGGAAATAAAAAACACGAACATACTTTTCTGGAATTAGTTCAGGAATTAGACAAAATAGAAGGTATTGAAAGATTGCGAATTTCATCTATTGAACCAAATTTATTGAAAAATGAAACGATAGAATTTGTATCGAAAAGCAGAACTTTTGTGCCGCATTTTCATATACCATTGCAATCTGGAAGCAACGATATTTTGAAATTAATGAAACGCCGTTACCAGCGCGAAATATATACTGAAAGAGTAAATAAGATTCGGGAAGTAATGCCACACGCTTGTATTGGTGTGGATGTAATTGTTGGTTTTCCTGGCGAAACAGATGAACATTTCCTGGAAACCTATCATTTCTTGAATGAAATGAATATTTCGTATTTACATGTTTTCACGTATTCGGAACGTGATAATACGGAAGCGGCTGCAATGGAAGGTGTTGTTGCTGCAAATGTTCGAGCCAAACGTAGCAAGATGTTACGCGGCCTGTCTGTTAAAAAACGTCGTGCTTTTTATGAAAGTCAATTGGGTAATGATAGAACTGTTTTATTCGAAAGTGAAAATAAAGAAGGTTATATTCATGGGTTTACCGAAAACTATGTCAAAGTAAAAACGCCTTGGAATCCAGAATTAGTCAACACGTTGCACGACATTAAATTGACAAAAATTGATGAAGACGGAAGCGTACGAATGGAGTTCGTGAATATTGAGGATTAAAAAGACAATTTTTTTTTTACCACAAAGAATGAGTTTTGATACGAATTAAGTCAATAATTTTTTCTTTTTTAATTAAAAGGAATTAATACAAACTGTATTTAACTCTTTTCAAATGCTTGGTTAAAGAAATTCGAAATAGGTACTATGAGCTATAAAATCTGCTGAATCTGCAAAATCTGCGTGAAAAATTTTCAGCACGCAGATTTTGTAGATTTTTGCAGATTTTTTTTAGACAATTTGTTTTGTCATTTTCTTTATTTAAATGGCATTATGGATTCGTAGACCAAATACTGCTATTTTTGACAAATACGCGTCGGTTTAATTTGAGTTGCGCGATGATTAATTCGGCCATATCTTCAGCTTGCATAACTGTATCAGGATTTCCATCAGTCAATTTTAATTCTTTGGCCATATCAGTGGCAACCGTGCTTGGCGTTAATGCCGTTACCCGAATATTATGCTTACGCACTTCCTGCATCAAAGAATCGGTTAATCCTAAAACTGCAAATTTAGAAGCACTGTAAGCGCTCGTTAATGCATTTCCGCTTAATCCTGATGTTGAAGA
Source organism: Flavobacterium sp. DSR2-3-3 (assembly GCF_049896585.1). Taxonomy (NCBI): domain Bacteria; kingdom Pseudomonadati; phylum Bacteroidota; class Flavobacteriia; order Flavobacteriales; family Flavobacteriaceae; genus Flavobacterium; species Flavobacterium sp. DSR2-3-3. The sequence goes on from NZ_JAFCUP010000004.1 coordinate 60,209, forward strand.
AATATTGATGATGTCACCAGTTTGTCTTTCAATCATATTGGGCAAAACAGCGCGAGTCACATAATAAGTTCCCATTAAGTTTACCTGTATAATACGTTCCCAATCTGTGGGTTCTAATTCTAGGAATTTTCCAAAAGCAGCTATTCCAGCGTTGTTGATTAAAATATCAATGGTTCCAAATTCAGCCAATGCTTTTTCAACGGCGGTATTAACCGAGATGATATCAGCAACATCAGCGGTTATTGCCAATGCTTTTACTCTTAACGAACGGGCTTTTGCCGCAACACTGTCTATTTCTTCCTGTGTTCTGGCGACCAAAATTACATTTACGCCTTCTTTGGCTAATGCCAAAGCAATCGCTTTTCCAATTCCTTTTCCAGCGCCGGTAATTAGGGCATTTTTATTTTTTAAGTCTGTCATTTTTTTAATTATTTAATGCCTTTACAAGGCTGAGTTTACTGTAAAAGTAATACGTTTTACATTTTAAATCTATTTTGGTTTTCTATTTAATCTAAATTTAACGTTATGTTATTTAGGTCGAAAGAAACATCATTTTTTGTCCAAAGTCAGTTTGTAAATAGCCGTTTCTAAAACCTCGGAATCTTTGTCTTCACAAAGCAAGAACTCGATTTTCTCTTTTGAATTGGCGTATAAAGATAATCCTTCGAATTTATGGGTGCTGCTAATTTTTTTAGTGAAATCGATTTTCATGGTTTTCAGGTTAATGCTCCCAATCAGACTTCCTAGAACTTCGCCATCATCATACGTAGATTCGGTATCTTCGGCTGTCGCCAAAAAATAAATACTGTCATCGACTAAAATTCCGTCGGTAAAACTACTGCGTACTCCTTTTATTTTAGGAAGTATGTAGGTGTTCGAAAGAATAGTGAAGTCGTTGGCAAGGTTTTTTCCTTTGATGGTGAAAAGGACATTTTTATTGGAACTGCCGTTGCCGCGATTCAATAAAAACCAACTTTCGCCATTGTAGATGGCGCCTTCGATGTTGAAATCTTCAGGTTTAATTTCTCCAAAATTTTGCATTACGGCATACAAATCGGCGATGTCATTTGTGGCAATCACCTTTTTAGTGCTGGAGTTGACTTGTATCATTTTGTTTCTTTTTTGGGTAGAACCAGAACCAAAAACATACAGACTATCTCCAAAATCGGTTAGGGCTTCAAAATCAGCTTTGTCTTTTTTTAGGGTGTTCTCTGTAGGATTTTTAAGTAACGGATGGCGTTTTAAATCATGGGAATCCATTTGGTATTCGTAAAGAAAACCGCTGTTGTCACCTATAATTAATAGCGAATTGTTTTTGTAAATGAGTCCGGATGCGGAACCAATACCGATGATTTGAAACAGTAATTCGAGTGTGAATTTTCCCATAGTATGTGTTTTGAAAAGCATTGCCTAGCCCAGATAATAGTGGAAATCCTTTCTAGTCCTGAACTTGTTTCAGGATCCTGAAACAAGTTCAGGACTAGAAAGATTGCAACGAATAGCTGGAAAATGCTCCTGAAATTCATCAGGATTAATCTTTATAATTTGTTATATTTGAGTTTACAAAGATAAATTATTTGTTATGAAGTCTGTAAATCCCAATGATTTTAAAGTGATTGGCAAAATTGAATTAGCCAAAATCCCTACTAATTTGTTCAATGGAGCCAGTGATGATGCCAAAGAGGAAAAACTGGATAAAGTTCAGGCGAAATTAAGCGAGTTGCAGGATGTGATGTACGCGCACAATCGATACGGCGTTTTAATTTGTTTGCAAGGGATGGATACCTCGGGTAAGGATAGTCTGATTCGGGAAGTTTTTAAGGAATTTAATCCGCGCGGTGTAGAGGTGCACAGTTTTAAAACTCCCAATTCAACGGAACTGGAACACGATTATTTGTGGCGACATTATTTGGCTTTGCCAGAAAAAGGAAAATTTGCAGTATTTAACAGAACGCATTATGAGAATGTTTTGTACACTCGCGTGCATCCGGAATATATTTTGAATGAAAATTTGCCAGGAATTGAAAAGGTAGAAGACATTACGCCACAGTTTTGGCAAAACCGTTTGGAGCAAATAAATAATTTTGAAAAGCACATCACGCAAAACGGAACTATTGTTTTGAAATTTTATTTTCATTTGAGTAAAGAAGAGCAACGCAAACGCTTGCTGCGAAGATTGGAAGAAGTGGAGCACCATTGGAAATTTTCACCCGGAGATTTGAAAGAACGCGAACATTGGGATGAATACATGCAGTATTATGAGGAAACGATTAATAAAACGGCTACCGAAAATGCGCCTTGGTATATTATTCCTGCAGACGATAAGGAAATGGCGCGTTATGTTGTGGCCAAAATTATCTGGGAAGAAATGCAAAAATATACTGACATCAAAGAACCGAAATTAGACGAAAAGGTAAAAGCTAATTTTGAATTGTATAAAGACCTGTTGAAAAAAGAATAGACCAAAAAAAATGCGCTGAATTTCAGCGCATTTTTTTATAACATGATTTGTGCGTTTATAGTTTGAAACCATAAGCTAAACGAATACCTACTTGTCCAACTCCTCTACCAAGAGAACCGTTACTGTTTAAACGATCAAAATGATTGTAATGTGTATAGTTCAAAGAAATATCTATGTATTTAGAAGCATAACCTATACTTGGAGATAACAATAAAGAAGTTTTGTCTCTGGTATTGTCTACATTACTTGCTGCAAATGCTGCACCAGCTTCTCCCATAACGTAAAATTGGTCTTCCCAAATAAAAGCTTTAAAACCCGCTTTTGCTGGGATGATACCTAAATCTTTTCCTTCTGTTTGGCCAGGAAACCCATCAGCTTTGCTTACAAATAAATTAGTGTAACCTGTAGTCAACGTTAAAGAGTATCTTTCTGATAAATCATATTGACCTCTAACATCAGCTCCTAGTGCCAATTTGTAAGGATCATTAACTGAATATCCTGCATTTGCACCAAATCCTAAACGGAATCCTTGATCGTAATTTGTTGCTTTGTTTGTTTCCTGAGCTTCCACATTGTTAGCAAACATCATTGAGATAGTAAGTGCTAATGCGAATTTAATTTTTCCTGCGATTTTCATAATTGTATTTTTTAATATTTTAGTTGTTTTAATGGGTTTTGTTTGGCGTAAAACAACAGTGCAAAAATAAGTTTAGTAGTTTTTAAAAAGTTATATAATTATGTCGATTTGTTATAGAATTCCTTGTTATATTGACTGAAAATTAAAAAAACAGCTGTTTAAAATGCAATTGTATCAACACAATTCAAAGCTTCTAATTATCTTTGTCCAAAAAAAGACAAAAAGTGAATTTATCTAAATACTTCAAAGAGTTTTCTTATAATATAACATTGGCTTATCCTGTAATTTTGGGAATGTTAGGGCATACGTTAATAGGTATTGTTGATAATTTCATGGTAGGAAAATTGGGGTCTACGGAGTTGGCGGCCGTTTCACTTGGTAATAGCTTCATTTTTATTGCTTTGTCCTTAGGGATAGGGTTTTCTACCGCAATTACTCCGTTAGTTGCTGAGGCTGATGCTGAAAAAAACGATCAAAAAATCCGTACCACTTTTCACCATGGACTGCTTTTATGTACGGTTTTAGGCGTGGCATTGTTTATTTTGACGGTGCTTTCAAAACAGATTATGTATTTGATGCACCAACCCAAAGAAGTCGCTGAAATGGCCGCTCCATATATTGATTGGGTTGCGTTTTCTTTGATTCCGGTGATTATCTATCAGGGATATAAACAATTTGCAGATGGTTTAACCAAAACAAAATATTCGATGTATGCTATTTTGATGGCAAACGTGGTACATATCTTCTTTAATTACGTACTGATTTATGGGATTTGGATTTTTCCAAAATTAGGAATTCTGGGGGCAGCATTAGGAACTGTTTTGTCCAGAATAATGATGGTAGTTTTTATGCATTACCTGATGAAACGAAACTCAGCTTTGAAAAAATATTTTAAAAACTTTAGCTTCAAAGAAATCCGAAAATCAATTTTGAAAAAAATCATTAATCTTGGTTTGCCGTCAGCAATGCAAATGTTATTTGAAGTAACGTTATTTACCGCTGCGATTTGGCTTTCCGGTTCTTTGGGTAAAAATAGCCAGGCTGCCAATCAGATTGCACTTATTTTAGCTTCCTCCACCTTTATGGTAGCTATGGGATTAAGTGTTACTGCAATGATCCGAGTGAGTCATACCAAAGGAATGAACGATTATAAAAATTTGATTGTTGTGGCAAGATCTATTTTTCTATTGGCGATTATACTTGAAACTTTCTTTGCGATAATATTTGTGGTGTTTCATAATTTTTTACCGCATTTATTCTTAAATATGAATGATTCAGCTCAAATGCTGGATAATGAAGAAATTATCATAATCACGTCAAAATTGCTATTGATTGCGGCTATCTTCCAAATATCGGATGGAATTCAAGTCGTAGTTTTGGGAGCGTTACGGGGTTTACAAGACGTAAAAATTCCCATGTACATAACCTTCGTTGCGTATTGGGTAATAGGTTTTCCTATTTCCTATTATTTAGGAAAATATACGGAACTCAAAGCCGTTGGAATCTGGATCGGACTTCTGGCAGGATTAACCGCTGCCGCTTTATTTTTGTATATTCGCTTTGCGAGATTGACAAGAAAGTTAGTTATACAAAATCATAAAGAATAAAATTTTTCGTACGCTGTAACTTCTCATTCGAATTTTCGTACAACAAGAATATTAACCAAACCAATAAAAAAATGTTACTATTAATTATTCTAGGAATACTATTTTTAATTTTAAGTTTCATCTTAAAAAGCAATCTAAATTCTTTCTCTAAGTTCTCAGGTAGTCTTAAAATCATTGGAGTACTTGTGGTTGTTTTAGGAATTTTCTCATCTATGTTCAAACAAATTAACGCTGGAAAAGTAGGAGTAAAGTCCCTTTATGGTAGCGTTCAAACCGACATTTTACAAAGTGGATTGAGTTTGATAAATCCGCTTATGGATGTGACAGAATTTGATATTCAAACCCAAAATTACACCATGTCTGCGGTTCATAACGAAGGCGCTCAATCTGGTGATGACGCCATTCGTGTGTTGTCAAATGATGGACTTGAAGTCGTTATAGATTTGACCGTTTTGTTTAGAGTATCTCCAGAAGCTACTCCAAAAATTCTAAAAGAAATTGGCATGAACTACAGTGACAAAATTGTTCGTCCTGTTACCCGAACTCGTATTCGTGACAATGCTGTTTATTATGATGCCGTAGCTTTGTATTCTACTAAAAGGAATGAATTTCAGCAGCGTATATTTAAAACAATTGAAGCCGATTTTAAATCAAGAGGTTTGATTTTAGAGCAATTGCTGATACGCAATATAAACCTTCCAGCATCGGTAAAAGCTTCTATCGAAAGTAAAATTAATGCCGAGCAAGATGCCCAAAAAATGACATTTGTGCTTCAAAAAGAAAAACAAGAAGCAGAGCGTAAGCGAGTAGAAGCGCAAGGTATTGCTGATTATCAACGTATCATTTCAACAGGATTAACAGATAAGCAATTACAGTATGAGCAAATAAAAGCGCAGAAAGAACTTGCAGCGTCAACTAATACCAAGATTATTTTTATGAATGGCAGCCGAAACACACCCATAATTCTTTCGAACAAATAGTTTTTTTTCAATATTAAAATAACTCAATATCAAATCAATAAAACAATACTAAAATGGAATTACCAAAATTTTTACTGGGCGATAACACTGATTTTCCCGAAGATATTTTCATCATACACCTTGATTACCCAAGATTTATCATTAATTTAAAAGATGATGAGGTAGAGTTTATGGAAGAAGCTGAAGACCTTGACGAAGCAGAATTAAATGCTGAAATGGAAGGGTTAATCGTTCTTGCCAATGAGTTTTATGACAGAGAAATCAAACTTTACGAAGAGTAGATAATTTTTTGTTTTACTTTATTGCTATTTAAATGAAAAATGTACTTGTGTATTTCATGTTTATTTTTGGCACAATGTTCTTAATAGGTGGTGTTTATAATTTTTTGCCTTTTGAAATTAGACCAGTTGAAAAATTTGGAGACGCTTACAAATATGGACACGCTGTAGGTTACGTTATAGGTAAATTTTTAACTATTGTCATTGGTATAACAATGCTAAAATATGGTTACGAAACCTATATAGAGCGAAAGATCGTAAAGTAATATATTAGTCTTTTTTAAAATACTTTTCCAATAATTTTTGAGCGGCTGCAAAGGGTGAAATTTCATCATTCTGCACCGCTTTTTTAGTTGAATCCAATGATTTTTGAATTTCCGAATTATTGTAAAAATTGGTTTTCAATTGCTCGTTAATGGTCTCCAACATCCAATATTGGTTTTGTTCTTTTCGCTTTTCAAAGAAATAATTATTGCCTTTTGTCAGTTCCAGAAATTTTTGAATGGTTTCCCAAACTTCAGGTATTCCTTCATGAGTTATGGCGCTACAGGCAGCAGTTGTAGGAGTCCAACCTGATTTTTTAGCAGGAAAAAGATGCAGAGCTCTATTAAATTCCAGTTTGGCAAGATGCGCTCTTTTGATATTGTCACCATCCGCTTTGTTGATGACAATAGCATCAGCCATTTCCATGATGCCGCGTTTAATGCCTTGCAATTCATCGCCGGCACCAGAAATTTTTAATAAAAGAAAAAAATCAACCATGCTGTGAACTGCGGTTTCACTTTGACCTACACCAACGGTTTCTATGATGATGGTGTCAAAACCGGCGGCCTCACAAAGCGTAATGGTTTCACGGGTTTTTCGAGCAACACCACCTAATGTTTCCCCCGAAGCAGATGGTCGTATAAAAGCATTCTTGTCTTTAACCAGTTCTTCCATTCGGGTTTTGTCACCCAAAATACTTCCATGTGAAATCGTGCTGCTAGGATCAACGGCAAGTACGGCTACTTTTTTTCCTAAACTAGTCAAGTATTTTCCAAAAGCTTCTATAAAGGTACTTTTTCCAACGCCTGGGACACCTGTAATTCCTATCCTGACAGATTTTTTAGCATAAGGCAAACAGGCATTTATTACTTCATTGGCTTTAGCCAAATGATTGACATTTGTACTTTCAACTAAAGTAATCGCACGGCTAAGCGCAGTAATATTTTCGTCTAAAATTCCTTTAAAAAGTTCTTTTGCCGAAGGTTGTATTTTTCTAAATTGCTGAATATGCCCAACAGCAACAGCGCTGATAATTTCTGGAGCAGAAATTCCGGGTTTTTCATTTAATGCGCTTGGAGTTTGTTTTTTATTTGGCAAAATAATTTTTTAGAATAGTAAAAATAATAAAAACTATCTTGAATAGACGGTCATTCTCTTAAAATGTCATTTCATTTTGATGGTTCCTCTTTTGCGGAGTATATATCACAAATTTTATTTTTTTGAATTCATTTTATTTCTTATTAGTCAATATCTTTGCTGTATTATGACCAACTTCATCTTAATCTTTGTTTTCCTATTCCTTGGAATTCTATTCCAAAATATAAAAGGGTTTCCTGTAAGTATTTATAAGTTGTTAAACAAGATTGTTATTTACATCTGTCTTCCTGCTCTCGCCCTGTATTATATTCCAAAAATAAAATGGACTACTGAATTGTTATATCCAATTGGAGTTGCTTGGATTGGATTTGCAGTATCCTATATATTTTTTAGTTTCTTAGGCAGCAAATTTGGATGGTCTAATAAACTTATTGGTTGTTTAATATTAACAGCAGGTTTGGGTAATACTTCCTTTTTAGGTTTTCCAATAATTGAAGCATTGTACGGAGAAGAAGGTTTGAAAACGGCTATTTTAGTCGATCAACCGGGTTCTTTTGTGGTACTTTCCACATTAGGAATACTAGTAGCAACTTTATATTCCAGTGGCAATCCAAATGGTTTTCAGATTGCCAAGAAGATTCTGTTATTCCCTCCATTTATAACTTTTTTGATTGCCTGTTTGATGAATGTTTTCAATTTCGATTTCCATGAATATGTTCAGTTTTTATTGCAAAAACTGGGAAGTGGCGTGACACCTTTGGCATTGCTCTCTGTTGGTTTGCAACTGCGTTTTGACCGGAAAAGTCAGCATTGGAAGTTTTTAGGATTGGGACTTTTGTATAAATTAATATTGACTCCAGCTCTCATTTACGTGTTGTATGTCGTAATTTTGCAACAACATTCTAAAATCATTCAAGTTGCCATATTGGAGTCAGCGATGGCACCCATGATTACTGCTTGTATTTTAGCTTCTACTCACGGTTTAAAGCCCCGTTTATGCAGTATGATGATTGGTTTTGGAATCCCATTATCGTTTATCACCTTATTATTTTGGTATTTTGTTGTTCAATATATTTAAACTGTTTAGAAACAATTTGAACCAATAATTAGTAATATAGTTTTTTAGAAATATGAATTCATCTCTTAATAATGTATCAAAAAATGATACAAGTCCGATTGCTCAGCAAACTGTTTACTCTATATTATTTTCCATTGCATTCGCCCATTTATTAAATGATTTATTACAGTCGGTTATACCGGCTGCGTATCCTATTTTAAAAGAAAATTTCAATTTAACATTCACACAAATCGGATTAATCACCCTGGCGTATCAGTTGGCAGCTTCTATATTGCAGCCTTTAGTAGGTTTGTATACAGATAAAAGACCAAAGCCTTTTTCTCAAATTTTCGGAATGCTCTTTACTTTATCCGGAATTGTATGTTTATCGTATGCTTCCAGTTTTTCAATGATCATAGTTTCGGTTATATTAGTTGGGATAGGTTCTTCCATTTTTCATCCTGAAGCGTCCCGAATCTCCTTTTTGGCATCTGGTGGAAAGCGTGGTTTGGCACAATCCATTTTCCAGCTGGGAGGGAATGCCGGAACTGCAATCGGACCTTTATTAGTAGCCTTGATTGTTGTACCAAATTCACAATATTACATCATTTGGTTTGTGGTGGTAGCCATTATTGGATTGATTGTTTTGAGTAGAATCGCACTCTGGTATCAAAATCATTTGAGTTTAAGAAGTGCAAAAAAAGCCGTAATCGATTTGCCTAATTTGTCCCAAAAAACCATTATTATTTCAGTGACAATTTTGTTGGTTTTGATATTTTCGAAATTCTTTTACATGGCAAGTATGTCCAGTTATTTTACGTTTTACTTAATTGAAAAATTTGGATTATCGGTACAGGAAGCACAATTTCATTTGGTTTTATTTTTGGCCTCTTGTGCCATTGGAACTTTGATCGGAGGACCAATAGGCGATAAATTTGGAAGGAAATATGTGATTTGGTTTTCGGTTTTGGGAGCCGCACCTTTTACTTTATTGTTGCCCTATGTTGATTTGTTTTGGACAGGCGTTTTATCGATCTTAATTGGAATCATAATCTCCTCTGCTTTTCCGGCAATCTTGGTTTATGCACAAGAATTATTGCCTAAAAAACTCGGAATGGTTTCTGGTCTTTTCTATGGTTTTGCCTTTGGAATGGGCGGTTTGGGTTCCGCTTTATTGGGAAATCTTGCGGATCACACCAGCATAACTTACGTGTATTATCTTTGTGCCTATCTGCCTTTGATAGGGATTATAGCGCTCTTTCTACCTAATTTAAAGAAAAAATAAGACTTCTTTTCAGGAGCTTTCTCCTGCTCTGCACTGTATCTTTTGTTTTTTAAAGAAAAAAACAAAAGGATGCCGCTTCGATCAGGGCTATGGCGTTTGGTCTGCTAATAGTATTATTTTGGAAGTGTTACTTTCTGATTTTCATAAAAATTAGTACAATTTTAAGATTGATTTTCTCCTTTATTGCTTTTATTTCAATATCTTACAGTGTTACTAATCAATAAATTAAATTACTATGGCAACATTACGATTAGGCGATATTGCTCCTGATTTTGAAGCAGAAACGTCACAAGGAAAAATAAATTTTCATGATTGGTTAGGAGATTCCTGGGGAATCCTATTCTCCCATCCGGCTGATTTTACACCAGTCTGTACTACTGAGTTAGGAACTGTTGCGAATTATTATCCTGAATTTGAAAAAAGAAATGTAAAAGTAATCGCTTTGAGCGTTGATGGTGTAGATTCCCACATGGAGTGGATAAGAGACATCAATGAAACTCAAAATACAACTGTGAATTTCCCAATAATTGCTGATGAAGACAAGCATATCGCTGAATTGTATGATATGATTCATCCTAATGCAAATGAGAGTCTCACCGTTCGTTCTGTTTTTATTGTTGCACCAGATAAAAAAATAAAATTAACATTGACGTATCCTGCATCAACCGGTAGAAATTTTGACGAACTATTGCGTGTAATTGACAGTTTGCAATTGACAGCTAAATACAGCGTAGCCACACCCGCGAACTGGAAAGATGGAGATGCGGTAGTGATCTCGACCTCGATAAAAGATGAAGATATTGCCGCTAAATTTCCAAAAGGCTACGATAGGGTAAAACCGTATTTAAGAATGACACCACAACCTAATAAATAGTAAATTCTTAGAACACTTTATGAATAGAAAAGCAGAATGAATTTATTTTTCATTCTGCTTTTTTTATGCATTTAGGAACAAGTAGTAACTAAAGTAAAACAGTGCAGTTTTTTAATGGAATCAATAACTTCTTCTACAATTCTTGTCAGTAATTATTCTCATTGTTGTAATTACTTTTAATTTCCTAAATAAGTATTAACTAATAATTTTAAAAAATTAAATTTTCAATTTTTTAATACTCTTAAAGTGCAAATGACATTGTTAAAATCATAAATTAGTTTAGTAGTAAAAAAGAGTGAATTGTTAGTTCTTATTGGAAATAAATAACCCTGAAATAATGATTGCCATGCTGATAATTTGCGTCGGTAAAATCGCTTGATTTAAAAAAAAATACGCCAAGATCCCACTAAATACCGGAATCAAATAGTAAATTAAAGCTGTTTTTGATGTTCCAATCATTCGAATGGCTTCGTTCCATAAATAATAAGAAATTAGTGAAGCGCAGATGCCGACATAAGCAGTTACCAATACAGTTTTAGTGTCAAAAATTACTTTTTGATAATAGATGTGTTCATACATATAAAAAGGGAGCAGTACAATCGTACCAATAAAAAATACACTAAACAAAAATACTTTAGTCGTTAATTCCTCTGGTTTTTGCCGGACTAATATGGTGTAGTAGGCGAAAAAAAAGCAAGCCACAAGCATCAATAAATCCCCAATGGTGAAGTTGATGTGGAGTATTGCTTGCAATGAACCTTTGGAAATCAGTATTAGAACCCCAGTGATTATGGTTGCAATTCCCACTATTTTTATATTGGACACTTTCTCTTTAAAAATAATTCTGGAGAGTACCACAATAAATAACGGAATTGAAATGGCGATTAATGATAAATTGACTGCGCTTGTTGTTTTTCCTGCAAAGTAAATTAGCGTATTGAAAATTGTAATGCCTAAAACAGCGGTAATACAAAGATACCGAATATGTTTTTTTACAATTTTGAAACTTTTAATAGTACTTTTTATGGCAAATGGAGCTAAAACAATATAAGCAAGTGTCCATCTCCAAAAAGCCAATCCAACAGGAGGAATATGACCTTTTAAGCCACTGGCAATTACCATATTTACTGACCAAAGCATGGTCGCGAATAAGGCAAATAAAACTCCTTTCGTTGTATTGTTCATTAAACCAAATTATGAATTTTTGCATATTGTAATAACATAATCGTCTTTGCATCCTGCATTTGACCAGATTCAATCATAGAATAGGCTTTGTCAAATGCCATTTCCATCACATCTATATTTTCTTCTTCATGCTCTACTCCACCACCGTCACTCACTTTCATGGATTCGTCGTATTCGCCCACAAATAAATACAAGATTTCAGTAACGGCACCGGGAGACATGTAGGTTTCCATTACTTTTTTGACTTTAGAAATGCGGTATCCTGTTTCTTCTTCTGTTTCGCGAATGATGCATTGCTCGGGATTGTCCTGGTCCAGAAGTCCGGCACAAACCTCAATCATCATTCCGGTTTCATTTCCGTTAAGGTACGTTGGTAAGCGAAACTGTCTCGTTAGAATAACTGTCTTTTGTTTTGTGTTATAAAGCAAAATAGCAGCGCCATTTCCTCTATCATAGACTTCTCTTTTTTGGGTTATCCAAGAGTCGTCTTTTTTTTGATAATCAAAAGTAACTTTGTTTAAGATGTACCAATTGTCGGAGAGCAATTCGGTTTTTTGTATTTTGATAGCTGGATTTTTCATTCGCTTGTATTGGGTTTTAAACTAAAAAAAAACGCTCTGAATTTTCAGAGCGTTTCGTCATAATCTTATTTTAGAATAGTTTGCTTTCTGTCTGGACCTACAGAAACTATTTTGATTGGAACTTCCACTTCTTTTTCAATAAATGCAATATAATCTTTCAACTCTACAGGCAATTCATCATAAGTTGTCATGCCTGTCAAATCTTGTTTCCATCCTTTGAAATCCTGATAAACTGGAGTTACATTTTCTGGCTCGATATTATAAGGAAAATGAGAAATGTTTTCTCCTTTGTAATTATATTCGGTACATACTTTCAAAGTTTCAAATCCAGAAAGAACATCGCCTTTCATCATCATTAATTGCGTTACACCATTGACTTGAACAGCATATTTAAGCGCTACTAAGTCTAACCAGCCACAACGTCTTTGTCTTCCGGTTACTGATCCAAATTCGTTTCCTACACTTGCCATTGTAGCGCCATCTTCGTCAAAAAGTTCTGTTGGGAACGGGCCACTTCCTACGCGTGTTACATACGCTTTAAAAATTCCGTATACTTCCTTGATTTTATTTGGAGCAATTCCTAAACCGGTACAAGCACCAGCAGCAGTGGTGTTGGAGGATGTTACAAATGGATAAGTTCCAAAATCAACGTCCAATAATGAACCTTGAGCGCCTTCACATAATATTGATTTACCAGCTTTTTGAGCTTGGTGTAAATATTCTTCGCTGTCGATAAAATCTAATTTTTTTAGTTCTTCTATAGCTTCAAAAAATTCTTTTTCTAATTCTTCCAAATTATATTGGATAGCAACATCGTAAAATTTGATCATTGCTTCATGCTTATCAGCCAAAGCTCTGTAACGATCTGCAAAATCTTCTAATTCAATATCACCCACACGGATTCCGTTTCTTCCGGTTTTGTCCATGTATGTTGGACCAATTCCTTTTAAAGTAGAACCAATTTTTGCTTTCCCTTTTGAAGCCTCAGAAGCGGCATCTAATAAACGGTGTGTTGGTAAAATTAAATGCGCTTTTCTGGAAATGATTAATTTGTTCTTGATGTCTAAATTAAATTTCTCAAGACCTTCGATTTCTTTTTGAAAAACTACAGGATCAATTACAACTCCGTTTCCAATGATGTTTATAGCAGTTTTATGAAAAATACCGGAAGGAATAGTTCTAAGAACATGTTTTATTCCATCAAATTCTAAAGTATGTCCTGCGTTTGGACCTCCTTGAAAACGAGCAATAATATCATAATTTGAAGTTAGAACATCAACAATTTTTCCTTTTCCTTCATCTCCCCATTGTAATCCTAGTAATAAATCTACCGTCATTCTGAATGTTATTTGTAGTTAGTTTTTATGTTTACAGACGATCTTTTTCGTCCAAGTTGTTTTTTTGTTTCTTGATTCCATAGAGATACAGCGAGTGGTTGGTGATTTCTATATCGAATATTTCTTCGATTGTTTTTTTGATACTTTGAATTCTAGGATCACAAAACTCAATTACTTCACCAGTATCAGTCATTATTATATGATCGTGCTGCTTGTCAAAATATGATTTTTCGTAATGAGCCTGATTTTGTCCAAATTGGTGTTTGCGCACCAAAGCACAGTCCAATAATAATTCAATAGTATTGTAAAGAGTTGCTCTACTCACACGATAGTTTTTGTTTTTCATTTTAATATAAAGATTCTCTACATCAAAATGTTCTTCGCTGTCATAAATTTCCTGAAGGATAGCATAGCGTTCAGGAGTTTTTCTATGTCCTTTTTTTTCAAGATACATTGTAAAAACATTTTTTACAATTTCTTGGTTTTTGGTGTTATCGGTGGAAATGAGTGTCATATCTGGCAAAGATAAATTTTTTAGTTTAAAGTTTAAAGTTTCCGGTTTGTTTAGTTTCAAGTTTATTCGGATTCAAGTTGGAGAACCTATTTCTAACAGAGAAACTTGAAACTTTTCTAAGTTTTATAAACTCTGGTAACCTTATCAATTCCGTCAATTTTTTTGATATTATTAATCATTTTTTTCAAAATGGTATTGTTTTGAACGATCACGGCTACCTGACCATGAAAAATTCCTGCATCGGTACTCAAAGAAATACTTTGAATATTTACATGCATGTTATTCGAAATCACTTTTGTCAATTGGTTGGTAAGCCCTAAAACATCCATACCGGTAATGTTTATGATGGCTTTGAACTCTTCTTGAGAAGAATCAATCCATTTTGCTGACATGATTCGATACGCGTAATTTGACTGCATGCCGATGGCGTTTGGACAATCTTTCTTATGCACTTTTATTCCTTCATTAATAGTTACAAAACCAAAAACGTCATCACCCGGAATTGGGTTGCAGCACGGCGATAGTTTATAATCGAGTTTGTCATGTTCTTTACCAAAAACAAGCATGTCATAACTGCTGCTTATAATTGGTTTGTGAATATCATCATCAGAAGTGGTGCTTGGTGAGCGTTTCATTTTATTTTTGAAGAAATTAATGAAAGTATTGCTCTTTTGCGCAGCGTAATCTTTGAGTTGCTGGTTTTCGATCGCGCCAATTCCCACTCTGTAAAATAAATCTAAGCTTGTTTTTAATTTGAAAAAGTTGACTAATTCGTTGATCACTTGTTCGCTCAACGTTATTTTTAGATGCTTTAATTTTCGAGTCAGCAGTTCTTTTCCTTCTTCACCAATTTTTTTGGTGTTTTCGTTTAGAACGTTTTTTATCTTCGTTTTCGCTCTCGAAGTCGTTACATAATCCAGCCAGTTAACGGTGGGTTTTTGATGTTGAGAAGTAATAATTTCTATTTGATCGCCACTTTTTAACACGAAATTCAAAGGAACTAATTTTCCATTGACACGCGTTCCTCTAGTTCGAATTCCTATTTCGGAGTGAATGCTAAACGCAAAATCTAGCGAAGTGGCGCCTTTTGGCAATGATTTTATTTCTCCTTTTGGTGTAAAAACAAAGATTTCTTTGGAATATAAATTCATTTTGAAATCTTCTACAAAATCTACCGCATTTGTTTCAGAATTTTCTAGAGCTTCTTTTAATAAATTTAACCAAACATCCAAACCACTTTCTTCGGTACCTCCGTTTTTGTATTTGTAATGTGCGGCATATCCTTTCTCAGCAATTTCATCCATACGTTCGCTTCGAACCTGTACTTCAACCCATCGGCCTTTTGGTCCCATAACGGTAATGTGCAAGGCTTCGTAACCGGTTGATTTTGGTGATGAAATCCAGTCGCGCAATCGGCTTGGACTTGGTCTGTAGTGATCCGTAACAATTGAATATATTTTCCACGCAACAAATTTTTCTTCATGTGGATTTGATTTGTATACAATACGCAACGCAAATTTATCGTATACTTCATCAAAACTCACGTTTTGCGCCTGCATCTTTCTGCGAATAGAATAGATTGATTTTGGGCGTCCTTTTATAATGTAATCAACTCCTTCAGCGTCTAATGAGCTTTTCAATACATCCGAAATGTCTTTTATATAAGCATCCTGTTCCTCTTTAGTTTCTTTTATTTTGCTGACAATTTCATTGTATACTGCAGGTTCCGTATATTTCAAACCTAAGTCTTCCAGTTTGGTTTTAATGTTGTACAAGCCCAGTCGATGCGCCAATGGAGCGTAAATGTACAAGGTTTCCGATGCAATTTTTGTCTGCTTGTCTTCCTGCATCGAATCCATGGTTTGCATGTTGTGCAACCGATCGGCGAGTTTAATGAGGATAACGCGAACATCATCATTCAGGGTCAATATCATTTTACGGAAATTCTCTGCCTGCATGGACACATTCAAATCTCTTTGCACCATTGATATTTTTGTTAATCCTTCAACGATTTGAGCCACTTTTGGATTAAACAAACGTTCGATATCCTGAACTGTAGTTGGCGTATCTTCTACAACATCGTGCAGTAAAGCAGCAGCAATGGATGTAGCACCCAAACCTATTTCAGAAGCGACAATTTTTGCCACAGCAATCGGATGGAAAATATAAGCTTCACCGGATTTTCGTCGTTGTTCTTTGTGTGCTTCCACAGAAACATCAAATGCTTTTCGGATGAGTTTTTTATCATCATCACTTAATGTTTGGTAGCTTATACGAAGTAATTCTTTGTATTCTTGAGCAATTGCTTTATTTTCTTTTTCTATATCAATTTCTATCATAACGGCATGGTTCAATTCCTAAAAATAGAAATTAATTGGGAGATGTGCAAGTAAAAAAGGGCTTCGGTGTGTAAATAACAAAATTGACATTCAACATGATTATTGCACTTTACTAAAATCCAAGTCTTGAAAATCATAACTGAAATCAGTTAGCTCAGAAATGGGTTTCATGGTTAATCTTACTGCTTTTCCAGTGGCATCACATTCAAAAAACAAATGAGCATCCGCATGGAAATACGCATTGTCCCATTTGACAACATAATTAGTGTCCTTATAGAAAAAAACTTCGCCAGTAAGTTGTGGAGAGCGTTTCGAAGCAAAATACAATCGTCCTTTTCTCTCTGAAAGTACTACTTCACCAAACCAATTGTCTTGGTATGTTCCTGTATAGCTTTTAAAATCAATTTTGATTTTGTCTTTTTTATTCTTGGCTACGGTTGCCCAAACTTCATCAGTTACTTTGTCAGCAGAGGCTTCGTTTTCTTTTAGACTAGTACTATAATTAGTCACATAATCCTCGGATTGAATTCCTAAATAACTGTCTTTTATAGTATTGGTAATTGCTCTGAAGGCGGCACCTGATTGCTGATTGGTCAATACAATAATTCCCAGATTCAGTTCCGGTAAAAGCGTGACTTGAGTAACGATTCCTTCTAAACCGCCAGTGTGCGTTACTTGTTTGTATCCTTTTACATCACTCAGGAACCAGCCCAGTCCATACCCACTGAAATGAGTATTGTAAGGAGGTCTTGTGACTGCAGGAATTATGGTTTGCAATTGCCACATTTCGGCATGTTCTTTTTTAGAAAATAATTGCTTGTTATCAGCACCATATTTCCCGTTGTTCATTTGCATAATGGTCCATTTACTCAAATCATTTACACTGGAGTAAATGCCGGCAGCCGCATCAAAAAGTTGGTTTTGGTAGCGTTTGATTACTTTTAGTTTACCGTCAATAGGAACGTGAGGTGCAATGATGTTTGTTGTGTCTTTTAAACGTAAAAAAGAAGCCACACTATGCTCCATTTTCAAGGGTTTCATCATGCGTTCTTCTACAAAATCACACCAACTCAAACCGCTTGCTACGTGAATGACTTCTCCGGCCACTATGTATAATAAATTGTCATAATCGTATTGTGTTCTAAATGCTGAAACCGGTTTTAAATATTGTAAATTCTGAATGATATCTTGTACCGTAAAGTTACTTCCGTCAGGCCAAACCATCAAATCTCCAGCGCCAAGTCCGAGTCCACTGCGATGTGTCAATAAATCCCGAATCGTAAACTCATTAGTTACATACTCATTATACATCTTGAAATTAGGAAGATATTTGATGACTTTGTCGTCCCATTTTACTTTTCCTTCATCTACTAACATTGCCAAAGCGGCGCTTGTAAAGGCTTTACTATTGGATGCAATTCCAAAAAGCGTATTTGCATCCACTTTTTCATTCGTTAAAATTGATTTTACACCGTATCCTTTGGCGTGAATAATCTTTCCGTCTTTAACTATTGCCACTGCAATTCCAGGAACATTAAATGTTTTTAAGGTACGGTTGACTAGTTCATCCACTTGAATCGAACTAATTTGTGCGAAAGAAAGAGTGCTTGAAATCAATGCTATTGCAATGAATAATTTATTTTTCATAGTATCTATAGTATTTTATAAAATGGGTATGTCTTTATTAGTATTTACTTTTAAATCTGCAATCTCAAATCGTTAATCTGCAATCTAAAATCTAAAACCCTCTTTGTCTTTTGGCTTCAAAAATTAAGATGGCTGCGGCAACCGAAACATTCATAGAATCGATTTCTCCTTGCATCGGAATAATAATATTTTGGGTCGCTTCTTTTCGCCATTCTTCAGTTAATCCAGTAGCTTCCGTTCCCACGACTAATGCGGTTGGAGTCGTGTAATCCAGCGTATGGTACGAAGTCGAATTTTGTAAAGTTGCACAATAAAAATTAATGTTTCTTTCTTTCAAAAAAGCAATAATTTCAGATGTAGTTCCGGTTGCGATTTGGTTGGTGAACAAACAGCCCACGCTGGAACGTACAATATTTGGATTGTATAAATCACTTTTTGGATTGGCAATAATCACCGCATCAAGATTAGCAGCATCTGCAGTTCGCAATAAAGCGCCAATATTTCCTGGTTTTTCAGGTGCTTCGGCAATAAGAATTAGAGGGTTTTCGGATAATTTCAAATCGGATAATTGCATCGATTTGGTTTTGGCTACGGCCAAAATTCCTTCGGTAGTATCTCTGTAAGCCAGCTTTTGATAGACTTCTTTGTTGATTTCAATTAATTCTGCATTTTCTGATAATTCTTTAGCGTCAGTTTCCGAACAAATTTCAGGGAGAAACAATAGCGTTTCCATTTCGTAGCCACCTTTGACAGCTATCGAAATTTCTCGTTTTCCTTCCATTAAAAAAGTACCGGATTGTTTGCGTGCTTTTGATTTTTCCTGCAATTGCACTAAGGATTTTATGTATGGATTTTGTATCGAAGTGATTTGTTTCAAGACGTTCAACTATTTAATTAATAGCTACAAAGATACATAGAGAAAATCCAGTTTTCTAATCCGATTCGAATATTTTTCTGGGAGCAACATATTGATTAATAGAAGGTATTTCTAGCTCTTTTCACGAGTATTTTCGTTATTTTTGTCAAAATTGCAATTCTAATGTTTCACTTACTTGACATCATCGGTACGATGGCTTTTGCCATGTCAGGCGCATTGACCGCCATGAATAAAAAACTGGATCCTTTTGGGGTTTTTATTATTGCATTTGTAACTGCGGTTGGGGGCGGAACCCTCCGAGACATTATGATTGGCAGAACGCCAGTAGGATGGATGCTTGACTTAAAATATGTTTATGTAATCATTATTGGGTTTGTTTTGGCAATACTTTTCAGAAAAAAATTCGACAAATTACGAACTTCTTTGTTTTTATTTGACACGATTGGATTAGGTGTTTTTACTTTAATTGGTCTTGAAAAAGGAATTAATATTGGGCTTCATCCAGTTGTTTGTATTGCCCTAGGGACCATGACGGCCTGTTTTGGGGGTGTGATTCGTGATATTTTGTGCACCGAAATTCCGGTTATTTTCAGAAGAGAAATTTATGCCACGATTTGTATTTTGGGCGGGATTGTTTTTTTCCTGCTTCGAAAATTGAATTTAGATAATGATATTTTATACTTAACGACTTCAATTGTTATTATTTCGGTTCGTTTTATGGCCGTAAAATTCAAATGGTATTTGCCCACTTTAGAACATAATTAAAAATTGATTACTTTCACAAAGTCTAAAATTTAACAGTGAAAAATTATTCTGTCAGACCATATCGGGAAAGTGATTATGCAAACTGGAATGCCTTTATTGGTCAGGCCAAAAATGCTACTTTTTTATTTCACCGAGATTTTATGGAATACCACAAAGATCGATTTAAGGATTTTTCGTTGATGATTTTTAACAACGAAAAACTAATTGCTGTTTTGCCTGCAAACAGAGTTGGAGACATTGTTTATTCCCATCAAGGCTTGACGTATGGCGGTCTGGCTTATTCCACGAAATTAAACGGAGAAAAAGTAGAAAATATTTTGAATTCTCTTGTGTCTTTTTTTAAAGAAAATGACGTGAAATCGTTCTATTTTAAACCAATTCCTTTATTTTATACATTAAAAGGCAATGCTGAAATGGATTTTTTTATGCTAAAAAAAGGAGCTTTTTTGGATAAAAAAGAAATGAATTTGGGCATCAATTTGTCCTTGCCTTTGACAATTTCGAAAAGTAAATTGAAGCATTTTAGAAAAATTGAAGAACTCGATTTAGAACTGGTGGAAGAACAGCAATTGGAATTATTTTGGAAATTGGTGTTAGAGCCAAGGTTGTTGGAAAAATATGACGCAAAACCAGTACATACACTAAAAGAAATTACAGCACTGAAAGAAAAATTTCCGAAAAATATCAAACAGTTTTCAGTGTATTTTAAAGACGTTATTATTGCCGGTGTAACAATTTTAGAGACGGAAACCGTTGTGAAATCGCAATATGGAGCCACCACTAAAAAAGGGGAGGAATTACGCGCGTTGGATTTTTTATTCATTAATTTGATCCAAAAATACAAGAGCGAAGGCAAACTTTTTTTTGATATGGGAATCGTAAATGAAGACAATGAAAAAGGGTATCATGCCGGACTTTTAAAACAAAAAGAAGAATTGGGTTGCTCGGTTTATAGTCAGGATTTTTATAAAATGAATCTAATATGATACCATTTCTTGACTTAAAAAAAATAAATGACCCGTATGAAACCGCTTTTCAGGAAAAATTGAAAGCAGTTTTAAATAATGGTTGGTATATTTTAGGGAATGAAGTCAAGGAGTTCGAAATCAATTTTGCTAACTATTGCGGCACAAAGTACTGTGTAGGTGTGGGAAATGGTTTTGATGCTTTAGTGTTGATTTTCAAAGGATATATTCAGTTGGAAAAATTACAAAAAGGCGATGAAGTCATAGTTCCTGCCAACACTTATATTGCGAGTATTCTATCTATTTTACAAGCTGATTTAATTCCTGTTTTGGTCGAGCCAAAGTTGGAAACCTACAACATCAATCCCAATTTAATTGCTGAAAAGATTACCTCAAAAACCAAGGCGATTCTGGTCGTTCATTTGTATGGACAATTGGCAGAAATGGATGCAATACATGAAATTGCTTTTGCAAATGATTTGCTGGTTGTTGAAGATGCGGCTCAGGCCCACGGCGCAATCAGAAATCAAGAATCAGCACCCCAGACCGCAGGTCGAACTACCGAAGTAATCAAGAATCAAAAATCAAGCGTAGCGTATAGTTTTTATCCGGGAAAAAATTTAGGCGCATTAGGCGATGGTGGCGCGGTTACAACAAATGATTCCGAATTAGCCAAAACCATTCAGTCACGGAGAAATTATGGTTCGGAAACCAAATATTACAATGATTATGTTGGTGTAAATTCAAGGTTAGATGAACTGCAAGCGGCTTTCTTAAATGTGAAATTGCCGTTTTTAGATATTGAAAATGAAAAGCGGAGAATAATTGCTAAACGTTACTTATCTGAAATTAAAAATGATAAAATAATTTTACCTTTTTGGAATTTATCTAAAAACCATGTTTTTCATTTGTTTGTCATTCGAACACAAAACAGAATAAATTTACAAGAATATTTACATCAGAATAGTATTCAAACGGTCATACATTATCCCATTCCGCCGCACAATCAAAAAGCGTTATCAGCGTGGAATCATTTGACTTTTCCTGTTTCCCAAAAAATCCATGATGAAGTATTGAGTTTGCCCATAAGCCCAGTTTTGACAATGGGTGAAGTGAGTCATATTGTTGCAATTTTAAATCAATATTAAATGGGAATAATCAGTAGAATAAAACAATTTTGCTTTGTTACTTTGCGAATCAAAAAGTATGAATTCCTTTCGGATTGCAAAAGAGTTTCGGGGAAACCAAACCTTTTCTATCCATTGCTTTTGAAAGGAAACGGGAAAATTCATTTTGGGAACAATGTGCAAATTGGAGTAATTTCTTCCCCTTACTACTTTTCTGGCTACACCTATATTGAAGCTAGAAATGGATGTAGCGAGATCAATATAGGAAACAACGTTGCTATTAATAATGCTTTTTCGATTGTTTGTTTTTCTAAAGTTACCATCAAAGACAATGTTTTGATCGGAGGAAACTGTTCTATTATAGACAATGATGGACATGATTCGAACATTAATAAAAGAAATCAAGAAAATCCAAATTCTTTTCCAGTTTTTATTGGTGAAAATGTTTTCATTGGATCAAATGTTACTATTTTAAAAGGAGTTGAAATAGGGGATAATTCGGTAATAGGAAATGGTTCTGTAGTGACTAAAAATATTCCCAAAAATGTTATCGCCGCGGGAAATCCAGCAAAAGTAATAAGAGATTTATAATGTTGAAATTTATAAAACAAAACGCACTTTTAAAAGTAGTATCTTTTAATTCTGTTTCGGTAGCGGTGAGTTTTGTTTTGGGAATTATATCCACCAAGATCGTGTCAGTATATTTAGGAACTTCCGGAATGGCATTATTAGGGAGTTTTAGAAATTTCACAGCGATGATGAAGTCCGTTGCTACATTAGGCATCAACAATTCCTTCATAAAATTATTCGTTGAAAATAAAGACGATAAGAAAGAATTAGGCGTTATTTATGCTACTTTTTTATGGTTTTTCCTCATCGTTTCTGCACTTTTGGCTTTATTTATTTTAGCATTTGCTAATAGTATTTCCGAATTTTTATTCTTCACCAAATCGTTTGCTTACCACATTCGTTTTTTTGGATTGCTGCTGCCTTTAATCGTTATCAATACATTTTGGATGGCAATTTATAACGCTTTAGAAAAGTATAAAAAAATTGTTATCCTCCAGATTTTTTCGAATGTGCTGATTTTTGGTTTTACCACTTTTTTAATAGTGAACAAAGCTATAAATGGAGGATTACTGGCAGTAGTTTTAGGCGAATTACTCATGGTAATAGTGACATTTGTATTTGTTTTAAAAGACAAAAGCAGTTATTTCAAATTCAGTTTCCAAAAAATTTTAAAAAAGAAATACTTGAATGTCATTAAGAAATTTTCTTCGATGGCATTGTTAAGTGCTGTAATTGCTCCTGCAACATTAATGCTTATCCGGAATTTCATTATTGAAACGCATTCCATTCAAGATGCTGGAATTTGGGATGCAACCAATAAATTTTCCAGTTTTTATATGTTGGTTTTTAGTTCTGGATTATCATTGTATTACATGCCTAAATTAGCTTCTTTGACTACCGATGAAGATTTTAAAATGGAATTGAAATCCTATTTTAAAGTTTTCGTTCCGCTGTTTTTGACGGTATTAGTAGCTGTTTTTTTGTTGAAAGGGATTATATTGGATCTCGCTTTTACGGTAGCATTTTCAAAAGTAAATGAGGTGTTGATTTGGCAACTTTTAGGCGATTTTTTAAGGATAATGACATTGGCTTTTGGATATCAAATCGTTGTAAAAGCAAATGTTAAAAAATATTTTATTCTTGAAATAGTTTTCAATGTATCGTATCTTTTATTGTCTTTTTATTTGGTGCCACTTTTTTCAATTGAAGGAGCTTTGCAGGCTTATTTTTGTGCGAATTTAATTGTGTTTATTTTAATTTTATGGATGTTTAGGAAACTGTTTTTAAATTCCAAGCTTCCAAATACTGACTTGCAATACTAATATATTCATGCTCTTTCTCAATGAATGCTCTGGCACGTTTTCCAATAACTACAATGGATTCAGGGTTTTCAATTAAAAAGGAAAGCTCGTATATTAAAGAATCAACATCTGGCAGCGCATTTATATTAATCCGTTCCTTGAGATTGTAATGTTCCATGAATTTCTTTCCACCACCTGTAAAAACTACTTTTCCTTTTGCCATAGCTTCCAATGCATTGTAGCCCTGATCATCAGCATAAATTTGGTCCAAAACGATTTGTGCGGAATTGTATAAATTTATATATTCGGAGTAAGGAAGGTTTTCGGTGATAATTACAGCTACTTTTTCAGCATATTTTTCCTGAATAATTTTCAACGCTTTTTCAAAATAAGAAATTCCTTTTTTAATGTAACTGGCGCGATTTATACCAAGAAAAATAACGATTTTATCATTCATTTTTTGTTCTTGAAATTCAATCTTTCTTATGTTCACGGGATTTGGAATGAAATGAACAGAATAGCCCATTTTTTCCACCGGAATTTTATAATCTAAGTCGGAAGCAATTAGGTTTTGGCAGTTTTTTACCAACCAATCAAATGTTTTTCGATAATTTTTGGTGGTGTACTTTAATGGATATTCAAAATGTTTTTTTAATGAATTATCTTTAAAATAAGGAGTCAGAATGCTGTAATCGGATTCTTTTTTTAGCAAATAATCGATAACCGGGGTTTCATCACCACAAATTAACAAGCTCCGATTTTTAATTTTTTTGAATATTTTTTTATAAAGAAATCGAGACAAAAAAGGGAATGTTTCAATAGCATCAGAATTAATAAGTTGTACGTGATCGAAGTTTTTTAATTGAGACAATAGTAGATAAAAACGAAGACCTCGTTCGAATTTTTCTGAATCGATTCCAATGAGTTTATAAATGACATTTTTGATCTTTCGAGGCAGCCAATAACCGGATAAAAAGGAGGAATGAAACGAATAATCAGAATCGTATTTTTTAAAATGGTCTCCTGATGACAATAAAATTACTTCATGCCCCAACACTACCAATCCTTCTTTTAAAGAATTATGCAATCGACTGTATTCGCCAATCAAAAGTATTTTCATTTACAAAGCTGAATTATTTATATTTGTGTAAATATAGTAACAAATTGATAAAAGAATTTAAAAAAGGAGATCTGGAAATAGTATTGGCTACAATGAATAGGGCTTCTTTGGATTTTTTGATTCCTATGTTTCCTTTCAGTCATTTTTCGGAATTTCCAATTTTAATTATCAATCAAACCTCAGAGAATACGCTTTTGGTTTCAGAATTTCCTTCCGTCAGAATTGTGAATTCATTTGAAAAAGGGTTGTCAAAAAGCAGGAATTTGGGTTTGCAAAATGCGCATGGAAAACTTGTTTTATTGGCCGATGACGATGAGGTTTTCAAAGAGGATTTTGAAAACACTATTCTGGAAGCGCACAACAATTATCCTGAGGCCGTCAGCATTTGTTTTGCAATTGAAGATTCAAATGGTTTATTGTTTAAAAAATATCCTTCTCAGATAAAAATGCAATTAAATAATCTGGATGTTTTTAGTATTTTATCGATTGAAATAACTTTAAAAAGAACGATTTTTAATTCATTCAACAATAATTTTGACACTAACTTTGGGCTCGGAAGTTCCTTTATGATGGGAGAAGAAACTATTTTTTTATCCGATTTGAAAAAGAAAAAACAGAGTATAATCATTGTACCAAAGGTCATTGCCATCCATTCGGAGGTTTCAACAGATGATAAATTAAATGTTCAACATCGATATTATATTCAAGGTGCTTTTTTTACTCGGGTTTCAAAGAATAATTATCTAAATTGGATTTTCTTGAAACTTTTTTTTGATTTGAAACAGAATAGAATAAAAATAGATCAAGTTTTCGCTGCTTTGAAAAGTGCAAGAAAAGGAAAAGAAGATTATCAACAAATTACTAAATGAAAACAACTCTTGACGCCATACAGCTCCTAAAAATCCCCGTTGTAGAAGATACGCGAGGAAATTTAGCGTTCATTCAAAAGGATTTTTTGCCATTTGAGTTCAAGCGTGTGTATTATCTTTTTGATGTGCCAAGCAACGCTTACAGAGGCGGGCATTCACATATCCTTCAGCAAGAACTTTTAATTGCTTTGAGTGGAAGTTTTGAGGTTGTTCTTCAGGATGGTGCTGTAAAAAAGTCATTTGTATTGAATAAGCCAAATGTTGGATTACTGATCCCAACAGGGATTTGGAGAGAATTGCAAAATTTTTCCTCGGGAGCCGTTTGTTTAGTATTGGCATCGGATATCTTTGAAGAAGCCGATTATATTCGGGATTTTGATACATTTTTGGAGTCAAAAAAATGAAGCTTCTCTACATTGTTCCCAATATAAATAACGAAGGCGGAGTTGCCAGAGTACTTTCGGTAAAAACGAATTATCTAATAGAAAAATTTGGATATGAAGTACATATTTTAACCCAAAATGAAGGCTTTTCTCCTTTGTTTTATTCTTTTAATTCTACTATTTTTTATCACGATTTGCTATTAAATGGTAGCTTTTTTCAGTTTATTAATTCTTTTTCAAAAGGGTTAAAAAGTAAAATTAAAATCATTCAACCGGATGTTATCATTGTTTGTGATAACGGTTTAAAAGCCTATTTAGTTCCTTTTATTTTAAACACAAACACGCCGATTATTTTTGAGTGCCACAGTTCTAAATATATTGAGGAAAAAGAACCAACAAAATATTTTGTTTCGACAAAAATTAAAATACTTTTCAAAGGATTAGCTGCTAAAAGGTTTACCAAGTTTGTTGCCTTGTCAAAGGAGAGTTTGGAAGAATGGAATGTGAAAAATGGTGTTGTAATTCCAAATCCATTATGGTTTGAAACAACTACTTTTTCTGATTTAAAATCTAAGAAAGTAATTGCTGTGGGACGTCATTCTTATGAAAAAGGATTGGACAGAATGTTACAAATTTGGCAAAAAGTGATTCAAAAACATTCAGATTGGACTCTTGAAATTTATGGAAAATCGACTGAAAACAACAATTTAAGATTGTTGGCTGAGGATTTAAATATTTTGAATAATGTTTTTTTTTATGAACCGGTTCAGAATATTAATGAAAAATATTTAGACGCTTCATTTTATTTAATGACGTCTCGGTTTGAAGGTTTTGGAATGGTCTTAATTGAGGCGATGGCTTCTGGATTGCCCTGTATAGCCTACGATTGTCCGTGCGGACCAAGAGCAATAATTTCTCAAAACGAAGACGGCTTTTTGATCGAAAATGGCAATGAGTCAGATTATATAAAAGCGATTGAGACTTTAATAAAAAATGCGGCATTAAGAAGAGAAATGGGAAAAAATGCAAAATTAGCCAGTGAAAAATACAATATCGATGCTATTATGGAAACTTGGAACCAATTAGTTATTGGAATCAAAAAGAATTAATTTTTCTGATTTATTGAGCATAAATAACCCACTCGAAACCAATTGAAAAGAACTAAATTAGGATTGTTTCCAGTCAAATTTTGTACTAGATATTTTTCAAAAAGGGTATGAATTTTTGAAATAATAAAAGAGGATTTTGTTCTTTTTAAAAAGTGATACAATTGTAATAATCGCACAAACTCAATAGTGATTTTATTCTCTTTATATAACAAAATCAAATTTTCTAAAGACTCTTTGGTTTTATTCAGATAAACTAAATTAGTATCAATATCGCCATGTTCAACTGGATTTTCAATATGATTTATCTTCACTTGTAATAAACTCAATTGATACGAAAGTAGGGTGTCATCATGACCGTATTTTTTTGTGTCTTTATCAAATTTTACTTTTTTGAAACAGTCTTTTTTAATGATGGTATTATTAAAAAGCACCGATTGATACGGTTTTTTCTTTCGGTTTTCAGAAGATTTGTCCTCAATAAATCTTCCGTATTTCCAACGTAGTTTTTGGTTGTCGGAAGGGCATTTTTCAGGATGCAACCTGCCGCCATAAACAATATCAAAATCTTGGAGATTATCAATATATTTTTTTATGTAATGCTCATGAATAATTATAGAGTCCCCGTCGATAAAAAGCAAATAATCAAATTTTGCGTGCTCAGCGAGGGAGTTTCTGTTTTTACGATGTGCTAGATTTTCTTTTAAGGAGACAAAACTGCAATTTGATAATGCATTTACGTTTTCATTAAAAACATTCAAACTTGATTGTGAAGCGTCGTCTTGGCACAAAATTTCAAACGTTATTCCGCAGTCGAAGCATTGTTTGTATAACTCCGAAACCAGCGGATAAACATTGTAATTATAAACCGGAATTAGTATCGAAAGCATTACGCTGTTCGCTGCTGAATCACTTCAAAAATTTTGGAGTCTTCACATTTTAATGTTTTTGAAGGGAATTTCATTAACAGTGCATAATCGTGTGTTGCCATAATAATGGTTTTTCCATTGGCATTGATTTTTTTCAGGACTTCCAATACTTCGGCACTTGTTTGTGGATCTAAGTTTCCTGTTGGTTCATCCGCAAGGATTAATTCAGGATCGTTCAGCAAAGCGCGAGCGATGGCTACACGTTGTTGTTCTCCTCCAGAAAGTTG
This sequence comes from Flavobacterium sp. DSR2-3-3, assembly GCF_049896585.1. Lineage (NCBI taxonomy): Bacteria > Pseudomonadati > Bacteroidota > Flavobacteriia > Flavobacteriales > Flavobacteriaceae > Flavobacterium > Flavobacterium sp. DSR2-3-3. The sequence goes on from NZ_JAFCUP010000004.1 coordinate 88,592, forward strand.
ATGAGGCATTTTTTTGCCAAAATCTTTCATTCCCACTTTATTCAAAACTTCGTCGATCTTATTTTGCATTTCTACGTTGTCTGTCCAGCCAGTTGCTTTTAGAACAAACAACATATTGTCGTTTACCGTACGGTCCGGAAGTAATTTGAAATCCTGAAAAACGATTCCAATCTTTCTTCTTAAAAACGGAATGTCATCTTCCTTTAAGGTGGCTAAATCAAAATCTACTATTTGACCTTCTCCGTCAGTTAAAGGTAAATCACCATATAAAGTTTTCATTAAGCTACTTTTTCCGGAGCCTGTTTTTCCAATGATGTACAGGAATTCACCATGTTTTACCTCCAAGTTTACCTCTGTTAAAATAGTTTTTTCTTCTTGATAAATAGTTACATTTTTTAAAGACAGTACGGATTGTGACATAATTTGCATTTGTTTATTGGGTAAAAGTAAGAAGATAACGCTTCCATTCAAAATAAATTCTATTCTATTAGGTAGAATTTAAAAAATTACAAACATTACGAAAAACTGGCGCGGCTTGATTTGATTAATCATACGCAATGTCGCTTTAATTGCAAACTGTGAAAAAAAATCATAATAAAAGCCAAAACGGATTCGTTATAGAGTTCAGAATACAATACATTTGAATTATTAAAATAAAATCGCAATGCAAAAACTTTCCTGGGGCTATTTTTTATCCTTTTTTATTATAACGGCCAGTATTTCGGCACAAAAATCAACTATTTATACTCACGATTCTAAAGATTTTAATAAAGCGGTTTCTTTATTCAAAGATGAGCAATATGCATCGGCGCAACTTATTTTTAATAAGGTGAAGGAAACTGCAGCTACTGAAGAATTGAAATCAGATTGTGCCTATTATGCCGCTAATTGCGCCATTCGAACCAATCAGTCCAATGCGGATGAATTGATGGAGCAATTTGTTTCAGATTATCCTACGAGCGTAAAGCAAAATCAGGCGTATATTGAGGTGGCACATTATCATTTTAACCAAGGAAATTATCCGCAAGCGTTACAATGGTTTGATAAAGTAGACGAAAGCAGTTTAAGCAGAAAAGACCAAGATAAATTCAATTTCCAGAAAGGTTATAGTTTTTTTAATGCCAAAAAGAAAAAGGAAGCTACAGTATATTTGAATAAGGTCGTTAATTCTGCCGAATATGGTTCTCAAGCCAAATATTATTTGGGATTTATGGCCTATGAAGGAGATGATTACAAGCAGGCAACGAAGTATTTTGACGAAGTTTCGGGCGAGGAGAAGTACAAAGAAAAGCTTTCCTATTATCAGGCAGATATGAATTTTAAGCTGGGGAATTTCCAAAAAGCAGTTGATTTGGGGCAGAAAGCAATGGCTAAATCAACTCCTTTGGAAAAATCAGAACTAAATAAAATCATTGGTGAAAGTTATTTTAATTTAAAAAAATACGATACTTCAATTCCATATTTAGTAGATTATAAAGGAAAAAAAGGGAAATGGAGTAATACTGATTTTTACCAATTGGGTTATGCGTATTACAAACAAAAAGATTTCGAAAATGCGATTTCGCAGTTCAATAAAATCATTGGAGGGAAAGATTTAGTAGCACAAAATGCTTATTATCACTTGGGAGAAAGTTACCTGAATACTGATAAAAAGCAACAAGCCTTGAACGCATTCAAAAATGCATCGGAAATGAGTTTTGATGCTGCCATTCAAGAAGACGCCAGCTTGAATTATGCTAAGTTAAGTTATGAATTAGGGAATTCGTATCAAAGCGTTCCTTCGGTTCTGCAGGCTTTTTTGAAAAAATATCCAAATAATGAAAGCCGTTCTGTGGTGGAGAAATTATTGATAGATTCATATATTTCTTCTAAAAACTACAAAGAAGCTTTAGTTTTATTGGAAAAAAATAAAGCGCCGGAAAACAAATTAGCGTATCAAAAAGTACTTTTTTATAGAGGTTTAGAATTATACACTGATGAAAATTATCCGGAAGCATTGAAGATGTTCACAAAATCCGTAAGCGAACAAAAAGATTTTGTTTTTACGGCTCGTGCTACTTTCTGGCAAGGCGAAACGGAATATGTCTTGAATGACTTTAAAGACGCTTTATTAAGTTTCAAGCAGTTCATTGGTTCAAACCAAGCCGCAACAACACCGGAATTTAAAAACAGTAATTACAATATTGCGTACACGTATTTTAAATTGAAAGAATACGATCAAGCAGGTGATTATTTCCAAAAACAAATAGAAAAAGCGCCTTCAGATAAAGTACGTTTGAATGATTCGTATTTGCGTTTGGCGGATTGCCGTTTTGTGACTTCAAAATACGGTCCCGCAATGGAGGCATATACTAAGGTAATCGAATCTAAAAGTGTAGATGCGGATTATGCGTATTTCCAAAAAGCAATTTCCTATGGATTTATGGCTAAAAACGATAAGAAAATTGATGAGATAAATGCTTTTTTACAATTGTATCCAAAATCAGAATACAGGGACGATGCGCTTTTTGAATTGGCAAATACCTATGTTGCTGAGAATAAAAATGAACTTGCTGTAAAAACATACGACCGATTAAATACGGAATTTAAAAAAGGATCTTTCACTTCCAGATCTATTTTGCGTCAGGGATTGGTTTATTATAACACTGATAAAGACGAGCAGGCATTGTTGAAATTTAAAAAAGTTGCGGCTGATTTTCCTAGAACTCCGGAAGCTTTAGAAGCGGTTGCGACTGCTAGATTAATTTATGTCGACAATGGTAGAGTAGATGAATATGCAACTTGGGTTCGAACATTGGATTTTGTTGCGGTAACGGATGCAGAATTGGACAATGACACGTATGAAGCCGCTGAAAAACAATTTCAACAAAACAATACCAAGCAGGCAATTGCAGGATTTAGCGGTTATGTAAACCAATTTCCTCGCGGAATTCATGCTTTGAAAGCTAATTATTACCTCGCACAATTGTATTATGCTGAAGGGTCAGAAAGCAAATCGACTCCTAATTATGAATATATAGTTGCACAATCCAGAAGTGAATTTACAGAACAATCGTTGTCAAGATTGGCTCAAATATTCCTTAAAAACAAAGAGGATCAAAAAGCAATTCTGATTTTGACTCGTTTAGAAAATGAAGCAGATACTTCTCAGAACAAAACATTTGCACAATCGAACTTGATGAAATTGTATTATGATAAAAAAGATTATCCGAATTCAGTTATTTATGCCGAGAAGGTTTTGATGAATTCAAAAACAGATGATAATGTAAAAAGTGATGCACAAATTATCATTGCACGTGCGGCAATTGAAACGGGTGATGAAGCGAAGGCGAAAGTTGCTTATGCAAAATTAATGACGATTGCCAAAGGAGAATTAGCAGCTGAAGCATTGTATTATGATGCTTATTTTAAAAATAAAGACGAAAAATTTGAAGCTTCCAATACTGCAGTTCAAAAATTAGCGAAGAATTATTCCAGTTATAAATATTTTGGAGCCAAAGGATTAGTCTTGATGGCGAAAAACTTTTACGGACTGAAAGACAGTTATCAGGCAACCTATATTCTAGAAAATGTAATTCAAAATTTCACTGATTTTCCAGCTGTCGTTTCAGATGCACAAAGAGAATTGAACGCTATAAAAGCGGAAGAATCCAAAACAAATTCATCGATTACAAAATAAAAAATCAAGGTTTGGAAGTTGGAAAACAACTTAAATCAAGCGTAAATTTTTAAATAATCGAAAGCCAAAAAAACAAATTGAATGAGTCTATCTTTTTATATCGTTGATGTTTTTGCAGAAAAAAAATATGCGGGGAACCAACTCGCAGTTTTTTCAGGTGCCGATTTGTTAACTGACAAACAGATGCAGGAAATTGCGCGAGAAATAAACTTTGCGGAAAGCACTTTTATAACCGAGCTTGATGCTGAAAACAATTCGGCAACCATCAAAATTTTTACTCCAGAGCACGAAATGAAGTTCGCCGGTCACCCAATTATTGGAACTTCATGGGTTTTGATGAATAAGATTTTTGAGCAGCAACCAGAAAAGATTTCATTATCGGTTCCAATTGGTGAAATTCCAGTGTATCAATCGGAAGATTTGGTTTGGCTGCAGGCTGCACAACCGGAATTTTTGGATATTTTTTCAGCAGATGATTTTGAATCGTTTAGCAATTTAAGCAATAGTGACCTCGATGCCAAATTTCCCATTCAGGAGGTGACTACAGGAAGCGCTTTTGTAATTGTTCCTGTCAAAAATATAAAAGCATTGGAGAATTTGATTTTGGATAAAGATAAAATGAACGACTGGTTGGATGCACACTGCAAAACCAATCACAGAGCGTTGTATTTTTATTGTTTAGAAGATGCAAAACTCAGTAGCAGAATGCTGTGTATTGAAAATAATCAACTTATTGAAGATGCAGCAACGGGAAGTGCAAGCACTTGTTTACAGGCTTTTCTTTTAAAATATGATGCGCCACAAATCCAAATTATCAATCATCAGGGTGATTTTATAAGAAGACCGTCCCAGATTTATTTTGATGGGAAATTGACGAATAATCATTTTGAGATAAAAATTGGTGGCAAAACGCAATTCATTGCAAAAGGCGAATGGGAGGTATAAATTGAAGATTAGAAAGGACGAATTACAAATTAAGAAGTAAAAAAATAAAACATGACATTTAAAGATAAAAAAATAACATCATTTATTAATAAGATAGAAACATTCATGGCAACCTGCCCTTCGGGGAGAGTTGCGGTTGGGATTTTGTTTCTTTTACTTTCTCAATTTTCGTTTGCACAAAAGAAAGAGCAAATAGGCACCGAAACAGTAAATGTTGTAAAACCGTATACGCCGAAAATTTCGGATGCTTTCAAAGTCAAAGAAATTCCGGAACTGGATGAGGAAGGAAATGCCAAAAAAGAAATCATAAAATATTCCATTTTTTCTTTTCCGGTAGCTTCAACGTTTACCCCATCAAAAGGAAAAGCAGAAGGAGTAGAGAAAGAAAAACAAGCGCATTTATTTAAAAATTATGCCACTTTTGGTGTTGGGAATTACGGAACTTTTATTGGCGAATTATTCGTAAATCATGATCTTAATACTACGGATTATGTTGGCGGTATGTTTCGTCATCATTCGTCAGAAGGCGGAATCAAAAATGTAGCGTTAGAAGATCGTTTTTATGATACCGCTCTGAACTTGATGTACGGTTCAAATCAAAAAGACGTATCATGGAATTTGGATTTAGGGTACCAAAACCAAATTTATAACTGGTATGGATTGCCTTCAGAATTTGGGAGTACTTTATCAGCTCAGGAGCAAGTGATGTTGATTAATGCAATTGATCCGCAGCAAACGTACAGAACTATATCGTTAGGCGGAAATGTAGCTTTTAACGAAAGTATTTTAAACAAAACAAGTCTTAAATACAACCATTTTTCGGATGCTTCCGGATCTTCTGAAAATCGATTTTATGCAAAGCCTACAATTGAATTTGACGTAATGGAAAGTGCTGTGAAAACGGATTTAATTGTAGATTATGTAGGAGGTAATTTCAAGAAAAATTATTTAAATACTAATACGGAAGCCATGAAATACGGCTTTACAAATTTCGGAATCTCACCAAGCTTTGTGATGCAGGAGAACGACTGGACGCTAAATATTGGTGCTGCATTTATATATAGCATGGACAATCAAAACAGCAGTAATTCCTTTTATATTTATCCAAAATTCAATGCTTCGTATAAAGTAGTTGGCGATTTGATGATTTTTTATGCTGGCGCCGAAGGGAACTTAAAACAAAATTCATATCAGGATTTTGTAGACGAAAATCCTTTTTTATCCCCTACATTAAGTATGACAGCAACAGATCAGCAGTATGATGTTTTTGCCGGATTAAAAGGGAAATTGACTAATAATGTAAGTTATAATGTTAAAGCTTCGTACGTCAATGAAAGAAATAAAGCATTATTTAGAAGCAATGATTATAATGAAAATGCGGGTAATGAAGATTATGCGTTTGGAAATTCCTTTCAAGTGGTGTATGACGATATGAAAACATTGAGTTTTTACGGAGAATTAAAAGCCGATTTTTCTAAAAATGTGTCTTTTGGAATCAACGGAACTTTCCGTAGTTTTACGAATGATTTTCAGCAAGAAGCCTGGAACTTGCCGGCGATTAAAATAAATTCAAATCTTGATTTTAATATAACTGAAAAATGGTTTGCTGGTGCAAATGTGTTTTACGTTGGCGAGCGAAAAGATTTTCAGATAAATACTGATTTTGTATATGTAGTTCAGCCGGGTCCTTTTACTTTAAAATCGTATTTTGATGTCAATGCAAATGTTGGTTTCAAATACAGTGACCGATTGACTGCTTTTGCAAGAGCCAATAATATCACTAATAATGCCTACCAAAAATGGTTAAATTATCCAGTTCAAGGTTTTCAAGTGATTTTAGGCGTGAACTATAAATTTGATTTTTAATTTTTTACTTAACTACGAAGTAGACACAAAATCACAGAAACCGTAATAAAAAAAACTTGGAGAACATCGTAGTTTGTATGAGTACCTTTCGGTGATTTTTTGGTGAAGAATATTGATTTAATTTTTTGTAATATGAAAAGAATATTATTAATTTTTATTTTTTTGTTTTCATTAAATACCTTTTGTCAAACCATAGAAGGAACCGTTTTTGACGAAAACAAAATGCCAATGGTAGGAGCGTCGGTTTATTTGGATGGAACCACAATAGCTACTTTGACCAATGAAAATGGGAAATATTTTTTGAGTGTGAAGAGTAAAATTAATACCTCATTGATTATCCGGTCTATGGGTTATGAAACGGTAGGTATTGCCAACCCTTTTGAAAATAACAACAGAAAAATTTATTTAGTCGCGAAGCAAGTTGAACTTGATGAGGTTGTCATAAGAAAAGATTATTTTACAAGGAGCCAAAAAATGCAATTATTTAGAGATCAGTTTTTAGGAACTACAAAGGCAGGAAAATCATGTAAAATTAATAATGAAGAGGATATTGAATTTGAATATGATTATAAAACAAATACTTTATTTGCGAAATCAGATAAGCCATTAAAAATTGATAATCCATATTTAGGTTATCAAATTGAATTCGATTTATATGAATTTTATGTCAAATTTCGTAAAAAGAGTATAAAAAATGAAGACGTAACCAAAAGCTTATTTTTGGGAACAACATTATTTAATGAGATAAATAAAGAACCTAAAATAAAAAAAATCAGGGATATTGTTTACAATGGCTCTTCGATGCATCTCTTTAAAAATCTTTCGGAAAATCGTTGGGGTAAAGATCTTTTTTTATTGTTCAAAGGAGGTTTTCAGGATATTCCAGAAAATTATTTTACAATTTCCAATGAAGGAAAGTTAAAGAAGATTAGTATTGCTGCGAATATTAAATATGAAGGCCTTTTAGCTGGCTCTAAACCTAGATTTTATGCCGATTTTAATTTCCTTTACAAGAAAACGAAACAATCAAAAGTGATTTTCTTAACAAATGTTTTTTATGTAGATGAGTATGGAAACAATTCAGATGCTGATAAGATTGAGTTTGGGGGAGATTTAGCGACGAGAAAATTGGGAGATATGTTACCAATGAATTATGTCCCTTAAATTTTCATTTTAAAAACAAACTAAAAATAATTCTAGAATAACCACCGGATGGTAAATATCCGCACTCCAAAAAAACCTATGACCTTCAAACAAAAAATACATATTCATTACCTGCAATTAATTCAGGATCGAATCGATGTTTTCAAAGACATGATTGTGGCACTTACCGAAGATTCTAAAAATGACGCTAAAGGTTCTGCCGGAGACAAACACGAAACGGCTTTGTCTATGATGCACATTGAGCAGGAAAAACTTAATCGTAAATTGAGAGAAGTTCTAAATCAGAAAACAGTTTTGGATAAAATTGATGTTACTGTAACGGCCGAAACTATTATTGTGGGGAGCTTGGTAAAAGCAAATGGAATCTATTTATACCTGAGTGTGGCACTTCCAAAAATCAATGTCGAAGGAATCAATATTATCGCATTATCTCCACAATCACCTTTGGGAAATAAACTGATGGGAAATCAAGAAGGTTTTACTTTTGAGATTAATGGGACGAAGTATTTGGTGGAGAATATTGAATAAAACTCATCTCACCTACGTTTCTTTTTACAATCCACAACTTCAATTCTGTTTTTATTATCTTTTAATTACATTTTAAACACAAATATTCTTTTTTAGTTATTATTTATAACTAAAAATGGCATTTGTGTTTTTCAATTAGAACTATAATTCCATCTTTGCCCTATCAAAATAAACAGAACAATAAAAATATATAGTTATGTGTGGAATAGTATGTGCCTTTGATTTAAAACAAAAAGCAGAAGTTTTAAGACCTCAAGTATTAGAAATGTCTAAAATTATCCGTCATCGTGGACCGGACTGGAGCGGAATTTTCAGTAATGAAAAAGCCATTTTGTCTCACGAACGTTTGGCGATTGTTGATCCGGCTTCAGGAAAGCAACCGTTGTTCAGTGAAGACAAGCAACTTGTTTTAGCGGCAAATGGTGAAATTTATAACCACAGAGCATTGCGTAAACAATTTGAAGGTAAATACAACTTTCAAACCGAAAGTGACTGCGAAGTAATTTTAGCACTTTACAAAGAAAAAGGGCCGCATTTCATAGATGAAATGAACGGGATTTTCGGATTTGCCATTTATGATGTAGAAAAAGATGAGTACTTTGTCGCTCGGGATCACATGGGAATTATTCCATTATACGTAGGTTGGGATGAACACGGAACTTTTTATGTTGCTTCAGAATTGAAAGCATTAGAAGGATATTGTACCAAAATTCAATTGTTTCCTCCTGGTCATTATATGTCAAGTAAAGATGGCGAATTTGTACAATGGTATAAAAGAGAATGGGTTGATTATGATGCTGTAAAAGACAACGTAACCAACATTGATGATATTAAAGTCGCTTTAAAAGCAGCTGTTCACAGACAATTGATGAGCGATGTGCCTTATGGAGTTTTGCTTTCTGGAGGACTAGATTCCTCGATTACTTCGGCTGTAGCCAAAAAATATGCGCAAAAACGCATTGAATCCGGAGATGTTGCCGATGCTTGGTATCCGCAATTGCACTCTTTCTCGGTAGGATTAGAGGGCTCTCCGGATTTAGCGGCAGCTCAAATAGTAGCGGATCATATTGGGACGATTCACCACGAAATTAAATTTACTATCCAAGAAGGGTTAGATGCAATTAAAGATGTAATTTATAACTTGGAAACGTATGATGTGACTACAATTAGGGCGTCGACACCAATGTGGTTGATGGCAAGAGTTATTAAATCCATGGGTATCAAGATGGTGTTATCAGGTGAAGGAGCAGATGAACTTTTTGGAGGATATTTGTATTTCCACAAAGCGCCAAACGCGAGAGAATTCCATGAAGAAAATGTGCGTAAATTAGGAAAACTTCACATGTATGATTGTTTAAGAGCGAACAAAAGTTTAGCAGCATGGGGAATTGAAGGACGTGTGCCATTTTTAGACAAAGAATTTATGGACGTGGCGATGAGAATCAATCCACAAGATAAAATGATAAATGCAGAACATCCGATGGAAAAATGGGTGGTTCGTAAAGCTTTTGAAGAGATGTTACCGCCAAGTGTAGCTTGGAGACAAAAAGAACAATTTAGTGATGGTGTAGGTTACGGCTGGATTGATACCTTGAAAGAAGTTGTAGCTGTTGAAATTACCGATGAACAATTAGCAAATGCAAAATATAAGTTCCCTTTACAAACGCCTACCTCCAAAGAGGAATATTATTATCGTTCCATTTTTCACGAGCACTTTCCTAGTGATGCTGCAGCTTTGTGTGTTCCACAAGAAGCTAGCGTTGCCTGTAGTACAAAAATTGCATTGGAATGGGATGTAGCGTTTAAAAACATGAATGATCCGTCCGGAAGAGCGGTAGCGAGTGTACACGAGGATGCCTATATTAAAGCGTAAACATAAATAATTACGATTTTTTAAATTAACAGAACGCTCTCAATTTCGAGAGCGTTTTTTTATGGAAACTAAATTTACGTAGAAATATAGAATTTGAAAAAACGTTATAATTACGGATTGTCCAAAATAATTAGGCGAGTTTTTTTATATTAGCGCAACTAAAATGTTTATTATGAAATTTATTACACTATTCTTTGGCTTATTCTTATTGATTTCTTGTGATCAAAAAAGTAAAGTTTCCGTTGATACCATTATTACCGATGCAACTATTTACTCGGTAAATAACTCTTTTGAGACCGCTTCGGCTATGGCAATAGATAAGGGGAAAATTGTGGCTATTGGTACTAATCGTGAAATTACAAAACAATACGAATCTAAAAATACGATACAAGCGGAGGGAAAATTCATTTACCCTGGCTTAATTGATGCGCATTGCCATTTTTATAGCTATGGATTAAGTTTACAAGAAGCTGATTTGCGTGGAACTAAAAGTATGGACGAAATAATAACCCGTTTAAAGGCTTTTCAAAAAGATAAAAATCCAACGTTTATTGTCGGGAATGGTTGGGATCAGAACGATTGGAAAGTCAAAAAGTATCCAACAAAAGCAGATTTAGATGCCGCATTTCCTGATATTCCTGTAGTCTTGAATAGAGTAGACGGGCATGCAATAATCATAAATAGCAAAGCGTTGAAGTTAGCTGGAATTACGAAAGATACGAAGGCTGTTGGCGGTCAGATTGAAATTGCAAACGGGGAACTAACAGGGATTTTAGTTGATAATCCAATGGAATTAGTGTTTAAAATAATTCCAAAACCGACTCGTAAGGTACAAATTGCCGCCTTATTGGATGCCGAAAAAGTGATGTTTGATTACGGATTGACAACCGTGAATGATGCAGGATTGGACCCGGATATTATTCATTTGATGGATAGTTTGCAGAAAGCAAAATTGATGAAGCTCAATATATATGCTATGGTTACCGCAAATCAAAAAAATATCGATTTATATTTAAATAAAGGAATTTATAAAACGGATAATCTAAATGTGCGTTCCTTTAAAATGTATGGCGATGGTGCTTTGGGTTCTCGTGGCGCTTGCATGCACAAACCGTATTCTGATAAGCCCGACCAATATGGCGCTTTGTTGGCACCAGTTCCAGCATTAAAAGAAGTAGCCAGACAAATTGCGGCTTCAAAGTTTCAGCTGAATACACATGCCATTGGCGATTCAGCAAATACGGTGATTTTGAAAATATACAAAGAAGTTTTGACAGGCACAAAAGACCGTAGATGGAAAGTTGAACACGCCCAAGTTTTACGTGAAGCTGATTTTGACTATTTTAGATTCGGAATTATTCCTTCGGTTCAACCCACACATGCCACATCAGATATGTATTGGGCTGAAGACAGATTGGGGAAAGAAAGATTAAAAAATGCCTACGCCTACAAAAAACTACTTCAAAAAGCTGGAATGGTAGCTCTTGGAACTGATTTTCCTGTGGAAGAAGTGAATCCGATGCTAACTTTTCATGCTGCCGTAGCCCGAAAAGACAGTAAAGAATATCCAAAAGGTGGTTTTCAAATGGAAAATGCTTTGACCAGAGCCGAAACTTTAAGAGGAATGACCATTTGGGCCGCTTTTTCTAATTTCGAAGAAAAAGAAAAAGGAAGTTTGGAAGTTGGGAAATGGGCTGATTTTGTAATGTTTGATCAGGATTTAATGAAAGTGGAAGAAAATAAGATAGTGAAAATGAAACCAACGAACACGTATCTAAAAGGTCAGAAAGTTAAATAATAGCTATGAATAAATTTGATGATTTACAGTTGTAATAGGCTGTTTTAATTTAGTGTTGTTTGAATTACATTTTTAAGATAAAACGCATCTTTTTGTTTTAAAAAGCAACTAAATACACGAATTATGTTTTGTATTTGTAACTGCTATCGCATATTTGTCAAGTTGAATTGGTAAAAAAATTAAAATTTAATGTTATGTGCGGAATATTAGCCATTATCGGAAGGGGAAAAGATGAACAATTTTTTGGGGAACTTTCAAAAAGAATGACGCATCGTGGTCCGGATGAAAATGACTTACATGTGACTGAAAAAGGACATATTTTAAGTCATGAAAGGCTGTCTATAATCGATTTACATTCCGGAAAACAACCGATACAAGGCACAAAAACGGCTTACATGGTACATAATGGCGAAATATACAATCATCAGGAATTAAGAGATGGTGTTTTGAACGGGCATACTTTTAGAACCAAATCAGATTCAGAGGTTATTGTGCATTTGTACGAGGAGTTTGGCTACGATTTTTGCAATCGTTTAGATGGAGACTGGGCTTTTGTAGTTGTTGATGGAGATGATTTTATTGCCAGCAGGGACCCGCTGGGAGTGAAACCATTGTATTATGGACTAGACGAAAGAGGAAGAATTTATTTCTCCTCTGAAATGAAACCTATTGCGGATCAATGTAGAACCTTTTCTACTTTTCCTCCGGGACATTATTACACTCAAAAAACGGGTTTTGTTAAGTATTACAAACCAGAATACGAAGATTATTTAAAAGCCGACCAAGAGTTAGATTTAAAATTAATTAGAGAGACGTTGACCGAAGCGACTCGTAAACGGTTAATGAGCGATGTGCCAATTGGAGTGTTGCTTTCAGGAGGATTGGATTCTTCTTTGACATCAGCAATTGCCTCCAGATTATTGGCTGAAACCGGTAAAAAATTGCATTCCTTCTCAATAGGTTTAAATGCGGATGCTCCGGATGCGGCCGCTGCAAGAAAAGTGGCGGAATTTTTAGAAACAGAACACCATGAAGTTCATTTCACTGTCGAAGAAGGAATTAAAATTCTGGATAAATTAATCTGGCATCTTGAAACGTATGATGTGACATCAATAAGAGCAAGTACGCCCATGTATTTTTTATCAAAAGCGATTACGGATTTGGGAATAAAAGTGGTGCTTTCAGGAGAAGGAGCCGATGAGATTTTTGGAGGGTATTTGTATTTTAGAAATGCACCTTCAACTGAAGATTTTCAAAAGGAAACCATTGAAAGAGTACAGAAATTATTTACTGCCGATTTATTACGAGCCGATAAATCAACGATGGCTCATGGATTAGAGACTAGAGTTCCGTTTTTAGACAAAAAGTTTTTGGAAATCGCTGTTCGCATCAAAACAGAAGAAAAGATGCCTAAAACGTACGATGGAAAAGAAAAATATATTTTAAGAAAAGCATTTGATACTCCTGAAAACCCGTATCTCCCGGATGAAGTTTTGTGGAGACAAAAAGAACAATTTTCAGATGGTGTGGGTTATCAATGGATTGATGAATTGATTGATTATTGTGCGACACAAGTTACGGATGAGCAATTATCGGGCGCAGCGACTGAATTTACATACAATTCTCCTACAACTAAAGAAGCCTATTTATACAGGTCGATATTTAATAAATATTACCCACAAGTAAGTGCCGCACAAACGGTTAGGAAATGGATTCCAAAATGGCAAGAAAACCTAGATCCAAGCGGAAGAGCCAATGCAGCGCACGTTAAAGCCGATACCGAAATTGCTAAAACAGGAATTACGGTTTGAAACAATAATTTCAATATTTGTAAATGAAGAACGCTCTCAATTTTGAGAGCATTTTTTTTATAATTATATGAACAAATGTTAATAACTTAAGGGCTTAAAAAGGGATTTTAACGGTTATATAATTTGCGTTTTTATATATTTGCGTGTTATACAAAAATTACATTTTTTAGAATAAAATATATATGAGCGAAGAAATCAAGAAGGACAGTTATTCAGCAGATAGTATTCAGGCATTAGAAGGAATGGAGCACGTAAGAATGCGTCCTTCGATGTATATCGGAGATGTGGGTGTTCGAGGACTACATCATTTAGTATATGAGGTTGTAGATAACTCTATCGATGAGGCAATGGGAGGCCATTGTGATACCATAATAGTTGATATTAATGAAGATGGATCCGTTTCTGTTGAAGATAATGGGCGTGGTATTCCGGTAGGGATTCACAAAAAAGAAGGTGTGTCGGCATTGGAGGTTGTAATGACCAAAATTGGTGCTGGAGGAAAATTTGATAAAGATTCTTATAAAGTTTCCGGAGGACTTCACGGTGTTGGGGTTTCTGTTGTAAACGCTTTATCGAATCATCTGAGAGCTACTGTTCACAGTAGTGATGGAAAAGTATATGAGCAAGAATATGAAAAAGGAAAGGCGTTGTATCCAGTTAAGCAAATTGGGGAAACTACTAAGAGAGGAACTATTGTAACTTTCTATCCGGATCCAAGCATATTTACGCAAACAATAGAGTTTTCTTATGATACTTTATCCGCTCGTATGCGTGAATTATCTTATTTAAATAAAGGAATTACAATTACTTTTACAGACAAAAGAGAATTAGATAAAGAAGGAAATTTTGTTTCAGAAATTTTTCATTCTACTGAAGGTCTTAAAGAATATATCCGCTATTTAGATGGAAATCGTGAGCCAATCATAGCGCATGTTATTTCCATGGATAATGATAAAGGAGAAATTCCAGTTGAAGTGGCTTTAATTTACAACACCAGTTACACGGAAAATATTTTTTCTTATGTAAACAATATTAATACGCACGAGGGAGGAACACACTTGCAAGGTTTTAGAACTGGTTTAACCAGATCACTAAAAAAATATGCAGATGCTTCTGGAATGTTAGACAAATTGAAATTTGATATTTCCGGCGATGACTTCCGAGAGGGATTAACGGCGATTATTTCGGTAAAAGTTGCTGAACCACAATTTGAGGGACAGACTAAAACCAAACTTGGAAACAGAGAAGTTGTTTCTCCGGTAAGTCAAGCGGTCAGTGAAATGATTGAAAATTATTTGGAAGAAAATCCAAATGACGCCCGTATTATTGTTCAAAAAGTAATTCTTGCAGCACAAGCGCGTCACGCAGCCAAAAAAGCGCGTGAAATGGTACAACGCAAAACCGTAATGGGTGGCGGTGGATTACCAGGAAAATTATCAGACTGCTCAGAGCAAGATCCTGCAAAATGCGAAGTATACCTTGTCGAGGGAGATTCGGCGGGAGGAACCGCAAAACAAGGTCGTGATCGTGCTTTTCAGGCTATTTTACCGTTACGTGGTAAAATTTTGAACGTAGAAAAAGCAATGCATCACAAAGTTTTTGAAAATGAAGAGATTCGGAATATATTTACAGCACTGGGCGTTACAATAGGAACTGCGGAGGATAGTAAAGCATTAAATATTGAAAAGTTACGCTACCATAAAGTAATCATTATGTGTGATGCCGATGTCGATGGTAGTCACATTTCTACTTTAATCTTAACGTTCTTCTTTAGATTTATGAAAGAATTAATCGAAGAAGGGCACGTATACATTGCAGCACCACCTTTATATTTAGTCAAAAAAGGAAACAAGAAAGAATACGCTTGGAATGATTTACAACGTGATCAAGCAAATGAAAGAATGGGCGGAAGCGCAGGAATTCAACGCTATAAAGGTCTTGGAGAGATGAATGCAGAGCAATTATGGGAAACCACAATGGATCCAAGTTTTAGAACGTTGCGTCGGGTAACTATTGACAGTTTGGCGGAAGCCGATAGAGTTTTCTCTATGTTAATGGGTGATGAGGTGCCGCCAAGAAGAGAATTTATTGAGAAAAATGCAGTTTACGCAAATATTGATGCGTAACGTAATGTAATCGTTCGTTTTTATTTTAATAGAATAACGAAAAAACAAATAACCAAATTAACAAATAACCGAATAAACTTTAAAATATGAAAGTTACCATTGTAGGAGCAGGAAATGTAGGAGCAACATGTGCGGACGTGATTTCTTATAGAGGAATTGCCAGCGAAGTAGTGTTGTTGGATATTAGAGAAGGTTTTGCTGAAGGTAAAGCATTAGATATCATGCAATGTGCCACTAATACAGGTTTTAATACCAAAGTATCAGGTGTTACCAATGATTATTCTAAAACAGCAGGAAGTGATGTAGTGGTAATTACATCAGGAATTCCAAGAAAACCAGGAATGACTCGTGAAGAATTAATAGGAATTAATGCAGGAATTGTGAAGACAGTTGCTGAAAATGTATTAAAGCATTCACCGGATACTATTATTGTAGTAGTTTCAAATCCTATGGATACCATGACATATTTGGCATTGAAATCTACTGGATTGCCAAAAAATAGAATTATTGGGATGGGTGGAGCTTTAGACAGTTCTCGTTTCAGAACATATTTATCTTTGGCTTTAGACAAACCTGCTAATGATATTTCAGCAATGGTTATTGGTGGGCACGGTGATACTACTATGATTCCTTTGACAAGATTAGCTTCTTACAACGGAATCCCAGTTTCACAATTTCTTTCGGAAGAACAATTGCAAAAAGTAGCTGCGGACACTATGGTAGGTGGAGCTACACTTACGGGACTTCTTGGAACATCGGCTTGGTATGCTCCGGGAGCTTCAGTTGCTTTTTTGGTAGATAGTATTTTGAATGACCAAAAGAAAATGATCGCTTGTTCTGTTTTCGTTGAAGGAGAATATGGTCAAAATGATATCTGTATTGGTGTTCCATGTATTATTGGTAAAAATGGAGTGGAAGAAATTCTTGACATTAAACTAAATGATGCTGAAAAAACCTTATTTGCTAAAAGTGCTGATGCCGTTAGACAAATGAATGACGCTTTAAAATCGATTTTGGTATAAAATTTACATAGAAAAAAGATAAGACTGCATCATTGCAGTCTTTTTCTTGAGATTAATCTATAAATAAATTGGTTAATCTTAACGTTAATTATATATTTGCTCGGTTTAAAAAAAATGAAGTAACTATTGAGATTCTTTTTTAAATTTAAAAATGGATGTAAAATGTTGTTTTACAAGGTTTAAAGCAAAAATAAATAAATAAAAAATAATTAATTTTTAGTAATAATGCAGAATAAAGGACTTATTAAATTTTTCGCAATTCTATTTGCATTGGTAAGTATTTACCAACTTTCTTTCACTTTTGTCGCAAGCAAAGTAAAAAACGATGCAAAATCTTTTGCTAATGGAAATGCTGACAAAGAAGTAAAATATTTAGATTCTATTGGTAAAGAAGAAGTATTTAATCTTGGGTTTACTAATTTTACTTTTAATGAAGTAAGTGATAAGCAGATCAATAAAGGTCTTGACTTAGAAGGTGGTATCAATGTTATACTTCAAATATCTGTTAAAGATATTTTAAAAGGATTATCTAATAATTCTAAAAATCCAGTTTTCAATAAGTCTTTGGCTGATGCGACTGCAGATTCACAAGGGAATAAATCGTATTTAGATAAGTTTTTTGATGCTTTTGATGCCAATTCAAAAGGAACTGTAAAATTAGCTTCTCCTGATATTTTCGCAAACAGAAGTTTACAAGGTGAAGGTGGAGTAGATTTTCAAATGACGGATGCACAAGTAAAAAAGGTTATCTCCAGAAAAGTAGATGAGTCTGTAGAAAGTGCTTTTGGAGTTTTAAGAAAACGTATTGACCAGTTTGGTGTAACGCAGCCTAATATTCAAAAACTAGGAAATTCAGGTCAAATTCTTGTTGAACTTCCAGGTGCAAAAGATGTAGATCGTGCTAAAAAATTATTATCAAGCACAGCTCAATTACAGTTTTGGGAAACATACAAAATTGAAGAAATAGGTAACTTTTTAATGGCTGCTAATGAGTCATTGAAAAAAACTGAAATCAACACGACTGAAGTAAAACCAGTTGTCAAAGATTCTTTAAGTGCGTTACTTACTGATGCTAAAGATTCAACTGCTGCTAAAAAAGGAGAAAATCCTTTATTTGATAAAATAATTGGTCAAGGTGGAGGTCCGGTTTTGGGACTTTTCTCTCCAAAAGATACTGCCGTTGTAAACGGATATTTGAAAAGAGCTAATATCAGAATTTTATTAGCAGGTGACCAACGATATGCAAAATTTGTTTGGGGTAAACCAATGATAATAAAAGATGCTAAAGCAAAAGATGTTGATGCTGTAGAATTATACGCTTTAAAAGGAAATAGAGATAATGTGCCTGCAATGAGCGGTGGCGTAATTACTGATGCAAGCGATACATTTGATCAAAGTGGTAAACCGGCTGTTTCTATGCAAATGAACGGTCAAGGTGCAAAAGCTTGGGAAGAACTAACTGGTAGAGCATATACTCAAAAAAGCAATATCGCTATTGTTCTTGATGATATCGTTTATTCCGCACCTGGAGTTTCTACGGGCCCAATATCAGGTGGTAGATCTGAAATTTCAGGAGCTTTTGATGTAACAGAAACTAAAGATTTAGCAAATGTTTTAAGAGCGGGTAAACTTCCTGCAGCTGCAGATATTGTACAGTCAGAGGTTGTAGGTCCATCCTTAGGTCAGGAAGCAATTGATAATGGTACTAACTCCGCTTTGATCGGATTACTTTTAGTATCACTTTGGATGATGATTTATTATGGTAAAGCCGGATGGTATGCAAATGTTGCACTAGCGGTTAACTTATTATTCTTATTCGGAATTTTAGCAAGTCTTGGAGCAGTATTAACATTGCCGGGTATTGCTGGTATTGTTCTTACGATGGGTACTGCAGTGGATGCAAATATCATTATTTACGAAAGAGCAAAAGAAGAATTGCGTGCTGGTAAAACTCTGGAAGAAGCGGTAAAAACTTCGTACAGCTGGAGAGGTGCGATGTCATCCATTACAGATGCGAATGTAACCCATATTTTAACTGGAGCAGTGTTATTTATTTTTGGTTCAGGACCAATTAAAGGTTTTGCCACTACATTATTGATCGGTATAGTAACATCTTTATTTACTTCAATCTTTATTGCAAGGATCTTCATTGACTGGAATATAAGCAAAAAGAACAATTTGACTTTTGTAACAAATTTTTCTAAAAATATGTTCAATAATTTTCATTTTGATTTCTTAGGAATGAAAAAATGGACTTATTTGTTCTCCAGTATCGTTGTAATTATTAGTGTTATTTCATTAGCAACAAACGGTCTAGATGAGGGAGTTGATTTCGTGGGAGGAAGAACATTCCAAGTGCGTTTTGAAAAACCAATTGAAACAGAAACTGTAAAAGCAGAATTAGCAAAAGTTTTTGATGGTAGTGCTGAAGTAAAAGTTTTTGGTAATAATAATCAATTAAAAATAACTACCAAATTTAAAGTTCAAGAACCAGGAATAAAAGCAGATGAAGAAGTGAATAAATTGTTATTTGCGACTTTAAAACAACATTTTTCAGCAGATATGACATATGATAAATTTATAAATGCTTACGATGGTAAAAAAGTAGGAGTTTTATTAGCTTCTAAAGTTGGTCCAACAGTAGCGCAGGATATTAAAACTAATGCATATTGGGCAGTACTTGGAGCAATGGCAATAGTGTTTTTATACTTAATGATCAGTTACAGAAAGTGGCAATATAGTTTAGGTGCGATTGCCGCCATTGCACATGATGTTATTTTTGTATTAGGAATTTATTCATTATGTTATAAATTCATGCCTTTTGGAATGGAAATCGATCAGCATTTTATCGCTGCGATTCTAACCGTTATTGGATATTCTATGAACGACACTGTTATTGTATTTGACAGGGTTAGAGAGTTTTTAGCCGGTAAAACTAAAGGAACGTTCTCTGATATTGTAAATCAGTCAATTAATACAACCATGTCCAGAACAATCAATACGTCATTAACAATGATTGTTGTTTTGTTAATTATGTTTGTTTTCGGTGGGGACTCAATCAGAGGATTTATATTTGCTATGTTAGTAGGTATTGTAGTGGGAACATATTCTTCATTGTTTATCGCAACACCGGTGTTGGTGGATACAATTTCAAAAGAAGATAAAAACAAGGTTGAAAGAGCACATTTAGAAGACTAAAATTTTTTTCTATACTTTATAAAAAGAGATTCAGCGAAAGTTGAATCTCTTTTTTTTGTTGTAAACCAAAGTGTGATTTTTAATTCGTAATTTAACAGTTGATTGTAAAGAGCGGAAGAGTTTTAAATCTAAATTCTATGAATAAAAAAGCACTTCTTATTGTAATTGTTATTTGCAGTTCAATCCCATTTTATGCGCAAGATAAAGGCAATAGAATTGAATTCGGCTTTGCTTACGGATCAGGAAATGAATTTAAAAATAGAAATTATACTTATACGAACCAATATTTCAAGTTGCAATTATATTACAAAATAAAGGATACAAAGCGCTTTAAATATGAATTAGTACTGCAACCGGAGCTTAATTTTGCAAAACACCAACTCTTAAATTTGTATTTCGTAGCACCTGATGAACCGGATTATGAAGCTAAACGGGAGATGTATACAAAGCTAAAGGATGTAAAAGAATATGTTTTTAATATTGGCTTTCTGGCAAGGAAACCAGTCTTTAAATCGGCCTCTATTTATGTATTAGGAAGTATCGGACCAATGATTACAGATACGGAAACGGAGCGCTTGTCTAAAGGTTTTGCCTTCGCAGATGTTTTAGCCATAGGATTCACTTGCAAAGTTAACAGAATTACATTGGACATACGGCCAAATATTCGTCACATTTCTAACGCTGGTCTACAGAAAAAAAATTCCGGTTATAATACAAAAAACATTGATTTTGGATTTTTATTTTCCCTATAAAAAAAGCGTTAGCTACTTTGATGTCGCTAACGCTTTTTTTTCGAAACGAAATGATTTTTTAATTCGTTAATTCTTTTTGAGCTGTAAAAATGAAATACAGTCCTATAAGTATAAATGGAATACTGAGCCATTGTCCTGTTGAAAACAAGCCTAAAGCGCTTTCGAAACCACCCTGACTTTCTTTGACGGATTCCACTATGAAACGAACGGTAAATAAAAGAACGAGGAACATTCCAAAAATAAATCCAGTATATTTTCTTTTTTCGGTTTTCCAATACATAAAAAACAATATTGCAAAAACAAAAATATAACAAAATGCTTCGTATAACTGTGTAGGATGTCTCGCAGGAACCTGTTCCAGTAAAGTTGCGAATTTAGGCTCTGTTGCAATGGCTTTATAGGCGTCTTTAGGATTCGCTATTTGAGTAGCATTGACGGCATCCATCGGACTAAAATGATCTTTAATGAATTTTATTCCAAAGGAAGATGTGGTTTCATGACCAATAATTTCCGAATTAAAAAAGTTGCCTAATCTGACGAAAATGGCGCCACTCGCTACAGGAATAACAACACGGTCTAAAATCCATAACTGTGGTCTTTTCAATATATTTTTGCTATAAAAATACATGGCAATTATTATAGAAATAGCAGCGCCATGACTTGCTAAACCTTGATATCCTGTAAATTCAAAATTCGGACTAAATCGAAAAGGTAAAATAATTTCTAATAAATGATTGCGGTAATATTCCCAATCGTAAAAGAAAACGTGTCCCAAACGAGCACCAATTAAGGTTGCCAACACAGTCCAGATAAACAAAGAATCCAATTTCTCTATCGATTCACCTTCTCGTTCGAAGATGTGTTTCATGATGTACCAGCCTAATCCAAAAGCAATTACAAACATTAAGCTATAATATCGAATGATAAAAAAGCCTAAATCGATTCCTTCTGATGGATTCCAAACGATGTTTAAAGCGTGTGTCATTTAGTGTTAAATTTATTTATTAGTCGTAAAAATAGAGTTTTTAAGTACATTTATGCTCAAAAAGGTTAATGATTGTGATTGCATGTTTTTTTTGGAACAGGATCATAGCCCGTTTTCCCCCAAGGATGACAACTCAAAATGCGTTTTACTCCTAAAAATCCTCCGTAAAACAAACCGTGAATTTGTAAGGCTTGGATCATGTAGGATGAGCAAGTCGGTTCAAATCGGCAAGCGGAAGGTGTAAACGGAGAAATAGCAACTTGATAAAATCGAACTAATAGTATAAAAGGAAATATGAGGATTTTTGAAATCATATTTTATTAGTTTCAATTTAAAATTCTGCACTAATCATTAAAAATGGATAACTGAAGACTAAATGCTAAATGTTGTTCCTTCTTTTCCGTCTTTTAACTGAATTCCTAAAGCAATTAATTGGTCTCTAATTTGATCGGACAAAGTAAAATTCTTGTTGTCTCTGGCCTGTTTTCTCATTTCGATAAGCATATTCACTGTCCCTTCTAACTTATCGTTACTGCTGTCCGAAACTTTTTCATCTTCTAAACCTAGAACGTCAAAAACAAATGCATGCATTGTTTTTGCAAAATAATTTAAGTCATCGGCATTCAAAGTTTCTTTTTCATCCTTTAATAAATTGACAAATCGAACGCCTTCAAACAACTGCGCGATCAAAATTGGCGTATTAAAGTCGTCATTCATCGCGTCATAACAGGACTGTTTCCAAGCAGCAATATTAACCGTGCTTTTTGTGCCAGCAGTGATCTCTTTTAATGAATTCATCGCTTCCATTAATCGTTTGTATCCTTTTTCGGCAGCAACAATGGCGTCATCAGAGAAATCAAGAATACTTCGGTAATGCGCCTGTAACATAAAAAATCGCGCAACCGATGCTGAGAATGCTTTACTCAAAATCGTGTTTTCTCCCGTCAATATTTCTCTTGGTAAAATATTATTGCCCGTAGATTTAGCCATTTTTTTACCGTTCAAGGTGAGCATATTGGCATGTAGCCAATAATTAACTGGAGTTTGACCGGTACAGGCTTCGTTTTGTGCGATTTCGCACTCATGATGCGGGAATTTTAAATCCATTCCGCCACCATGAATGTCAAAATGATTGCCTAAATATTTAGTGCTCATTGCGGTACATTCTAAGTGCCATCCTGGAAATCCATCGCTCCAAGGCGAAGGCCAACGCATGATATGTTGGGTTTCCGCTTTTTTCCAAAGCGCAAAATCCTGTGGATTTCTCTTGTCACTTTGTCCGTCAAGATCACGGGTATTGGCAAGCATATCCTCAATATTCCGTCCGCTTAATCGTCCGTAATGATTGGTTTGATTAAATTTTACCACATCAAAATAAACGGATCCATTGGCTTCATAACCAATTCCTTTTTCAATGATAGTCTTTATAATTTCGATTTGTTCAATAATATGACCCGTTGCCGTTGGTTCAATACTTGGTGGCAAAAAGTTAAATGCATTCAAAATGTCATGAAAATCTACGGTGTAACGCTGTACAACTTCCATCGGTTCTAGTTGCTCCAGACGCGCTTTTTTGGCGATTTTATCCTCGCCTTCATCCACATCATCCACAATATGGCCCACATCAGTAATGTTCCTAATATAACGCACTTTGTAATCCAAATGTAGAAAATACCTGAAAATCACATCAAAAGACATAAAAGTACGCACGTTTCCAAGATGCACATTGCTGTAAACCGTTGGCCCACAAACATACATCCCAACATTTCCTTCGTGAATGGGTGTAAATGTTTCTTTTTCTCCCGAAAGAGAATTGTATATTTTAAGCGTTTGCGTATTGTATAAAGGCATTTTTTTATTTTTTTGAGCCATTTCCTGCTGTTTGCTGTATCTTTTTATGGCTAAAGAAGCCATAAAAAGGATGCCGCTTCCATCAGGGCTAGGAATTTATGGGTACTAAATAAATCGGGTTACTTAGAACTTTGTTTCTAATTTAATATAGTCCAGAAACTCTCTACGAGTTACACTATCTTTAAATTTTCCGCCAAATTCAGATGTCACAGTGCTACTTTCTATATCACTAATTCCTCTTGAATTTACGCAAAGGTGTTTGGCATCAATCACGCAAGCTACATTTTCGGTACCCAAAGCAATTTGTAATTCCTGAACAATTTGCATCGTCAAACGCTCTTGAACCTGAGGTCTTTTGGAATAATACTCCACTATACGATTCATTTTAGATAAACCAATAACTCTTCCGTTAGAAATATAAGCCACATGAGCTCTTCCTATAATGGGTAATAAATGATGTTCGCAGGTAGAATATACGATGATGTTTTTTTCAACTAACATTTCACCGTATTTGTAATTGTTGTCAAATGTGGAAGCTTTTGGCTTTTTTGCAGGATTCAAACCTCCAAAAATTTCCGTCACAAACATTTTAGCAACACGATTGGGTGTGCCTTTTAAACTATCATCGGTCAAGTCCATTCCAAGTGTGATTAGAATACTCTCGACGTCTTTTTTTATTTTTTCAATTTTTTCATCATCAGTAAGTTCAAAAGCATCGTCTCTTACTGGATTATTCGCGGATAAACTAACATGATTGTCTCCTAATTCGTCTTGCAATTCTTCGTTTTTTATCATTAAAAGCAACTATTATAGTGGGTATAAATATTTAAGGGGTAAAGATAAATAATAAAAAGTAAAGAATTTCTATCGCTCTTATTATTTAAGAGTACTTTGTCGATTAATCAGGAGATTTTTTTTGTTTTTGGACCTAAAAAGAAAGGCAATAACGGGTGTGTTATTGCCTTTTTATAAAATCCTTCCGTTTACTCAATGAGTAAAACTGAAATATACGTTAATTACGCTTTTGTTTGGGCTGCATTGTAAACAGGAATTGCTGCTTTTAGTATGCGTACGGCACTTATTAAGTCTTCTTTTTTCAAAACATAAGCAATACGAACCTGATTTAATCCCACTCCAGGTGTCGAGTAAAACCCAGCTGCGGGTGCTACCATTACGGTTTCACCATCTAGGTCATAACTTTCTAAAAGCCACTTTGCAAATGCATCAGCGTTGTCCACCGGTAATTGCGCGATACAATAAAAAGCTCCTTTTGGTTTGCTTACAATAACACCGTCTATTTTATTTAACTCTTCAATTAAAGTGTCTCTTCGTTCTCTATATTCTGAAATTACTTCGTCAAAATAACTTTGCGGTGTGTCCAGAGCGGCTTCGCTTGCAATTTGTTCAATGGTTGGCGGGCTTAATCTTGCTTGTGCAAATTTCATTGCAGCAGCCATGACTTCCTTGTTTTTAGACACAATACATCCTATTCTTGCGCCACACATACTGTATCTTTTAGAAACAGAGTCAATCATAATGGCGTGTTCTTCAAGTCCGGGAACATTCATTACAGAATAATGTACATCTCCATCATAAGTGAATTCACGATATACTTCATCAGAGATTAAGAATAAGTCATGTTTTTTGACCAATGCTGCCAGTTTCATGATTTCTTCTTTGGAATATAAATATCCAGTTGGATTTCCTGGATTGCAAATAAGAATCGCTTTTGTTTTTGGAGTGATCAGTTTTTCAAAATCTTCTACAGCCGGAAGAGCAAAACCAGTCTCTATTGTCGAAATTACAGGGACAACAATAACTCCTGAAGCCGTTGAAAATCCGTTATAATTTGCATAAAAAGGCTCCGGGATAATGATTTCATCGCCGTGATCCATCGTGCTTCCCATGGCAAACATAAGTGCCTCTGATCCACCTGTGGTAATTATAATGTCCTCGAGGTTTACCGAAATACCTTGATTGATATAATATGCCGATAATTTTTTTCTATAACTTTCGTTTCCGGCAGAATGACTGTATTCTAAAATAGTTAAATCAATATTTTTAACAGCATTCATTGCAACTTCGGGTGTTTTTATATCCGGTTGACCTATGTTTAAATGATATACTTTATTTCCTTTTTTCTTGGCAATTTCTGAATACGGAACTAATTTTCGTATTGGCGATTCTGGCATTTGTTTGCCTTTGTTTGATATTGTTGGCATAGTCTTAAATTATTGAATTGCAAATTTGCAATTTTTTTTCCGAATTTATTCTAATCAAAAGCTGTATATATTGTTAAATCTGCATTTTGATATTATTTATTTATTAATTTTATGGAAAAGAAAAAATAATGAAAAAACCGCTCTTTTTATTACTTATTTACTGCTGTGTTTGTTCAGCTTATTCGCAACAAGGATTCCAGTTTGAAAAAGAAGCAAATAAGATAAGTGTTCCCTTCAAATTAATCAACAATTTGGTTTTTGTACCTATTAAAGTGAATGGGATAGAATTAAATTTTTTGCTGGACACTGGTGTAGTTGAAACTATATTGTTCAGTTTAGAAGATAAAAAAGAAGTCCGTTTTTTTAATATTGAAAAAATACTATTAAAAGGTTTAGGAAGCCAAGAGGCTGTTGAAGGATTGAAATCGACAAATAATATTTTAGAATTTAGCAGTCTAAAGAATAGAAATCACATGCTTTATATTGTTTTGGACCCTGATTTTAATTTATCATCTCACATTGGTATTCCCGTCAACGGTATTATTGGTTACCAGTTTTTTAGAAATAATTTAGTCAAAATTGATTACCGAAAAAGAAGAGTTGTCGTTTACAAAGACACGGCTAAAAACAGAGTTAAAATGGCTAAAAAATTTAGCTCCATTCCTATTTCTATCGAAAATTCGAAACCATATTTAAAAAGCAGCGTTTATCAGAGTAATCGCGACGTAACAGTTAAATTATTGGTTGATATTGGTAACAGCGATGCAATTTGGTTGTTTCAAGATCGCTCAAAATGGATTAAAGTTCCAGAGAAAAATTTTGATGATTTTTTGGGCAGGGGTTTTAGTGGCGATGTTGAAGGCAAAAGAGCCCGAATTGAGAAATTTCAGATGGGGGATTTTATCTTCAATAATCCGGTTGTGGCTTTTCCAGACTCCATTTCAATTAG
Source organism: Flavobacterium sp. DSR2-3-3 (assembly GCF_049896585.1). Taxonomy (NCBI): domain Bacteria; kingdom Pseudomonadati; phylum Bacteroidota; class Flavobacteriia; order Flavobacteriales; family Flavobacteriaceae; genus Flavobacterium; species Flavobacterium sp. DSR2-3-3. Next base: position 115,361 of record NZ_JAFCUP010000004.1, read on the forward strand.
AAACGTTTCTATGGTGCCAGACCGAATGGGGTCAGTAGGTGGCGAAATCATGAGACGGTTTACGGTCATATTTGATTATAGGGAACAGCAACTTTATTTCAAAAAAAACAGTGATTATCAAGCTCCTTTTAGTTACAATAAAAGTGGTGTTGAAATACAGCACAATGGTTTGCAGTGGGTTCAGGAAACTGTGCGCATGGGAACAGTTCCGTTAAGTACGAGATATAATGAATCCGGCGGGGTTAGTGTAACTACTGATTTTAAATATAAATTTAAATTGAAACCTATTTATGAAATAGCTAACGTTAGGAAGAATTCGCCAGCGGCAAAAGTAGGATTGCAAAAAGGAGATATTATTATAAAAATTAATAACAACATTCCTTATCAATATTCTTTGCAAGAAATCAATTTTCTTTTTAAGTCGGTAGAGGATAAGTGGATTGATATTGAGATTGAACGGGAAAGCCAAATTTTAAAGTTTCGGTTTAAGCTGGACGATATCCTATGACAATAAAACGCTTTTGGAAAAATTATCCAAAAGCGTTTTTAATTTATTATTAATTCTAAAATTAATTGGAAATCACTTCTCCTTTTATTTTCAGAGCAACTCTACCAGCTTCGTAATTCACTGCATTTGACTCAACTGTTATTGTTTTTCTGATGGGTCCAGGAGCCATGTTGTATTTTACAGTTATTTTTCCTGTTTTTCCAGGCATAATTGGTTCATCAGGTTTTGTAGGAACCGTGCAACCACAAGTAGACAGTACATTAGTAATAATTAATGGAGCATTACCTGTGTTTGTAAAAATAAAATCACGAGAGCCATTTTCATTCTTGGTAACTTTTCCGTAATCAATAGTGTTGTCTTTCGCGGCAAACTCAATTTTAGGGCCATTTTGAGCAAAACCGATGCTGCTGATCAATGCGAATGCGAATAAAATTAAAGTTTTTTTCATTTTCATTTATTTAAAATCATTTAGTAAAATTAGTTTCTTTTAATTAATGCACAAATTTTTATTTCTCTTTTTATAATCTACTTAATTATTTACTTTTGTTCCGCAATTTAATTACAAATATTAGACCAAAATATAAAATGTACCTGTTGCTTTTGTTATCAGTTTAACATAGGCAACAAACACTTGAATTTAACGAGTAAACGAATCCACGATAAAATGACAATTCCTGCACAATTTGACGCTAAAACTATTGAAAATAAGTGGTACGACTACTGGATGAAAAATAATTATTTTCATTCGGAGCCAGATCACAGAAAACCATATACCATTGTGATTCCGCCACCAAATGTGACTGGAGTTTTGCACATGGGGCACATGTTAAACAATACGATTCAAGATGTGTTAATTAGAAGAGCGCGTCTTAAAGGTTTCAACGCATGCTGGGTTCCGGGAACGGATCACGCCTCAATTGCAACTGAAGCAAAAGTGGTTGCCAAATTAAAAGCGGAAGGAATTAATAAAAATGATTTGACTCGCGAAGAATTCTTGGCGCATGCCTGGGAATGGACGGATAAATATGGTGGTGTAATTTTAGATCAATTAAAAAAGCTGGGAGCTTCTTGTGACTGGGAACGAACCAAGTTTACGATGGATCCTGATATGTCAGCGTCGGTGATTCGTTCTTTTGTAGACTTATACAACAAAGGACTGATTTATAGAGGATACCGAATGGTAAACTGGGATCCCGAAGCCAAAACGACTTTGTCTGACGAAGAAGTAATTTATGAAGAACAACAAGGAAAATTATATTTCTTAAAATATAAAATCGAAGGAAGCGAAGATTTCCTGACGATTGCAACCACACGTCCGGAAACTATTTTTGGAGATACTGCAATTTGTATTAATCCAAATGACGAACGATTTGCTCATTTGAAAGGCAAAAAAGCCATTGTACCCATTTGCGGAAGGGTAATTCCAATTATTGAAGATGAATATGTCGATATCGAATTTGGAACAGGCTGTTTGAAAGTAACTCCGGCGCACGATATGAATGACAAGGCATTGGGAGAAAAGCATAATTTGGAGATTATTGATATTTTCAATGAAGATGCTACTTTGAATAGTTTTGGATTGCATTACCAAGGAAAAGACCGTTTTGTGGTTCGTGAGGAAATTTCCAAAGAATTAGAAACAATTGGTGCTTTAGCAAAAACAGAAATTCACTTGAATAAAGTAGGAACTTCGGAAAGAACCAAGGCGGTTATCGAGCCTCGTTTGTCAGACCAATGGTTCTTGAAAATGGAAGATTTGGTGAAACCTGCTATTAAATCAGTATTAGAAGATGGTGAAATCAAATTGCATCCTGCTCGTTTTAATAATACGTACGCACACTGGTTGAACAACATTCGCGATTGGAATATCTCACGTCAATTGTGGTGGGGACAACAAATACCTGCGTATTTCTATGGTGATGGAAAAGAAGATTTTGTGGTTGCCGAGAATATAGAAGATGCTTTAGAATTGGCAAAAGCCAAAACTTTAAACTTGAAACTTGAAACAAAAGATTTAAGACAAGACGTTGATGCTTTGGATACTTGGTTTTCCTCTTGGCTGTGGCCAATGTCTGTTTTTGGCGGAATTATGGATCCGGAAAGTGAAGATTTTAAATATTATTATCCAACGAATGATTTAGTTACCGGTCCGGATATTTTGTTTTTCTGGGTAGCGAGAATGATCATAGCAGGTTATGAATATACAGGCAAAAAACCATTTACAAATGTATATTTGACTGGTTTGGTTCGTGACAAGCAAAGACGTAAAATGTCCAAATCATTAGGGAATTCTCCGGATCCTTTGGATTTAATCGAAAAATTTGGAGCTGATGGAGTTCGTGTGGGATTGCTTTTGAGCGCTTCTGCAGGAAATGATATTATGTTTGATGAAGAATTGTGCAATCAAGGAAAGGCGTTTACCAATAAAATCTGGAATGCGTTCAAACTAATAAAAGGTTGGGAAGTTTCAGATGCCATACCGCAACCGGAATCATCAAAAGTTGCGATTGAATGGTATGAAGCCAAATCGCAACAAACGCTTTTGGAAATCGAAGATAATTTTGAAAAATATAGAATTTCCGATGCGTTAATGGCAATTTATAAATTGGTTTGGGACGATTTCTGTTCATGGTTTCTTGAAATGATAAAACCAGCTTACCAACAGCCAATTGACAGCTTAACTTTGGCGAAAGCCATAGCAATGCTGGAAAATAACTTGAAATTATTGCATCCGTTTATGCCGTTCTTAACAGAGGAAATTTACCAAATTCTTGATCAAAGAACTACAGAAGAAGCATTAATCGTTTCAACTTGGCCGGAAATGAAACCGTTCAATGCCAGTTTAATTGCTGATTTTGAGAATACAATTGAAGTGATTTCTGGGATCAGAACAATTCGTAAAGACAAAAATATTCCTTTCAAAGATACAATCGAACTGAAAGTAGTAAACAATGACAAAGCTTCCACTTATTTTGATTCGGTAGTAACCAAATTAGGGAATATTACTTCATTAGAATATGTTTCAGATAAAGTGGACGGAGCATTATCTTTCCGTGTAAAATCAAATGAATATTTCATTCCAATAACCGGAAACATTGATGTAAAAGCTGAGATTGCTAAACTTACGACAGAGTTGGAGTATACGCAAGGTTTCTTGAAATCGGTTCAAAACAAACTGGCAAATGAGAAATTTGTGGCTGGTGCGCCAGAGAAAGTATTGGCAAACGAAAGACAAAAAGAAGCCGACGCTTTGGCAAAAATTGAAACTATCGAACACAGTTTGGCGGGTTTGAAATAACTTCAAATTCTTCTAAAATATAGAATCCCATTTCCGGTCAAAAGGAGATGGGATTTTTTTATTAAAAAATTCAAAACTTTTTCTGCTTATCAAAAAAATGAAAGGGACAGAAAAACTTTGGATAAAATACAACCTAAGTAAGGTTTTAGAATTTATATTTCAAGCTTGTCAATACTTGACGTGGAGCGATTGGATTTACACTGTAATTTTCGTGTACGGTGTAATTCAACTCATTTGTCACATTAGATAGTTTGCACAAGATGGAGAATTTCTTCCATTCATAACCTGCAGAAACATCAATTGTTGTATACCCTTTTAATGGAATGTCACGGTCTTCAATAGTCACAGTATATGTTTTTGGAGCAGTTACTGGTTTGTTTTCTGTCCATACATAACGGTCATTCCAACCTCCTGTTCGGTCACCAATATAGTTCCCGATGGCTCCAAAAGTAAGCCCTTTCAGTGCCCCGCTAGGCAATTTGTAGAAAAAACTCAAATTGGCTGTATGTTTTGGTGTTCTTGCTAAAATATCCCCTATTACAAGACTTCCGCTTGTTCCTGAAGATTTAGAAATTTTGGTTTCGTTAAAGCTATATCCGGCAATGATGTTCAAACCTAGTGTTGGTTTTGCAGTAACATCTATTTCAATTCCTTTTCCTTTTGTTCCCCCTACCAGTTCTTTTAAGTTCGTATTTACATTAGGTGTTACACCGTCAGCCGCAAACAAAACGGTTTGAGCTAAATTATTGTTTGAGATTTGATATGCTGTTACATTGGTACTCAAAATACCTTTCCAAAAATCTTTTTTGATACCCACCTCGAATTGATCTATTATAGAAGGATCTAAAGGTCGCAAATCTACCGTTGTTCCGCTATTAGGAGTAAATGAGTTCGAATAACTGGCGAACAAAGACAAATCTTTATTTGGTTGAATTACCAGTCCCGCTTTTGGGGAATAGGCTCTGTTTAAGTTTTTAGTTCCAGTTGTAGCGGTTGCATTATCTAGAGTTGTTGTAATGGCGTCAACTCCATTCACTTTCCCTATCACTTCTTTGGAGGTTGTGACCTCACTTTCTTGCCATGACCAACGCAGTCCGGCCAAAACCTTAACATAATCAGTGATCGAAATTAAATCTTGCGCATATACTCCAAAACGTTGTGTATCTGTAGTAGCCAGTTGGGTTCTTCTAGTTGAATATGGCGAGGTGAGGCTTTGTGTGCTATAATCGTAATTGAATAGATTTATGGCAGTTGCTTCAGTGGTTAAAGCCTTCGTACCATTTGGATTGGCATAGAAGCCAAAAGTATAACTTGGTGCCATAGAATTTTCATAATCAACTCCTGTAAATATTTGGTGTTTGATGCTTCCAGTGTTAAAGGTTCCTTGTAAATTTAATTGATCTCCAAATATTTTTTCAGAAGCATCAGCTTGTGTCAAGCCACGTTTCCAATTTCCATTGGCGTCAATCGAGTTTAACTGTGCAGTCGATTTTTGAGTTCTGTTGTAAGACTGAAAAGAAGAATTAAAACTTAATTTCCAGTTGTTGTTGAAATCATGATTGACCAATACTGAAGCACTGGATGATTTTGTTTTACCTGTTGACCAAAGCGCTCCATAATACGTGTTTCGGGGCAAATCTAAAATTGTTTTACCAATTATTCCAGTCCCAAAATCAGGTGTCCAATCGGCACTAAGATAGTCACCTTGTACCGTAATTTGAGTTTTATCGCTTACTTTAAAAAGAAATGAAGGATTTATATAAATACGCTCATTTTTGACATAATCTCTAAAGCTTTCTGAGTTTTCGTACGACGCATTAAATCGATAAGCGATATGTTTATTTAAAGGTCCGTAGAAATCAATCGATGGTTTATAATAGGAATAACTCCCTGCTTGCATTGTAATTTCTCCACCACTTTTGAAAGAAGGCGTTTTTGTTACCAAATTTAAAATTCCACCCGGAGCAACGTTTCCGTACAATAAGGCAGAACCACCTTTAAGAAACTCCACTTTCTCTAAACCTGAAACTTCCGGAATAGAACCTGCATTATAACGGAAACCATTTTTAAACATATTGTTGGCTGACATATCATACCCTCTTGAGAAAAACGATTCCTGAGCGCCACCACGTGCGGAACCTACATAAATACCATTAGCATTTTTGATAACTTCACTTAGACGAATGGCTTGCTGTTGCTCAATTATTTCAGCTCCAATAACCTGAACACTTTGCGGAGTGTCCATTGGTTTTAATCCTGATCTTAATGCTGAAACTACCTTTTTCTCTTTGTTGGCCGTAACAATAACTTCTTTAAGAATTCCACCTTTTTTGTTTTTTATCGTATCCGTTATTGATTCGAAAGGGTCATCAAAATTTTTATCGTCAGATGGATTTAGTGATTCTTGCGCAAAACACGATAGACTAAATAAAAGGGTTAATGTGGGAAGGAAAATATATTTCATGATTGTTTATTTGGAATAATTAAAAATAATAATGCAAATATAAAACCCAAGTGTGGTTTTGCAAAACTTATTTAGATTAAATATGAATAATATTTATATTTAATTGTAAGGTGTTGTTTTGTAAATATTTATATTTTTAAAAAATTAAATAATTCTTAATAAAATTCATTTTTTAAACCTTAAAAGTAATATTTGACGGTTGTGCCTGCGGTTAATTGTGTCTGAAAGAGCTGCAAATGTCTTATGTTAATTTATGTTAAGGTAAATTTGAACGATAAATAGTGCTGAGGAACAAATCCAATAAGTAACATAAAAGCAAAACTAATAAAGAGTTTAGGTTATTTAAATGGTAAAGCTTAAAATGAAAATGATCAAAAATAAAGCGACAAAAGAATCGATTTTTTAGAGAATTATTTTTTGAATTTAAATAGTCTGGGTAAATAATCAGGAATGGTTTATGAGTAAAAATTATTTTTCATACACAATTGGATGTGGTACTTATGCTTTGCCGTATACTATTTAATTTCTAAGAACTTGGTCTTAAATTTCTTGATTCGGAAGTTTTTTGATTTCACTACTTTTCCATTATCTGTAATCATGACGCACCTATAATTAGGGTATTTGTTGAGCAAAAGCAGTCCTGTTGTTTTCCCTAAAACCATCAATGAAGTGCTTAAACCGTTTGCCATTTCAGCATTTGGACCAAAAACCGTCACACTGCATAAGCCTGTAGCGGGATATCCCGTTGCTGGATTGATGATATGTGAATAGCGTCTTCCGTCAAAAACAACAAATTTTTCGTAGCTGCCTGATGTCGTTACGGCATCTTGTTCTAATGGTACAACAGCTAAAATTGTTTCAGGATGAAAAGGATTCGTAATACCGATATTCCAAGCTTTTCCATTAGGCTGTTTTCCCCAAGTGCTCATATCTCCTGATCCGTTTATAATTCCGGCTTGAATGCCTTTTGCAAGCATCATATCCCGGCATTTATCGGTGGCGTATCCTTCTCCTAATGCGCCAAATCCAATTTTCATCCCTTTTAGTTTTAGAAAAATGGTTGATCGGACGCTATCCAATATTATATTTTTGTAGCCTACTTTTTCAACTGATTTTTGAATGGCTTCCGCCGAAGGCATCTCAGTCATGGAGCCGTCGAACTTCCAGATTTTATCCATTGCCGCAAAGCTGATGTCAAAACCGCCATTAGTCACTTCAGAAAACCGAATCGCTCTTTGCGTCAATTCAAAAACTTCCCTGTCCACTTTCACCGGCCGAATACCCGCATTTTGGTTCACTTCTGATACTTGCGAGTCCGGTTTCCAGTCGGAAATCAAATTTTCTATTCGTGTAATTTCGACAATAGCAGCATCTATGTTTTGTTCTGCTGACAATGAATCCTTCGCTACAATGGTAATGTCAAATCGACCGCCCATAAGTAAGGTGGTTCTTTTTCGTCCGATTTGTGCATGACTTCCTTGACTCAGAAAAAGTATCGCAATCAGTAAAAAGAAGTATTTTATAAACATAAAATTCAATGTTAAAATTATTTGGGCGTGACCCTGCGTAAAAACTTCGGGTCGTGCTGTACGTTCCCGCTTTTTTTTGAGTGGCTGAAAAAAGCCTCTCAAAAAAAGAGCTTCACTGCCATCACTCACGCGGAGCAATTCTACAAAAACAGCAGTAGTTATTGTAAATTCAATTTAGTTTCGGCTCCCTTTCCTTTGGAGAAGGCTGGGGAGAGGATTTAATAACAATCCGTCAGCACTTGTCTATTAGCCTTATAATCTGCAATTCTCAAAGTTGCTTTCGCAAGACAGAGTGCATCAAGAGCCGCTTCCACGTCCTTTTGCATCGCAAGAGAACCGCAAATCATTACAACGCCTCCCTGTGACAGTAAATCCATAAAAAAATCAGCATCTCGTTTGATTAGATCCATTACATAGTGATGGTTTACTTCGCGGGATAACGCCACATGAAAACTTTTAAGTTGCTGTTTTTGAATCATTTCAGCAGCAAATTTTTCATATACTATTACAGTTTCAGTTGCTTTTCGAAAACCACAATACAAATGAATTTCAATTTTTTTCTTATTTTGTTCTATCGTTCCCAGAAAAGGAGCAATGCCGGTTCCATTTGAAATCAGTGCTACTTTAGATGCTTTTTTCGGGAAGTGAAATGATAGATTTTTAATAATTCGTGCCTTGAAAACAGATCCCTTTTTAACGCCATATAAATAGCCTGAACCCAAACCAGAAGGATGCAGTTTTACCACTAATTGTATGTTGCCGTTATGATTTCCAATAGAGTAGAGACGTTCTTGATTGTCGTTTGAAGGATAAATAGCCAGTAAATCCCCAGAAGTAAATTTAGCATTCTTATTAGAACGTAATGTAAGTAAAAAAGTATGTTCCGTATCAGAAATGGCAGTTTTATCAAGTACGGTCAGCTTTTGCAAATCTTTTGGAACTTTACTATATAAAGATGGAGTTGCCGAAAGTGGAATTCCTGTTTTGGCACTCCATAATTTAATCCACTTTACAAATTCTTTCGCTGATTTGTCATTTACGGTTTGTAATTTTAATAAGCGTTCAGTCCAATTTTGTTTTTCCAAAACGGTATCAATTTCACGGGCAAAACCGCAAAAATCAGGATACGCTTTCGACCCAAAACCAACGACCGCAAAATTGATTTTTTGATTTTGTTCAGTTTTATTGACCAGTGCTATAAATTTACCCGCATTCGAAGGCGCATCGCCCAGTCCGTGGGTTGAAGTAAATACGATAAGATGCTCTGCTATCGGATAAACTGAATAATTATTTATTTCGGTAAGAAAAACTTTTTTTCCGTTGGTAAGCAATTGTTTCTGAATGGCATTGGCAAATAGTAGCGTACTTCCATTTTCGGAACCTACCAGTAAAATGAATGTGCTGTCTTCAGCTTTGTATTTATTTTTAATTCGGCTCGCTCTTCGTTTTAGCGTCATGGCAAAACCGGAGTAGATAAAAAATAAAATATTTGAACTCGCTATTCCTAAAATTATCGCCCATAAAATACTGCTGCGACCGGTATGCAAATTAAGACTCAAGTCTGACACTAAAGTTTGCAACGGAAAAGGAATTTCACGCACTATCGCGCCAGTAATTTGGTTGACTTCTATTTTTCGGTCTTTTAATGTAATGCTATAATATTCCTCAGGATCATCTGAAAAAGGGAATTCAATTTTTTTAACATCAGCCAGAAGCGTGTTTTTAAAAACTGAAATAGGAGTTTCTTTTTTTGAAATAGACGTACGTGTTGCTATTTCGGTTTTTTCTTCTACATCTGTTTTTTCGAAGAAAAAATTAAACTTTTCCAAGGTTAAATACGTACCCGAAAGTGCAATTATCAGAATTGGAATCAGTGATAATCGACCTAAAAAAATATGGTAATATTGTACAAAATTTTCCTTTACAATTTTAGAAAATAAACTGCGAAGACTTCTTTGACGGTTGAGTATCAAAGCAAAACCCGAAATGGAAATCAATATTAACAAAAAGGCAATAAAACCAACAAAAAAACGCCCGGTTTCTTTAAGGAATAAAGAACGATGGAGCGCTGTTGTCCATTGGATAAACGCACTTTTTTTGATGGGTTCTCCTAGTATTTTTCCAGTTCTTGGGTCGATGTAAGCATTAACATCATTGTCTTTCCAGTCAATACCTTGCAGGGTCACAAATTGATTGTGGTCAACATTCAATTCCGTTATTTCGGGATACGCTTTTTTTAGTGCTGGTAAAGTTTCTTCGAGTGTTATTTTTTCAAAATTTTCTACTTTGTATGGCGGTGTTTTCTCCTGTATGGCATCTACGGCAAGTATGACACCAGTTGCGGACGCCAACACTAAAAATGCAGCAGAAAATACAGCCAAAGCCAAATGTAAGTAACGCCAAAAAGAAAGAGTCATTTGTCAAGTTGTATGTTTCCCCACCCCAACCCTCCCCGGAGGGAGGGAGTTGAAACTGGATTAAAATGTTGTTTAAATATTTTTGGTTGCTTTACCGCTGCGCTTGCGTGAGGGGTTGAAGTGGAGCTCTTTTTTATAAAGGCTTTTTTGTCTTTATAAAAAAAGCGGGAACGGAAGACCCGACCCGACCTTTTTTAGAGAGGGTCACGCCCAAACTACCTTTAGCAAATATAGCTGTTTTTTAAATTTTATTTAATCTTACGTAGCGAATGTAACCTTTACCTTCAGTTTTTGCAGCAATTCCTTCAGTTGTGAGTGGAATTTCTAAATCAGCGGTATTATATTTATGATCTTCTACTGCTGTTTCAAATCGTAATTTAAATCCTTTATTGATTTTAGCATCTTCAATTTCTATTGTTGTGATGCTTCGGTCACCACCAGTTACAGAAGCTCCGGTTTTGGCGCTGATGTTTTCTGGTTTTTTAGCGTAAAATTTGTGCCACTCTTTAAGGGTTTTGTACCATTTTTTATCATCACCCATTACATATAACGTTTTTACATAATCGCCTTTAGCGTTTATAAGTGAAACTACAATATAAGCGCCTTCTCCCATGTAGTTTGACATTTGCAGCATGCATTTGTATTTACTGGTTTGTGCGGAAGCCTGAAAAGATAATAAGGATAATAGCAAAGCTGTTACACCTAATTTTAATATTGATTGCATACTATTGTTTTAAAAATTCTAGAGAAACGTTGTTTTTTGTTAAAGACTCATTTTCTTTTGCTAAGGCGTAGGCGCTTTCGTCAAAATCAGTGGTGATTTCTTTTTTGGCACCAATAGACACTAGGTATTTTATGATAGCATCGTCTTTAGCAATCATGGCTGCTTTGTGCAACGCAGTTAAACCATCTTTATTTTTTGCATTTACATCAATGTTCAAATTGGTGATTTTCTTTAATAATGCCAAATCGTTTTTGGCGATAGCAAAGTGGTAGAGCGTACTTCCGTCTTTTTGAGGAGCGACTAAGTTGAATCCTTCGTCTTGCAGCAATTTTATTTTAGCGTCAAAAGGATCTTGTGATGGTCCATTTGCCACTTCTGGGCCACGACTCATTGGTCTGTAGGATTGTATTAAGTAGTATCCCAAATTGTTTCCGTCTTTATCTAAAACATTTACCGCAGCACTTTTGTTCAAAAGAAGTGCAACTGCTTCAGGGGTTCCTGACTTCACCGCCATCGTTAATGCCGATTCTCCTTTGCTATTTTGCAAATTGTTGTTTTTTACAATTGGTAATAACAGTTCCATTGCAGCGATTTCTTTGGATGCAGCAGCAGCCATTAATGCTGTATTTCCGTCGTTATCAGCTTTGTTGGGATCTACTCCTTTGGCTAAAAAGTAATTGATGATTTCGTTTTGTTTGGATTTACCTGCAAGAAAATGAAGTACTGTCTCACCTGTTTTGCTGATTACTGCTGGATTTATTTTTAATTCCTCTACCAAATATTTAAAGGTCTCAAGAGTATTTGCATCTCTACGGGAACCTTGCGCGGCAATAATTAGTGCATTATCATTGTATTTTACTCCTTTTTCTAACAGTGTTTTTAGAAGGGTAATATTTCCTGTTCTCGCCGCATAATTAAATGCGGTATTACCATAGTCATCAACAGCATCAAGAGACATTCCTTTAGTAATAAAATAGTTAGAAAGTGTCAGACTTTTGTCCGACGGTATCGCCAACAGCAATAGGTTTACACCGTCTTTATATTTCTTGTTCGGGTTTATTCCGGCTTTAAATAATGCTTCATAAACAGCAATATTGTTTTGACCATTCGTAGCTGCAAATGTAATTGGTGTATAGCCTTGACTGTCTTCTAGATTAATATCGGAACCTTTGGCTATTAGATATTCTACGATTGCTGGATTTCCTTTATTTGCTGCCCAGTGTAAATAAATACGATTGTCGTGTGTTGATTTATTGACTTCATTCCCGGGTTGTTCCAGTAAGAATTTAATTGTAGTCACAGGAGCATCATTGTTGATAGCCATAACTGTTACATCAAAAGCATTGGGGGTTGATGCTGACGGGCTGTTTCCTTTTGCTATTTCCGCTTTAACTGTATTTACATCCGGATGTGTTTTCCAGAATGACTGCTCCAAAAGTGTATTTTTTTGTTGCGCATTCATAAACAAAGTAGTGGCTAAGACAAAAGAAATAAAAAGATTCTTTTTCATACGTATATTATTAGGGTTGATCTTTTTTGTAACGTCTTATTTAGAATAAATAAGAATAAATTGACGCAAATATACAACCCATTTAAATAATACAAAAATTATTTAGAATAAATATGAATAGCATTTGAGTGTTTTTAGACAGAGTGCTAAAATTCAGTTTGTAGTACTACGTAAATCTACGTCTTTACCTGTAAAGTTTTTAGTCACTTTATGTCTATAGCAGATTATTTGATTTTTTTCATCGAAAACTGTTCTGAACTAGGTTTTCCTTGTTGAATTCCCGAAATATTAGCCACTAGACTGTCTTTTGTAATTTGGGTATAAATGATTTTTTTTGGATAATCGTGTTTTGGGTTTTCAAAAACCATTTGCTTTTCTGTTCCGGTTGTCAATTTGAAAGTAACCGCTTTGTCGTTATTTTGTCCTTTAACGGTAGCGGAATACGTTAACTTATCTCCTTTTTGTTGCAAGGTTATCGATTCAAAATGCAAGGTATCTTTTTCTTTGATGAAGTATGACTGCCCTTGAAACGTACTGTCGTTTACTTTTTCCCAAGTTTCGGTTAGATTGCCTTCAACTGATTTACTTTCCCAATTTCCCAAAAGCCAATTTGCGGCTTTGATTTTTTCTTTTTCATTTGCATCCGAATTTTTACAGGAAACAAAGGCTAACAAAAGCAGTGCAAGAGTCGTTTTTTGAAACATAAGTTTAGATTTTTCGTATTTAATTAGATTAAGCTAAATTATGAAAAAATAGAATAGGTGTATTTTATTTTTGGTTCTGGAATATTACAGCTAACGCTTTAAAAAAAACATGGCCACGCTTACACAAATTTGCACGAAAAAATTATCTGTTTAAATTTCACAAATTCGCCTTTAATACGAATATAATTCGTTATAATTCCTGAAATTCGGGACAGTAAATGATAATGAAGTTTACCTATTTCGGTATTATACACATTTTTTCAAAATAGTGTATACCAATTCTTTGGTGGGTTTTTGATCTTTAAGTTGGGTTCTCACCGCATCAAAAGTGACTTTAAAATCACAGCCCAATTTATAATGACTACAACCATAAGCAGTTTTTCCTTTCAGAACCGTTCCTTTTTTACATTTCGGACAGGCTAATTCGTCCGGATTGGCTTTAGCCAAAGTTTTCTTTATCTCTAATTTGAGTTTAAAATTTTCGTCAAAACGAAGCAAACCTTCCAGAGTGCCAGCATCCGTTTTAAAGTCTTTCAAGTTTACGGTAGAACCTTTTTGAAGCAACCGCAAATATTGATTCTCGGATATTTTTTTCTCTGCAAACGTATAAGGCAATAAAAAGGTGCAACCTACTTTATAATCGGAACATCCGTATGAAGATTTTCCTTTTATTAGTGTCCCTTTTTTACATTTTGGACAGGCCTCCGCCAAAATTCCTGCTGCTTTCTTTTTCTCTACTTTACCTACCTCTTTTTGGATACTTCCTGCATGCGAAATATTTGCGCGTCTGGTTTCACTGCGTACTTCATACACCAAAGTTTCCACCATTCGCTTCATATTATTGATAAACGAACCGGCGGTAAAGGTTCCTTTTTCAATATCTTTCAATTGCTTTTCCCAAGAACCCGTGAGTTCAGCCGACTTTACCAAATCATTTTGAATGGTATCAATCAATTGAATTCCTGTAGGTGTTGGCAATACTTGTTTTTTGTTTCGAATGATGTATTGGCGTTTAAACAGCGTTTCAATAATATTGGCTCGTGTGGATGGACGCCCGATACCGTTTTCTTTCATTAGTTCACGTAAATCTTCATCATCCACTTGTTTGCCCGCGGTTTCCATGGCGCGCAATAAGGTAGCTTCCGTAAACTGATTCGGCGGCTTGGTTTCCTTTTCTAAAAACGAGGGTTCGTGTGGACCTTTTTCGCCTACAATAAAACTGGGTAATATATCAGCTTCTTTTTCTTTTGCGTTTGGGTCTTCAAAGACTATTCGAAAACCTTTTTTTAGGATTTCTTTTCCCGTCGTTTTGAAGGTTACATCGGCTGCTTTCCCGATTACTGTGGTATTGGCTACCAAACAATCGTCGTAAAACACGGCAATAAAACGCTTGGTAATTATGTTATACACTTGTTGCTGATTGTATTGCAAATTGCTTTGAATCCCCGTTGGAATAATCGCGTGGTGATCCGTAACTTTTTTATCATTGAAAACCTTGGTCGATTTTTTAATCTTTTTTCCCAAAAGCGGTTGCGTCAACGCGGCATAATTGGTTAAGTTTTTTAGTATGCCGGGAACTTTTGGATAGATATCGTTTGGCAAAAACGTGGTATCGACTCTCGGATACGTGACTACTTTTTGTTCGTATAAAGTCTGTACAATTTTAAGTGTTTCATCTGCGGTAAAGCCAAATTTCGTATTGCAATACACTTGTAAGCCTGTTAAATCAAAGAGTTTTGGTGCAAATTCATTGCCGTTCTTTTTTTCGACAGAGACAATTTCGAACTCGCTTTCCTTGACTTTGTTGGCTAGGATTTCGCCATCTTCCTTTTTCAAAAAACGTCCTTCCTCATAGCTGAACAGCGTCTCTCTATACAAGGTTTGCAACTCCCAATAGGGTTGCGGCTTGAAATTCTCAATTTCTTTGAATCGGTCCACGACCATGGCAAGAGTAGGGGTTTGCACCCTTCCAATAGATAAAACTTGCTTGTATCCGCCGTGTTTTACGGTGTACAAACGCGTGGCATTCATACCGAGTAACCAGTCGCCAATGGCTCTGGAAAATCCGGCATAGTACAAGTTATCGTAGTTGGCGGATGGTTTCAAGTTCTCAAAACCTTCTTTTATAGCTTCGGTGGTAAGGGATGAAATCCATAAGCGTTGTACTTCGCCTTTATAATTGGCTTCGTTCATCACCCAGCGCTGAATGAGTTCTCCTTCTTGCCCCGCATCCCCGCAGTTGATTACCAACTCAGCTTTGTCAAACAGACTTTTTATGATTTTGAATTGCTTTTGGATTCCCGAATTTTCGACTACTTTGGTTTCAAATTTGTCGGGCAGCATGGGCAGGTTGTTCAAATCCCAACTTTTCCAGTGGGGTTTGTAATCGTTCGGTTCTTTTAACGTACATAAATGCCCAAAAGTATACGTTACCTGATAGCCATTGCCTTCGTAATACCCGTCGTGCTTGGTATTAGCTTCCAAAACGGATGCGATTTCGCGCGCTACACTCGGTTTTTCGGCAATACAGACCTTCATTTTCTCTTTCTAATTTAAGAGCGCAAATTAGGAATTTAGAAATTGGTATTAAAAAGAAAGTGGTAGGAGTTATGAACGGGTAAGTTGTATTTTTTTAGGAGAAGAACGAATGGTGTTTTCAATAACGAACCGTCCTGCTGTCCGCTGTATTCCCGATTAATAAAATCTACGGCTGAAAAAGCCTTGTTTTTCTAAATCGGGAGATGCTGCTTCCATCAGGGCTATCAACTACGTTTTATTTTTATAATAACGAAAGAAATATTTTTTTAGTAAAGATTCGCGCGAACGTCCCGCTAAACCGAATTTCAATCAATAATGTATTTAAATCCGTTTATTTTCATGAGCGGGAAGCTTGCGTTAAACTAGAGAAATTATTTCGAGGAACGAAGTAATCGCATTCAGTTTATCAGTTCTTTTACTTTATCATTTTTGTGGTGAACGCCAAGAAATGGAATTATACACCAACGTTATAATCCGTAGTTATATTTTGAAAACATCCAGTCTTTGTATCCACGGAATTTCTGACTCAACAAAAGTAAGTCTGGTCTTGATGATTCGGTCACTCTTATCTCTGGGATTTTTAGTTACAAATCTCGCCTTGGATTTATTGAAATCCAACATATTTTTTACATCAAAGTCTTCTTGTTTGTTCGAAGAAAAAGTAATCACATTGTCTTTCGCAGTCCATTTTCCTTTTCCGTATCTATTTACTTCAGGTGGAACTCCGTTTTTAATTTTAGAATAGGAATGAAATACGAATGTTCCATCTTGATTTAAGGTTAATTTGTATTCAATTAAATGATCTGCTTCTTTGTTAAAGGTGCGATTGTAATCGCCAGCAAATGCATTCGATTGCGCGAATACTGTCAGGTTGAATATTAAAAGTAAAGTAGTAAGTAGTAATTTCATTGGTTTGGTTTGTTTAATGTGTTAGTATTTTTTTGTTGCTTTTGCGTTTATTTGTGAGCAATTGGATAAATTCACTGCGAGGAACGAAGCAATTCCATCCAGTTGGTCTATAATTTTATTTGCTTCTAGTTGTTGGCACAGTTTGCAAAACTGCGTTACCGATTATGGGTATATGAGCGATCGGGTTTCATTTTAAGAAATAATGAAGAATTTGATTTAATAAAAGTAATAAAAATCTGCGTTGCAAACGATACGATTATGCCATAAATTAAACTGGCACTCGTTGAAAACGAGCGGCAGTGGAATTATCTTCAAGTTGTTCAATCATAAATTTATTTTCAATTTTTTTTCGGTTTTCTGAAACTTGAGTTTTTCTTGTCCCTGTTTTTACGTTATTCTGAGCGTTCCGCTCGTGAATATAATTTTGTTTCCTGACAATATCGAAAAATGAATAAATAAATGATTTTGATCACGTTCCCGAGCGGAACGCTTTCGCCAGCGGGGGGTAAGTGGTACTTCCATCTGTTGGTTTTTTAATGGGTTAAAACTTTTTGCTTCCAGAGTTTATTTCTGAGTGATTGGATTAAGTCATCGAGAGGAACGAAGCAATCACATCCAGTTTGTCTATTATTTTATTTGCTTTTCGTTGTGGGCACAGTTTGTAAAACTGCGCTAACAATTGTGGATACCAGAGCGATCGGATTAAAAAATGTACATGGTTTTGATAGAGCAAGATCGTATGGTCTTACCATTATGTAAATGCAGGGAGCAATAGCAATTTTCGCAGTCAACTAAAAAAGAATACTGAAACTAATGTAGGAAATGCAATCTACACCCGCATTATGCAAAATGCACCTAAAGAAGTCAAAAAAAGACTCATACAACTTGTAATAAAAAATAGTTATAAAAAGAAAAACGCTTATAAAGGATGTTTAAAATCCTGTTATAAGCGTTTTTTTATTGTCTGAAAAATGACGCTAATCAAAAAAAAGCGATATTTTTCAGTGGCTTTCGAAATCGGGTAGCCTATTTTTTTTATTTTTATTTCTTACAATTATTATGGCTTGGTTACGTCATTCATTTGAAGTGTTACGGCAGTTTGTGCTAACAATCTACCATTTATTGTTGCATGAGTCTGTAAATTGATCCCGGTCATTCCTAATATATTTCCTTCAAAATGACTAGTTGTTCCACATGTTACGGCATCGGAAACTACCCAAAAAATATTTTTGGCTTGTACTCCTCCTGTTAATGTCATTCTAACTGCTGAACTCAATTTCAGAGTACCTGCTACTTGGAAAATAAAAACATCAGTTGAATTACCAGAAAGAGTTATGTCCGTTGGAATAGTAAGCGCAGTTGTCCATTTATACAAGCCAGGTGTAAGCGTCTTTCCTCCAATATTTCCGGCACCTAAATTCAGAAAATTAGGGTTAATTCGTCCTGCTGCATCAGTATAAGCGGTTTGCATATCTCCAACAGCAACTGTTAATCTTGTAGCATTAGGTACACTACACGGAAGCGGACCGGCAGCATCAACGGTGTATATTGTTCCTACTACTTCTGTACATCTAACCAATACTGCAGCACCAGTTATTGGACTTGAACCAATATCACCCGTAATAGCTGATTTATACACATTTGTAATTCCTGTTTTTGATAAAATTGCAAAATCTCCTGCAATGCCAAGATTTACTGGTTTCTGTGAACCAATTTTTGTTGGTATGTTATAAGTTTCATTTACCGCAAATATAGTAGAAGTTGAACCATCTGATTTTGCAACAGCAGAGGAATTAGAAGTTGAATTCTCAACATTATCATTAGTACAACTGGTCAAAAATACTACCGATAGGATAGCGAGGGTAGATAGTGTGTTTTTTAATTTCATAACTATTTATTTACTTTGTGACTTATTTGACACTCGATAAATGTAAAGATATTACTATAGAATAAGTTATGAAATTGTAGTATTTAGTTATAAGATTGTCGTTTTGGAAAGTTTTTTAGATATCATAGTATTTTGTGCTAACTAAAAATTACCACATGTACTATAAATGAGTAGTTTACAATAGGGTTAAATAGTGGTAATTATTGTAAGCTTAGTTTTTCTTAAACAACTAATTACTACATTTCACCATTTTTTTTTTGAAACCAAAAAATTAAATTTATTTTACCACTTGTACTTTATGTAAAAGGCCAATAATCTTGCCAGACAATGGTGTTTCATCAACAGGTTTTGAAATACAATCTTTCATTGCTTTTGATTTGTATTTTTTCAAATCCACTTAAGTAAAATCAGCAGTTAAGGCAATAACAAGAATTCTTGATTTTATTGTTTTAACAATATATTCTGTAACTTCAAATCCACTTTTTACAGACATTCGCAAATCCACTGGAATACTATCATATATTTCGGCCTGAAGCGCTTCGAACGCTATTTTTCCTCTTTCGGTAAGATCACGTTTAAGTCCAAAAGCATCCCATCCCGTTAGACTATTATTTTATTTGCTTCTCGTTGTGGGCACAGTTTGCAAAACTTCGTTAACGACTGTGGATATCTGAGCGATCGGGAGCTTATTGTCATTCGGTAAGTGCTTTTTTATTGTCATTTATAAATTGTTCAAATGTTGTTGGTTGTCTATTGGTGATTTTCTCGACCCAGTTAGTAGTCTCAGGTTCTTTTTGAAATCTTGGGAAATAGTGAAGCATAATCATCACAAGAATAAACATCGTTGGTGTTTTTTCTTTTCTTTTTGTCAGGAAGAAACTTATAAGGTTTGGTGATATATATTGAATTTCAATTCCTAAAATGTCACTTAATATTCTTGCCATTTCCAAAAACGTCAACTTTACTTTACATGTTAATTCATACGATTTATTGATATGCTCCGATATGTTTGTTAAGATAGTTGCAGAAACTGCACCTATGTCACGAACGTCAACCAGCGTAAATTTTGCGTTACCAGCAGGTAGATAAATTCTTTTTTTATTCACTAAGTCGTTATGCAAAGTAGTAGTAAAGTTTTGCATAAAATAAGCAGGTCTCAGGAACGTGTATGGTATTTTGCTGTCAACAATTAGTTTCTCAATTTTGTGGTGCGGTATCATTTTACTTTTCTCAACGCCCTGAACTGATAAGAATACAATATGTTTAACTCCGTTTTTTTTACAAGTGTCAATGATAGGTTTAAAATATTTTTCTACTTCTGAAATTTGTGGCGGTCGTAATAAAAAAAGGATTTCACAGCCGTTCAAAGCGGTTTTGTATGTCTCAACATCTGTAAAGTCAAATAGAGAAAAATTTACTTTGTAATTGGATAATTTAAGTCGGTCTTCATTTAAGTTTCTAACTCCAGCATAAATTTCAAGTTGATGGTCAATGTTTTGCAATGACTTTATCACTTCTGTCCCAACATTTCCTGTCGCCCCAGTAATTAAAACTTTTGTCATACTATTTATGTAAAATGTTTGTCATTGTTGTGTCGTCCTTAGCATTGGCTAAAACGTTTCACAGCTTGGCGATGTGGCGGAGTGATGGAGCCGAAACTTTCGATTAAACACTGACTTTGCAAGTACAAAACCAACTTCAAATTAAACCCAAACCCCGCTATATTGACAAATTTCTGTTGATTAATCGGTTTAATTCATTGTAATGAACGAAGCAATCCCTTCCAGTTTGTCTATTATTTTATTTGCTTCTCGTTGTGGGCACAGTTTGCAAAACTGTGCTAACTACTGCGGATACCCGAGCGATCTGGTCTGAAAAATCTCACCCATTTTATATCGTAGATTGAAACTATAAACGATTTTTTCAAATCAGTAAACTTTGTATTCGTTACAAATGCTGGATTTGTCAAGAAACTTTTTTTACTATTTGGCTAATTTTATTTTGTTTAAAGTAAAAGTCAAATTTGAAATATCAGCTGTAACCTCATTTATTCTTGAGTTAGTAAAATACAAGTAGTTGTTATAAATACTAAATGTATCTGCCCACTTTATCATATCACCTTCTACCAAAGTGTGAATACTGCCATCCGGTTTTCTATACTGGATTTTATTATTTTCTAAATCGGCAAAATATAAATTGCCATTGTCGTCAAATAGCATGCCGTCCGGTGCGGCGGTTTTTGCCTCAAATCGAACGCTTTCTTCAATGCTTTTTTCATCTTTAGAGTTAAGCGTATTGTTTGCAATTGAATAGAGGCTGTATCCTGTAAGGGCATGAAAATAAAGTCGGTCGTTTTCAGTGTCTAGTGCTATTCCATCAGAATGAATGGTATTTTTCCATTTTTTGTCTCCAAATGTCAAAAAGCCTTGTTCGGCAGTTGTTGATTTATGATTGTCTAAAACTCTTCTAGAACGACCGGATTTAATGTCTATGATGACAATACCAGAGTTTCCTGAGTCAGTAAGATAAATTTTTTGAGTTTTTTTATCTATCCTAAGATCGTTGATATAAGAATCAGGGTGGTAGCTATTTTTATCTAATACATGGGTTTTAACTAATTTATCAGTTGTTAGATCAAAAACAAAAAGACGAGGCGCATCCAGTACATTTTCGAATAATTGACTTCTGGTGTCTAAAACATACAATTGGTTTTCAAAGGCAACTACTGACTGCACTCCAACAAATTTATTGGCTACAACTGGCTGTCCAATCTCCCAAGAATTCCAATTTTCATCCGGATAGCTTTTTTGAACGGTATTGTTTGTTATTTCCACGACGGAATCATCAACTCCTTTTCTCCATCTCGGAAAGTTTACAAAAACACGCCCGGCATCAGTAAGTGTGACTCCGGTAACTTGTTGCCCTTTGAACGCAGCAACTTCTATCACTTGATTTGCTGTGCTGTCAACATGTTGATTTTTAACTTCGGCCGCTTTTTTGCTAGTTGTTTCTTTACAAGAAACAAAGAATGTAACTATTGAAAATATAATAAGGATCTTTTTCATTTCAGTTGGTTTTGTTTTTGGGCGATTGAATTAAGTCATTACGAGGAACAAAGAAATCCCATTCAGATGATCTATTATTTTATTTGATTCTCGTTTTGCGCACAGTTTGCAAAAACTGCGCTAATGATTGTAGATATCCGAGCGATCGGTCACAGTCTTTTCCAATAAAGGCTGGCGTGAACATCCCGCTCGTGCCACTTATAATTAAGAACATCTTTGCATTCGTTTGTGTTTACGAGCGGGACGCTCGCGCTAGCGATGGTTTTGGCAGAAGTATTTTTTATATGTATTTTAATAGAAGTTCCTTTTCAGACCACATTATCGGCTCTTTTGTTGTTTTTTCATTTAAAAGTTGGAATAGAGAAGATGATCTTTCTGGGGAATAACCTTCTGATTTGTCATTAAAAATTGTTATTCTTTCATCTATGAAATTTTCATATTTTGATTTAAAAGCAATTTCAAAATTTACAATAGATTTTCTTAAATCATTTTCAAAATAACTTGGAGTTGAACCGGTAACATAAGTGATTAAATTTATTTTTGATTTTTTTGTAATAATCGCATTAAATTTAATGTTTTTATAATCATCTAAATAATGTCTCAATTTTACATCATCATTGTAGTTTATTTTTAAAAATGTGTTTGCATCGCTTCTAAAAGTTTCTCTTTCTTTTTCCTCTTTTTCGTCTTTGTATTGAATACAAAATGAATTCACAGCACCTACAATAAAATTTGCTAAATCAAATACTGCAGTTGGAATTTCTTCAATTTTGCTACAGATTTTATAATAATACTCAATCCCTGATTTATCTAAAGTTGATTTTACTTTATAATTCATTGAATAAGAAGAAATTATTCTTCGTATCAAATCTTCTGATTCTTCAAAATATGGAGTTTCATAATAATTTTGGTCAATCCAACCGCTGTCTGTAACTACGATTTTTTGATTTGTAATTGTTACAAAAACTGAAACAAATTTGTTATTAATGGTTGAAAATGCGGTTATGATCTCTAAAGCATTATCTCTTTCTTTGAAACTTGTTAAGCTACAAAAAGACTTCTTTATTTGCTCAATTACTTTTTCGTTTTCCATTATTCAAAATTAATGTTATCAAAGTTAATATTATTATTTTCTTCAAAACCAAATTCTTGAATTAGTTGAGCGACAGTTGGAAAATTATTATCAATTAACTTTGAATTTGTTTCCATACAAAATAATGAAATTCCAAAATTTATGTCATTTGCAATTATTTGCGACTCAGTTTCATTTTTTAATGTTTCATTTTGGTATGCTATATAATTTCCATTTTCATCAAATGAATTGAAATGAGGAGTTTTAATTGATTGTTTTTCAAGAGGAATTTGTGGATTTTCATTTCTGTGCGCAGGACCATCAGAGTCAAATCTAAAGTATGGTTGTTTAATGAAATTTTGACATCGAAGTTTTATTCCATATTTGTTATCTCTTTTACTTTGCTCAATCATAAAAACAATATCTTCACTAATAGTGCTGTGTTGAATGTTAGATTGACCTTCAAACCAAAAGACATTACTTTTTTTTGGTTTTAGAATAATTTCTTTATTTAGAACAATTTTTTCTTCGAAAACTAACTCATTAAAAAAACTGAATTGGTCTTTAACTTCTATATTTGGTTTATTCATTTCTTCTCATTTTTTTAAGATTTCTGCCAACATTTTAGTAGCTGCTTTTCACAGTGCTTTTAATAATCACTTTTGAATGTCCAATATTTTTCTAATTCTTCTGAAATGATTTTAGTTTGATTGCTTTTGATTTTTTTGTCTTTAACATTAAGTTTGGATTCAAAGATTTCGCTTAAATCGGTATAGTTACTTATATAGAATCTTAATCTATTTTTTTCTGCATTATCTTCCAGCAAAACAATAGATGATTGCATAATTATATCTTTCGTAAGACCTCTTTTAGTTAATAATTCAGTTGATTTTTTCCCAATAGTAATTTCAGCAAATTTTGAATCTTTTGTAATAAGATAAACAATGTCAAATTTTGCGTTAGTCGCAATTAATTGAATTGTTCTATTTTCGTATAACGATTTTATTGAGCATTTAATTAGATTTTCAAACGTAGTTTCTTTCATAAAAATTATTTAACGTTAAGGTGGTCGCATTGTGTATAACTAATATACAGTACTGCCAACATCATACATTTCATCCCAAAATTGGGTAGATGTGTCTGTTAAACGTCGGTGTCTATATTTTTTTTTAAATATATAACTTTCTACCGAAAATACTGATAAAAACATTTCAATTTTAAATCTCCATCCAAAACTAACTCCTTTTGCTTCAGTGTTTTTACGGAAAACCGTAAACGCTGTTTTTTTACACAAATGCCCTAGCCCTGATAGCAGCGGCATCCTTTTTCTGGTTTTTTTGCCAGAAAAAGATACAGCGGATAGCAGGAAATAGCTCCTGAAAAAGTTAAAAGCTAATAAATAATGGCTTTTAAAAGTGGGATTGTCAAGCCACTTGCGAGATTATTTCGCCAGTTCGCTTTCTTCGAGAACGTCGTGGTTTATCATTCCGAGGTATAAGGAATTATATTGGTTACTCATATCATGAGATTCCTCGTGCCACGGAGTGACAAGTAGTTGCTGAAATAGCCAAAAACGAACCTTGCAAACTGAATACTTTTTTCGTAATTTTGCACTCTAAATAAAGGACTAAGAAAATGTTAGATAGACTTCAAATAGTAAAACAACGTTTCGATGAGATTTCGGATTTGATTATTCAACCGGATGTAATCTCGGATCAGAAGCGTTATGTGCAATTGAATCAAGAGTACAAAAGTTTAAAAGCTTTGGCTGAAAAGCGCGATGAATATGTTATTTTGATGGCAAATATCGAGGAAGCAAACGAAATAATTGCCGATAACAGTGACGCAGATATGACCGAAATGGCCAAAATGCAACTGGAAGAAGCGAAGGACAGATTGCCGGAACTGGAGGAAGAAATCAAGTTTATGTTGATTCCTAAAGATCCTGAAGATGCCAAAAATGTGATGGTGGAGATTCGTGCCGGAACGGGTGGGGATGAAGCGAGTATTTTTGCCGGGGATTTGTTCCGTATGTACACGAAATATTGTGAGAACAGAGGTTGGAGAACATCTGTGGTGGATATGAATGAAGGAACTTCGGGTGGTTTTAAAGAGGTGATTTTTGAAGTTACCGGCGAAGATGTGTACGGAACCTTGAAGTTTGAAGCGGGTGTTCACCGTGTGCAACGTGTACCGCAAACGGAAACGCAAGGACGTGTTCACACCTCGGCAGCGACTGTTATGGTATTGCCGGAAGCAGAGGAATTTGATGTACAGATTGATATGAATGATGTACGTGTGGATTTTTTCTGTTCATCAGGACCAGGGGGACAATCCGTAAATACAACCAAATCAGCGGTTCGTTTGACACACATTCCGACCGGATTAGTGGCGCAATGTCAGGATCAAAAATCACAACACAAGAATAAAGATAAGGCATTTGGCGTTTTGCGTTCCCGTTTGTACGAACAGGAATTAGCCAAAAAACAAGCGGAAGATGCTACAACGCGTACGTCTCAAGTGAGTTCTGGTGACCGTTCGGCAAAAATCCGCACCTATAATTATGCGCAAGGTCGTGTAACGGATCACCGTGTGGGATTGACGTTGTACGATTTGGGAAATATCATGAATGGTGACATTCAGAAAATTGTTGATGAGTTGGCTTTAGTCAACAACATGGAAAAATTGAAAGAAGCCAGCGAAGTTTACTAAGCAAACGAGATACTTTTAAATACAAAAAACCAGCGAAAATTAATTTACCGCTGGTTTTTTTATACCTATAAATAACCAAATTTATTCTGCTGAAAGATGTACTGCTTTAAATACTTTTTTTTGCCTCGGAATCGAATTTTTGAAAACTTCGTATTTAGCGGTCGCCGAATCAATTTTGGCGTCAAAAGCCGAGGTATCATCTAAATTGTCAATCGTACAATTGAGTTCATTGGATTGTTTTTCGAAATACTTTTCAATATTGGACCAATTCGCTGCCGCATCAGCAGTAGTTTTGTGCGTAACAGAATCAACAAAACGAACATAATTAGCGGTAACTATTTCGGCCTTTTTTTCGGTTTTAGTTTTACAAGAAGTAAAGGAAATCGTCAGTAAAAAAAGTACTAAAAGTGATACTGAATTTTTCATTTTGGATTTATGCTATAGTTTAAATCCGTATGCCAATCGCAGTGAAATTTGTCCTAAACCTTCTTTGACAACGTTGTTTTTAACCACCGGAAAGTCATTGAAATGCTCGTATCGCAAACTGATGTCGATTTTATCCGTAGCATATCCAATGGCTGGGCTTAACAACAAAGAGGTGTCGTTGTATCCGTTTGTCACTGCAAAAGCCGCACCTACTTC
Source organism: Flavobacterium sp. DSR2-3-3 (assembly GCF_049896585.1). Classification (NCBI taxonomy): domain Bacteria; kingdom Pseudomonadati; phylum Bacteroidota; class Flavobacteriia; order Flavobacteriales; family Flavobacteriaceae; genus Flavobacterium; species Flavobacterium sp. DSR2-3-3. Next base: position 141,341 of record NZ_JAFCUP010000004.1, read on the forward strand.
TCCCATCAGATACAATTGGTCTTTGAGTACAAATGCTTTGAAACCGGCTTTTGCAGGAATGTAACCCAAATCATTAGTATCACCGGATGCAAACATATTGCTGAATCCTGTGGTAAATGTTACGGAATATTTTTTGGACAAATCATATTGAAGTCTGGCATCGGCACCCAAATTATAATCGTATGGATTATCCAGTGGAAGTCCACCGTTGATTCCAAATCCAAGACGAAATCCCTGATTGTAATTTTTTGCTTCTTGCGCGCTAGTGGTTGCTATTCCTAAAATTATAGCTAACGTGGTAATAAAAGTTTTGATATTGAATGTGTTTTTCATAATACTGTGTTTTAATCAATTTTTGAAATAAAAGTTGTAATTTTTCAGTGTTGTAAAAAGTTCGTTTGAAACGACTTTGAACTTAAATTGTGTGCTTATTAATACTTTTTAAATTATCCGTATTTGCTATTTCTTCTTTTAAGATGTCTGAAGCATTTCCAAGCAATTGTTCGAAATCCTTTTTGAGATGACTGATAGTTTGGGCAATTTGTTCATTCCATTTTCCGGAAGAATCTTTTAGAGAATCTGCTAAATCACTGCTTTTATCAGCAATTTTTTTTCTGGTTTCGCACCCTTTTGCCGGGGCAAAAAGTATTCCTAAAACCGTTCCGATTGCTAAACCGCCAAGTATTCCTGCTGCTAAATTGTTATTTTTCATGATTTTATTTTTTTTTAAATTTGAATTTATATCCACTTATCATTCGCGGTGTAATGGCTATTAATGCTATTGCCAAAAAACAGGAATGATGCTTCCTACGCTCTAAATGAAAAATCCCAACGTTTAAATAATTACAAGCACCACCGCGACTGCATAAATTAAATTTGACATGATGTACTTATTTCATTAAAATTTTATCGCTTCGTACACACTCCATACGCTGTTTTTAGAATCTGGAAAAGTAAAGGTTTGTCCAATAACTGTTCTTTCTTTTCCCACCTTGTTTAAACCGTAATTGTATCTGGCGCCTATTCCGAAACTGTCAAAATCAAATGCAATTCCAGCGGCTAAACCATGATCAAACTTATTTAAATCATCTTCATCGATATTGTCTTTTGTGTTGTGGGAGCCGTTTAAAGATTCATTTGTAATTTTGGAATCTACCAGAAAAGCGGCATACAGAACGAAGTGAACGTTGAAATTATCTGTTAGATTTGCTTTTAATAACAAAGGAACTTCAAGATAGTTCAGCCTGAATTTCCGTGTTCCTTGCGCAAAAGCATTGTCGTGTTGTATTTCGGCTTCTTTGGTCGTTAAACTTATCTTTGGTTGCAAAGCTAAGCTGGAAGTTATTGGCGATTCCGCAAATAATTCTAGATTAAACTCATCGGTACATTTTCATCATCAATATCTTTACTATGCAAGTTAGACGTGTTGAGACCAGCTTTTAAACCTAAAAAATACTGCTTTTTTGTTCTTGAATTAAATTTGTTATTCCTGCAATTAATAAAACAACCGCTGATACTTTTTTTAAATTTTTCATTCTGAATACTTTTTACATTGTTAATTTAGTTTTACAAAGATGCAATGCCTCTGCTGATTGGGCGTTACATCAATTTCGAATTTTATTACAGAATTTAAATATGGGTTTGTAAAACCTTGGATAAAAAAATGACTGTCAAAAAAGGTTACGGTTTGTCTACTTTTTTTAAATAACCTTGAAAATGAAGCGAATTTGAATAACGCATAAAATATAGTTTTTATGAATTTCACTTAAGAATTTTTACCTTATTGCATTAAAGCACAGCTTTATGACTCAAGAATTTGGGCTGTTTGAATCTTAATTTTCTATGTATCTAAGCGTTTGTTTTAAATTTTTTTGGAACTTTTAATTTTAAGTAATTGTAACCAATAGGTTAACCAATACTATTTTTTTTGCAAAAACAGTCCTCACTGTAAAAGCGAGTGCTTCCAAAAAGAGCCTAACATTAATTGTAAAATTCAGTAAAGAATATCTTGTACATTACGCCGGCAGATAAATGATAAACGTTGCGCCTTCATCAGGAATTCCTTTCGCAACAATAAATCCTTTGTGGTTTTCTACTATTTTTTTGCAAATAGCGAGACCAATTCCGGTTCCCTCGTACTCGTTTTTGTTGTGAAGTCTATTAAAGAGGATGAAAATCTTTTTGGCATATTCCTGCTCAAAACCAATTCCGTTGTCTTCAATACTAATTTTGTAATATTTAGAGTTGCTATTCGGCAGCAGGTCTTCTTCGTTGTGAGTGATTATCGAAGCATTAATTTTGATGATTGGAGCAGTTTTGGCTTTGCTGTATTTCAAAGAATTGCTTATTAAATTGATAAACAACTGCTGAATTTGAAATGGAATTACGTTCATGGTTGGTAATTGATTACTTTCTACAATTGCTTTTTTATCTTCAATAATTTGAGCTAATTCCTGCTTTGCATTTTCAAGTAAAACATTCAAATCAGCTTCTTCAAAAACTTTTTCCCCTTTATTAGTTCTCGAAAATTGCAATAAATCATGAATAAGAACCCGCATTCTGTTGGCAGAGGATTGAATGCTGGACACGTATTGCTGTCCGGATTTTGATAAATTGCTGTAATCTTTAATCACTAATCGCGAAAGGAAAGTTTCAATTTTTCGCAATGGTTCTTGCAAATCATGACTCGCAATGTAATTGAAAGCAGTTAATTCTTTGTTATTGTTTTCTAATTCCCTGTTCCGCTCTTCAATAAGGTTTTGCGCCTGCACTTCGTCCGTAACATCGCTTGTGGTGCCTATAAAAGTTTTGTCGCCGGAAGCAATTGTGACAATTCGTCCTACCGTTCTGAAATATCTTATTTTGTCATCTTTTTTAATAATTCTGTACGTGAAAGGAGCAAGATCATTATGGGTATGAATGCTTTTGGTCTTTTCGATTACAAATTCTAAATCCTCAGGATGGATAAAGTTTAAAAACACCGCTAAACTCGCTTCAAAAGATTGAGGCTCGCACCCCAATAGCCGATATTCATTGTCAGAGAAAGTATAGGTATTCGTTTCAAAATTTAACTGCCAACTTCCACAACCACCAACTATTTCTGCAAGATTATTGGCTTCATTAGCAACAGATAACGTATTAATTGTGTTTTTCAGCAATACTAAATCCTTGTTCATTTTTATGAAAGCAATCGTAATTAAAACCAAGGTTACAATTAACGTTAAATAAATGAGCAGCGGAGTATAATTCATAGTCGATTCATACTCCTGTTGTCTGTTTTTTAAAAGTCTGTGTTGGGTAATCATCATGTCTTCTATTTTAATGCGAATAGAATCCATTGTTTGTTTACCGATAATTAAGTTGTTTTTAAGAATTTCTTGATCGTAAATCCCCTGTTCCTTTAGATAGAGCGATTTTGAAAGATAATTTTGTCTTTTGTTAATGAAAAACAACAGCTTTTTTAAATTGCTTTGTTGTGTTCTGCTATTTGCCGTTAGTTTGGAAACTCTTTTAAACGATTTTCTTACTAAAATCTTTGATTTATAATATGGTTCCAGAAAGCTTTTATCACTACTCAAAATGTAACCTCTTTGTCCGGTTTCGGCATCTTTTATATAGGAAATTAAACGTTCAAGTTCAGCATTCACCTCATGACTGTTGCTCACCCAAGCGGACGATTTTTTTAGAACCGTAATGTGCTTAAAAGTAATGCCTCCAATAAAAAATATAATCGCGACCGAAATAACAAAAATAATTTTTAGAAAAACAGGTGACTTCTGAAGTTGAGTATATCTCATTTTACATTCGCATTAAAAAATTGTCTTTGTTTAAGCCGGATGTGTGGTATTGCCAATTTATGGTCACAACTTCTGCAAGTATTTTTTTTAAATCCTCAAAATCATTTGGTTTTTTAATGTAAATATTGGCGCCATTTATAAAGGTTTCTTCAATATGTTCTTCCGATGATGAGGTCGAATAAATCGCAATGGCAATATCACTTAGTTTTTCATTTTTTTTGATTTCCAATAAACATTCTACGCCATTCTTTTTTGGCATATTTAAATCTAAAAATAATACGCTGGGCAAAACAGAATCCTCATTATTTAGATAATTCATCAGTGCGACACCATCATTAAAAGTACTCACTTTTGTATTTATTTTTAATTCATCAAAGGCATCTGTAAAAAACAGTCTGTCATCTTCGTCATCGTCCGCAAGGCAAATATTTATAAATTCAGTATTCATATAAATGTGTTTTAGCTGTTGTTTTTGTTAGATAATTCCCTTCTTTTCGAAATAATTCGTTGAAAAGCGGAAGGCGTCATTCCGGTCGTATGCTTAAATTGCGTGCTCAAATGTGCTACGCTCGAATAATTCAACTGAATGGAAATTTCAGTTAAATTAAGTGGTGTGCTGATCATTAATTGTTTGGATAATTCTATTTTTTGAATAATAATAAAATTTTCAATAGAAGTGTACGTAACTTCTGAAAAAACATTAGACAAATACGCGTAACTGAGATTTAACTTATCCGCAATGTACACGGAGCTTTTTATGTTCAAAGGTTTGTCGCTATTTACCATTTCAACAATAGCGTCTTTTATTTTTTGAACTAATACTCTTTTTTGATTTTCAACGATTTCTATTCCATATTCTTTGAAAATAGCTGTGATTTCATCCAATTTCCCAGACGGTATTTTTTCTAAAAAATTAAACTCACCAAACCCGATAATATTAAATTTATACCCCAATTCGGATAATTTTTCCTGAACAATTTTTTTTGTCAGTTGAGCATAATCAAATTTTAAATATACTTTCATAAAGACTTTTGTTTAATAGTAAAGATATAAAAAGCTTGCTTTTAAATTCATTTTTGAATCATTCTTAAAAACTTTTTTTCGAATTTAAAACGGAGCGATTAGCGACTTTTACCCAAGTTTTAATTAATTACGTAAGGGTTAAGTTTTCATTATTAAGATTTTAAAAATAAAAAAAAATTATGATTTGGCACTTCAATAAAATTTTAAATGCTCAACAATCGTTAATTTTACAATTTTTTTAACAGTTCGTATACGCTTTAAATGTTTTTTTGTTTGAATTTCCTCGGAATTTCACCTGTTATTATTACTTATTTAGCAGGTTACATCTTAATTTTAAACTCCGTTTTTGCTTTTATCAATTTCTGTTAATAACGTTCTTTTTGTGTTTAAATTAATCTCTGTTTTCTGTCATTGCAATTTTTTAAGTACCGTAATTCTATAATTTGATTTCACCATATAAATTCGAATTTTATTACAGGATTGTAACTGATTTTGATTCTATGTTTGTAATTTTGCCGCACAACTATATAAAAATGACAACGCAACAACTTATCCAACAAATTCAACAGAAAAAATCGTTCCTATGCATTGGTTTAGACGTTGATTTAAACAAAATTCCGAGGCATTTATTAGATTTAGAAGACCCGATTTTCGAGTTTAATCGAGCAATAATTGATGCCACGCATGATTTGACAGTATCCTACAAACCCAATACCGCTTTCTATGAAGCTAACGGAATTAAAGGATGGATGTCGTTGCAAAAAACAATTGAATACATCAACTCAACCTATCCGGATATTTTTACGATCGCAGATGCGAAACGAGGTGACATTGGAAATACGTCATCAATGTATGCCAAAGCTTTTTTCGAAGATTTGAATTTCGACAGCGTTACGGTTGCTCCTTACATGGGGAAAGATTCGGTTGAACCCTTTTTAGCTTTCAAAAATAAACATACGATTATGTTGGCTTTGACTTCAAATGAAGGTGCTTTTGATTTCCAGACTTTAAACGTTTCCGATACTTCAGGTGGAAAAGAACTGTACAAAAAAGTATTAGAAACTTCTAAAACGTGGAAAAACAGCGAAAACCTGATGTACGTCGTAGGCGCTACCAAAGCGGAATATTTCACTGAAATTCGCAAAATTGTCCCTGACAGTTTCTTATTAGTTCCTGGAGTTGGCGCGCAAGGAGGTAGTCTCTCGGAAGTTTGTAAATACGGAATGAACGAGAATATTGGATTGCTGATCAATTCCTCCCGAGCAATTATTTATGCCTCAAACGGAATTGATTTTGCCGAAAAAGCAAGAATAGAGGTGTTGAAGATGCAACAGGAAATGGCAGCAATATTAAACACAGTTCAATAAAAATAAACACGAATTGGTACGAATTCAGTTAGACGCAGATTTCATAAATTAACACAGATTTATTTGTCAAGATTTGTAAATTTTTTTTAAAAAAAAGTCAGTGAATATCGGCATGTTCGTATCAATCTTTGTGAAATAATACTATGAAAACTTTAATAGATCAAATCGGAATAATTCATTCTTTTAAAACGTCGCCAAAACGCATTATTTCACTGGTTCCTTCACAAACGGAATTGCTTTATGATTTAGGTTTAGAAGACCGAATTATAGGAATTACAAAATTTTGTGTGCATCCGTATCATTTTATATCAACGAAGAAAATTGTTGGCGGAACCAAAAAAGTACATTACGAAAAAATCAGATTGCTGCAACCGGATATTATCATTTGTAATAAAGAGGAAAACACCGCTGAAATTGTGGAAGAATTGCGAAAAATTTGTCCTGTTTGGGTGACAAATATCATCACTATTGAAGATAATTTTCAAATGATAACCGACTTTGGTCAGCTTTTTAATTGCAGAACAGAAGCCCAGAAATGGAACGACAAATTGGCTTTTGCCTTGAGCGATTTTAAAAACTTCATCAAAGATAAACCGGAACAAAAAGTAGCCTACTTCATTTGGAAAAACCCTTTTATGGTCGCAGGTTCGGATAATTTTATCAATGAATTATTAAAACTAAACCATTTTCAAAACATTTATGCTGACAATTCCGAGACTTCGGGACGTTATCCCGAAATCGAACTCAAAAAAATGCGCTTGCATGGTGATCCTGATTTGGTTTTCCTATCGTCAGAGCCGTATCCTTTTAAGGAAGAAGATGCTTTTGAGATAGGTCGTTTCACGCACCACGCAAAAACTGTATTTGTAGATGGCGAAATGTTTTCTTGGTATGGAAGCCGATTGCTAAAAGCTTTTGATTATTTTAAAAAAATGCATCAAAAATTATAATTCGCATTCGTCTAAAATCAATTTTTCTGTTGTCACGATTGATTTTACTGTAGTCTTTTCGACGTTGAAATTTTGTTCGGACAGTATTTGGTATTCTCTTTTTAACTTTTCGATTTCATCTTTTTCTATCAATAATCCTTGCATGGGTATAATTTTTTGCAAATTTACGGCATACAATCTTTAAATTGGCATTATTTTTTGTTAAGATTGAGATTTAAAATTAAAGTTATATTTTTACAAAAAAAACACGTGATTAATTATACCATTTACGAAAATAAAAACACCGACCAGTGGGTAACTTTTGTTCATGGTGCCGGAGGAAGTTCTTCTATCTGGTTCAAGCAAATTCGCGATTTCAAAAAACAGTATAATGTATTGTTGCTGGATTTGCGAGGTCACGGAGAATCAAAACCTACTTTAAAAACAGCTTTCAAACAGAAATATACTTTTTCGGCTTTGGCCAATGATATTCTGGAGGTTTTAGACTTTATTAAAATCAAAAAATCACATTTTGTTGGAATTTCTTTGGGCACCATACTCATAAGACAGTTGGCAGAAATGTACCCAGAAAGGGTACAAAGCATGATTTTGGGAGGTGCAATCTTAAAGATGAATTTCCGTTCCCAGGTATTGATGCGTTTGGGAAATATGTTTAAATACGTTTTGCCTTATCTCGTTTTGTATAAGTTTTTTGCTTTTGTGATTATGCCCAAAAAAAGTCACAAACAATCGCGCTTGCTTTTTATTAACGAGGCCAAAAAATTATATCAAAAGGAATTTATAAAATGGTTTAAACTCACTGCCGAAATAAATCCGGTATTGAAATGGTTTCGTCAGGTTGAATTGAATATTCCTACTCTTTATGTGATGGGCGAAGAAGATTATATGTTTTTGCCATCAGTTCGTAAAGTTGTAGAGAATCATTATAAATCGTCCGAACTCTTTGTAATCGAAAAATGTGGACATGTAGTAAATGTGGAGCAACCTAATGCTTTTAATGATGCCGTCCTTTCCTTTATTAGCACAGCTAAATAAAAAAAGCCTGCATTTACATACAGGCAATTCTTTAACTAACCAAAACCAAAATAATAAATAACCAGTTTATTACATTGCAAAGGTCACACTTCAGCAGTTGTTTTGCTGTTAAGATTTTGTTATTACTTTGTTGTACATACGTTAAGTTTTTTCAACTTTATTCTATTAATACTCAGTAACTTTTCTTTATTGAAATAAGCCGTGTAAACACCCAATTTCACGTATTTCAATTCTATATATTTTTGGTAAAAAAATGCTGCAGATTGTTTTTCAACACGGTTTTAGTACATACCATCAATTTTATTTGTGTTTTACTCTTTGTTGTCAAGTGATGAAAAATATTAAATTATATTAATATGAAATCACATGAAATATTTACAACAACTTCCCGAAGTCCTTCAGTAGAAAACGAAAATTCTCAATCTGTAGGTTCCCGCGAACCTTCATTATTGCAGGATTATATTCCACGAGAAAATGATATATTTCAACAGAGAACGAATTCAAGAACGCCTATTGAATATAAAAGGTTCTGACATATTTGGAGGATTTAAAGTAACACACGATAATATCAGATTTACAACAGCTAAAATCTTTTATGAAATTGGAAAAGAAACTATAGTAATAATGCATTTTGATTTTATGCCCACTTAATAATCACCTCGTCCTTTAAACCTGGGATCATCTCTTTTGATAAATTCAGTTTTTCGTTTTGATACTTCCGTTTTTGGCAAACTTGCTTCTTCAGTTTTGCTTGAAGGCTCGATCAGTTCGTTTAATTCTTTAATTTCGGCATCTGTTAAATCGCGATAACGACCAACAGGAATGTCAAGCGAAATATTGATAATTCGGATGCGTTTAAGCGCCGTAACATCGTACCCCAAATATTCTGTCATTCTACGAATTTGGCGGTTTAAACCTTGTGTCAGAATGATTTTGAAAGTGAATTTACTGATTTGTTCTACTTTACATTTTCGGGTAATGGTGTCCAAAATTGGAATTCCATTTCCCATTCTTTCAATAAAACGATCAGTGATGGGTTTGTTTACAGTAACAGTATATTCTTTTTCGTGATTATTTCTGGCTCGTAATATTTTATTAACAATGTCACCGTCATTGGTCATGAAAATTAATCCTTCACTGGCTTTATCCAATCTTCCAATTGGAAAAATACGTTTTGGATAATTTATGTAATCTACAATATTATTGCGAACATCTAAATTTGTGGTACATTCAATTCCGACAGGTTTGTAAAAAGCAAGATAAACGGGTTTTTCATTTTTCTCACGGATTAGTTTACCGTCAATACGCACTTCATCATCTTGGGAAACTTTCGTACCTAATTCCGGAACGATTCCATTGATGGTTACACGACCTTCTTCAATGATTTTATCGGCTTCGCGGCGGGAGCAATACCCAGTTTCTCCTATAAATTTGTTGAGGCGTTTTAGATTTTCTTCCATACTGCAAAAGTAATGAATTTGTTTGTTAGATTTTAGACTTCTTAGATTTTAGGATTGTGTGAAAGCTTAGTTTAAATGGACTATGTAAAATATTCTTTGATTTTATTCACAAGTTCCTGTCATTTAAGAAGTCTAAAAATCTAAGAAGTTTATTTTTCTTCAAATAAAAATCGAAACACTTTTTTATACAGCTCATCGTCGTGCATGCTATGGCCTAAGCCTTTTGTCTCAATAAAAACGACATTTTTCCAAGCTCCTGCAATTTTTTTTGCTTCTTCAAATAAAACTACAGAGTCATCAATGTCATGGGCAATTAATCCTTTTATATTTAATTTTGAAGCGAATATTTTACCGGAAAACTGTTCTAAGCTGAGTTTGAAATTAGTAAGATAATGCGCTTCTAAAGACTTTGAAATTTTATTATTCAAACTTAATAACGTTATGTAGTTGTTAAGGATGATTTTGAAATCACTTGGAGCTCCTAGTATTACCATTTTCTTTAAAGCATCATTTTGATAAACGGATTGATAATACAAACAGGTTTTTCCGCCGATGGAATGTCCGATAAGATATTGTGGTTTGAATTTTTGCACAGCAACGTGAATAAATTCGGCGTATTGAGGAATATTGAATTCTTTTCCGCTGGATAGGCCGTGAGCCGGTCCGTCAATGGCGATGATGGTGCTTCCTGATTTTTTGAGATATGGGAGTAAATTTTCCCAGCGAGAAGCGTTACTTTCCCAGCCATGAACTAAAAGAATTATAGTATCATTCCCTTTCCAAGTATAAGTATGAAAGGAATCTTCTTGAAGTTGGAACATTTCGGACTGTGCTTCTTGCAGAATTTCCGGAAGTTTATCCTTTGATAATTTCCCTTCTCGGGGTTCACTAAAAAATCCATACGCTAGTTGCGATGCTTTCCTCGGAAATACAAAACTCAGCATGTTAATGTATAAACCAATAGATTTAGCGAATATAAAAAAAAGCAATTTCTTCATAATAAAAAAGTCCCGATGTGTATCGGGACTTAAATGTAATTAGAATTTAGAAAATAATTGTTCCATTTTCTCTTTTTCTTCGTCGGCCAAAGAACTGTCGACTAATATTCTCCCGGAGTGCTCATCAGTAATGATTTTCTTTCTGGAAGCAATTTCTACTTGTGTCTGTGGAGGAATAGTGAAGAACGATCCTGCAGATGCCCCTCTTTCGATGGAAACTACTGCTAATCCGTTACGAACACTACTTCTGATTCTTGTGTAAGCCTTCAATAATCTTTCTTCAATTAAAGCTTGAAATTCTGCTGATTTCTCAGACAAGAATGCTTCTTCTTTAGCAGTTTCAGACATGATAGCGTCTAACTCTGATTTTTTGTGCTTTAAGTGATTTGATTTTGCTTCTAATCTTTCTTTAGAACTTGAAATTACTTCTTTCTTGTGTTCGATTGAAGCTTTCATTTCTTTAATTTGTTTTTCTGATAATTGAATTTCTAATTCTTGAAATTCAATTTCTTTAGTCAACGAATTAAATTCTCTGTTGTTGCGAACAGTTTCTTGTTGCTTGGTATATTTTTTGATAGCTTCTTTGTGCTCATCAATTGCATTCTTTTTTGATTTGATTAGATCCTCGATAACTTCAAGTTCTCCTTTCAATTTTTCTGAACGTGTGCTTAAACCAGCCACTTCATCTTCTAAATCTTCTACCTCTAAAGGAAGTTCTCCTCTTACGTTTCTGATTTCGTCAATTCTAGAGTCAATAAGTTGTAAATCGTAAATTGCTCTTAACTTGTCTTCAACACTTAATTCTTTCGTATTCGCCATATTCTATAAGTACTTAACTGGATTTGAATTTTCTTCTGATAAAATAACTGCAAAATTAAGGATTTTTTTTCGAAGATACTCTACAATATAATTTTTTGTATACCGTTCGCTCTCAAAATGTCCAATATCGGCCAAAAGTAACTTGTTTTCGGCTTCATAAAACTGATGGTATTTTAAATCGGCAGTTAAATAGGCATCAGCTCCTGCTTGAATTGCATTTTTTATCGCAAAACTTCCAGCTCCGCCAAGAACGGCCACTTTTTTAATTTCTTTGCCAGTAAAGCTGGAATGTCGAATTCCGCCACACTGCATTTTTTCTTTTGCGAAATGCAGAAACTCTTTTTCATTCATGTGATTTTTCAATTCGCCAATCATTCCCAAGCCAATATTCTGATGTTGGTTTTGCAGTTCATATACTTCATACGCGACTTCTTCGTACGCGTGAATTTTAAATAATGCTTTCAGGATTTTATTTTCCAAATGTTTTTCGAAAGTGACTTCGATTTTTATTTCGTCTCCTTGCACAAACTCAAATCGCTCTCCAACTTGCGGATTGCTATGCTCATTTCCCATGTACGTTCCAATTCCTTTTGAATTAAAACTGCAGTTTTCATAGTTGCCAATATTTCCTGCGCCAGCATCAAATAAAGCATTTCGCACTTCTTCCGCATTTTCAGCAATGGTGTAGGTCACTAATTTCCGAATGAAATGTTGCTTTGGAATCAGGATTTTGGTATTTACCAAACCCAGTGCATCGCTGAATATTTTATTCACGCCTTCCTGATGATTGTCTAAAGCAGTGTGAACGGCATAAATTGCAATGTCATTTTTTATGGCTTTGATAACGGCTTTTTCTACGTAGTTTTTTCCTGTTATTTTTTTCAAACCAGAAAATAGGATAGGATGAAAACAAACCACCATATTGCAGTTTTTTGAAATCGCTTCATCAATTATATTTTCTAAAGCATCATGGCAAACCAAAATTCCGGTAGCTTCTATTTCCTGATCGCCAACCAATAATCCGACGTTGTCAAAATCTTCGGCATAGGCGAGTGGCGCCATTTCTTCGAGTACAGAAATTATTTCTTTAATTTTCATGTTTTTGACACAGATTTTACAGATTTACACAAATTTTATTTTACACAAACAATCATAGTTATTTTTAATTTGTGAAAACTGGTGAAATATGTGTTAGATTTTTATTTCAAAGATAATTTATTCTACTTTCGTAAAATGAATTTACTGCGAAAATTGTTGTTTCCGTTTGCCATGTTATATGGTACCATAACAACCATTCGCAATTTTCTTTTCGATATGGGAGTTTTAAAATCATATTCTTTTGATTTGCCTGTTATTGCTGTCGGAAATCTTAGCGTTGGCGGAACTGGAAAAACGCCCCAAATCGAATATTTGATTCGCTTGCTTTCGGATAAATATAAAATCGCCACGTTAAGCCGCGGATACAAAAGACAATCTGCAGGTTTTGTTTTGGCGAAAGCTGGTACAAATGCAAAAATCCTAGGAGACGAACCCTTTCAATTTTTTCAAAAATTTCCTTCAATACAAGTTGCGGTTGATGCCGACAGAAAAAACGGAATTGAACAATTACTATCTCTTCCTGAAAAGCCAGAAGTAATTTTGCTAGACGACGCTTTTCAACATCGAAAAGTTAAGGCAGGATTTTACATTTTACTCACTTCCTACGGCGATTTATATTCGGATGATTTTATGCTGCCAACCGGAAATTTACGCGAAAGCCGAAGTGGAGCAAAGAGAGCTGATGTCATTATTGTGACTAAGTGTCCTTTTAATCTTTCGCTTGACGAACAGAATAAGATTAATAAGAGGTTAAAAGTTACTGCAAATCAAGAATTGTACTTTACTTTTATAGCTTACGAAGAATTTATTTATGGTGAGAAGCGAAAAATAAATGTAAATGAAATTCAAGTTGCTGCTAAAGTATTGGTGGCAGGAATTGCAAAGCCAGAACCGTTTTTCGCTTATTTACAAGATACAAATGATGTCTGTCTGTCTTTTCCAGACCATCACAATTTTACGGATACAGACATTTTAGAAATCAAAAACGTAGCTCAAAACAACATTATTATCACCACCGAAAAAGATTATGTGCGTTTAAACGGAAGTTTGCCAGACGAACAACTTTTTTATTTACCAATACAAAGTTCTTTCGTTTCAGGAAGTGAAAATTTTGACAAAACAATTTTAAATTATGTGGGAAAAAGTACAACAAACAGTAAGTTATATTAAGGAAAGAATTGATTTTAAGCCAGAATATGGCGTGATTTTAGGTTCGGGATTAGGAAGTTTTACGGATGAAATGCAGGTAAAATTTACTTTGCCGTACAATGAAATTCCAAATTTTCCGGTGTCAACAGTGCAAGGGCACAAAGGTGCATTGGTTTTTGGAACAATAGGCGAGAAGAAAGTAGTTGCCATGCAAGGACGTTTTCATTATTATGAAGGTTATTCAATGACAGAAGTTACTTTCCCCGTGCGGGTAATGAAGTTTTTGGGTGTTGAAAAACTGGTGGTTTCTAATGCATCAGGCGGAGTGAATCCAAGTTACAAAGTAGGGTCTGTAGTAATGATTACGGATCATATTAATATGACTCCTGAACATCCGTTGCGTGGAAAAAATGACGAACGTTTTGGACCTCGTTTTGTAAATATGAGTGAACCATATTCTCGAAAAATGATTGCAAAAGTCACTGAATTAGCAAAGGAGCTTAATATAGAAGTTCATGAAGGAATTTATTTGGGTCTACAAGGACCAACTTTTGAAACTTTGGCCGAATACAAAATGGTAAAAATTTTGGGCGCGGATTGCGTGGGAATGTCAACCGTTCCTGAAGTAATTGTGGCACGTCATATGGACTTGGAAACATTTGGTATTTCAGTAATTACTGATATGGGTAACGAAGAAAGTATTGGAACCATTTCTCATGACGAAGTTTTAGAAGCTGCTAAAGAAGCCGAACCAAAAGTGCGAAACCTTATCAGAGAATTGATTTTAAAGTATTAGTTTTAAATATATCCTGCAATCACGGTGTAAAATTCCTCTGGTATGAACGGTTTAGTAATAACATCGTTCATGCCAAATGATAATAACATTTCGCGATTTTCATCTAATGATATTGCGGTAAGAGCAATAATAGGGGTGGTTGTATCGAATGTTCGAATCAGTTCTGTAGCAATAGTTCCGTTGATGCCGGGTAAATGAACGTCCATAAGAACGAGATCAAATTTGTTTTTTCGTACTAATTCAATAGCATCTTCACCATTATCAATTACTTCACAAATTATTTGTTTATTGAGAAGCATTTTCATGATAATCATTTGATTGATTCGATTGTCCTCCACTAACAGGATTTTTTTGTTTAACAATTTAGAATCGTAATCTATTTTTGAAGTTTTTTCCACAAGTAAAGTTTTTTCACTTGTTTTAAATGCCAATTCAAATGAAAATGTCGAGCCTAGGCCAACAGTACTTGTTAGTTTTATATGTCCTCCAAGAATTGTAATTAATTTTTTTACGATGGTCAAGCCTAAACCTGTGCCGCCATATTTGCGATTGACTTCTGTAGAACCTTGAGAAAAGCTGTCAAAAACACTGACTAATTTATCTGGGGGTATCCCAATTCCGGTATCTGTTATTTCAAAATACAATGTCGCATTTTTATCTACTAAATTTCCGAGCTTGGCAAGTACCTTCACATCCCCATTTTTAGTAAATTTCAAGGCATTATTAATCAGATTCATTACGATCTGCGATAGTTTTGTAGGGTCTCCAATCAAATAGTCAGGAATAGCATGGTCTATTTTGAGTGTGAAATTATTGTTGTTTATTAAAGCCAATTCTTTTAAGGAATTTTGAATGTCTGTCAAAAGTTGTTTTAGATTAAAACTTGTATATTCTATTTCAGCATTGTGCGATTCTATTTTGTTTATTTCTAAAATTTCATTAATGAATTTTGTTAAATAATCACCTGAGAACTTTAATGATGATAAATAATCCATTTGAGTTTTCTTAGGTTTTTCTTTCAATAATAAGTGGGTAATTCCGTTGATGGCATTAAGCGGTGTACGAAGTTCATGACTTACTGTCGAAAGAAATTCAGACCTGGCTTTTGATGCTTTTTCTGCTTTTTCTTTCGCAATTTCTAATTCTTTATTTTTTTCTTTTAGCAATAAATTTGACTGATTGCGGATGATATTGTTTTTATACAAAGACAAACTCAACAGGGATAAAATTGAAACCAACGCTACAGCCAGAATACTAATCAGTTTAGAAAACTTACTTGCTTTTGCCTGCTCTATGTTTTCATCATTGGTTTGTACAATTTCTTTTAACCGTTCGGATTCTTTAAAATTTGTATAGTCATCAATACCAAGTCTCTTATTGTTTAAAATGGCAATTCGTTCCTTTAGATTAAGATGCTGTTTCAAGTATAAATAGGCATTATTTTTATCTAACATTTTTTCATATACAGTACTCAAGGCAAGCAAAATATTAGATTTTTGTTCCAGATTCTCAGTTTTACTATTGAGGTCTAATGCTTTATTTAGATAATTTAAAGCTAAATTATTCCTGCTTTTAAACGCTTCAATTCTTCCTGTTTGGTACAAGGCTTCTGCTTTAGTATTTGATAAATTAGGACTGTCAGGTTTTGCAATGATAGTCTTAAAAACAGATAATGCTAAATCTAATTTATTTTTTGATTTGTAAATAAGTCCCGTTTGAAGCGTAAATAATTCAGCAGTGTCGGGAATATTTAATGTGGTGTAAATTGATTTTGCCTTATTGAAGTAAAGTATGGCTCTGTCAAAATTTGCTGTTGCCATAAAGCTCAAGCCAAGATGGTAATACATGTTAGCTTGATCTGAGCTAGGGTCTAAGTTGGCATATAATTCAGAGCTTTTTAATAACGATTCAACTGCATCGTTATATTTTCTTAAATCAATGTAAAGTTTTCCAAGATAAAAATTTTGATAGGCTTGGTCCTTGATGTTTTTATTTTTTTCTGAATATAGTATTGCTTTCTGCGTATTTAGTAAAGCATTTTTATAATCATTATCTTGAACGTATGAGTTGCTCAAGCTGCTGTAATAAGCGGTGCTATCTGTTTTCTCATTGGGTTGAGCGAACAGTAGCGTGTTTAAAAAAAGTACATAAACGAAAAAATATTTCATTCGTAGCCGATTTTTTTATTGCTTGTTTTTCATATCAGTCAAAAGAATTAAATCAATTATTCGTGAGGAATATCCTATCTCATTATCGTACCATCCCACCACTTTCACCATCTTATCGATAACAGAAGTAAGTTGTGCATCAAATATACATGAATTTTTATTGCCAATTACATCAACGGAAACAATAGGGTCTTCAGTGTAATCTAAAATGCCTTTTAAAGTAGTTTGTGCTGCCGATTTAAAAGCCGCGTTTATTTCATTTATGGTAACGGCACGTTTCACATTAAAAGTAATATCAGTCAAGGATCCATCAGGCACGGGAACACGAATACCGCAACCGCCAATTTTGCCTTCAAATTTCGGAAATATTTTCGTTAATGCTTTTGCCGCTCCAGTGGTTGTAGGAACAATGGACTGACTTGCACCGCGGGCCCTGCGTAAGTCTTTGTGCGGTTGATCATGTAAACTTTGGTCCGTCGTGTAAGAGTGAATCGTGGTGATATACGCTTGTTCTATACCGCAAAGTTCACTGATTACTTTAATCATTGGTGCGGCATTATTTGTCGTGCAACTGGCATTTGAAATAATAGTTTCCGTACCGTCAAGTATAAAATCATTTACACCGAGTACCACCGTTTTTATGGTGTCAACTTCTGATGGTGCGGAGAGAATCACTTTTTTGGCACCAGCAATAATATGGGAATTGAGTTCTTCAAAAGTTTTGTACTTCCCAGTGGATTCCACAACGTAATCAATGTCAAGACTTTTCCAATCCAGATTTGAAATATTTTTTTCATGAAAAAACAAAAAATGTTTTCCATCCACCAATATTCCTTTCTCATAATCGCTTACTGCAAAAGGTAAAACACCGTGAATACTATCGTATTTTATTAAATGGGCCATTGTTTTTTTGTCGGCGATATCATTTATGGCTACCACTTCTATTGAAGGATGGTTTAAAAGTAATCGGAATAAATTTCTTCCAATTCTTCCAAAACCATTTATGGCAATTCTTATCATAAGTCTTAAAGTCTTAAAGTCAGAAAGTCAGAAAGTCAAGATATGAAGCCTTTCGACTTCCTGACTTTACGACAGTCGACTACAATATATGTTTTTGTGCTTTGTAAGAGGAACGAACTAATGGTCCGCTTTCTACGTGGCGGAAACCTAATTCCAAACCAAATTGCTCGTATTTTGCAAATTGTTCCGGCGTTATAAATTCCTTTACTGGCAAGTGTTTTTTACTAGGCTGCAAGTATTGACCTATCGTTACAATATCGACATTGACTTCACGCAAATCTCGCATTGTTTGATACACTTCTTCTTCTTGCTCGCCAAGACCAAGCATAATTCCCGACTTTGTTCTGTTGATTCCTTTTTCTTTCAAGTAACGTAACACTTCTAAACTTCGGTCGTATTTCGCCTGAATTCGTACTTCACGTGTCAATCTGCGAACGGTTTCTACATTATGCGAAACTACTTCCGGATTCGCTTCAACGATTCGGTCAATGTTTCTTTCGATACCTTGAAAATCAGGAATCAACGTTTCCAGTGTCGTATTTGGGTTCATTCTTCGAATGGCTTTTACGGTTTCAATCCAAATAATGGAACCGCCATCTTTCAAATCATCTCTGTCAACGCTTGTGATTACGGCATGTTTGATATTCATAATTTTAATAGAACGCGCCACTTTTTCCGGCTCGTCCCAGTCCACGGTTTCTGGTCTTCCAGTTTTTACACCACAAAAGCCACAAGAACGTGTACACACATTTCCTAAAATCATGAATGTTGCTGTTCCTTCACCCCAGCATTCACCCATATTCGGGCAACTTCCAGAAGTGCAAATAGTGTTCAAACTATATTTATCTACTAAGCCGCGAAGCTCTGTATATTTTTGGCCTATTGGGAGCTTTACCTTCAGCCATTTTGGTTTAGCTCCGCTCAATTCGGCTCCGCCTCGGGTTCCGGTAGGTAAAGTATTTTCTAAAACAGTTTCCATATATCAATTTTCAGAGCACAAAGATAAGGAAAGTTGCTTGTTTGTGGATTTCTTTATTTGTTTATTTGAATAAAGAGAAACGGATGCTTTAGGAGCACAATATGTACTTGTTCTTAGGGAATAGTCGTCCTGTTTTCCGCTAGATTCACGCTGATTGCGACGTTCCTCGCAATGACAGCGCAGGATGCCGCTGCAATCAGGAGTTCGGACTTTTTATTGTTTTAGGATAGAATGTAAAAAAAATAAAAAGGTTAAAAAAAGAAAAGCTTCAAAATTACTTGAAGCTTTTCTTTTTTTTAATTCATCTCTACTGTAATCGGGAGATTATAGGCGGTCCGCACTGGTTTTCCAGCAATCATTCCGGGTACCCATTTCGTTTTAATGGATTTTAGAACTCGGACGGCTTCTTTTCCTAAACCATAGCCAGGATCTCTTTTTACCTGAATATCGGTCATGCTTCCGTCTCTTTCAATAACAAAAGAAACATACACTCGAATCGAACCACTGCCATCTATTTCTTGTTCTTCAAAATTATTTCCAACATAATTGTAAAACTTATTAATTCCGCCGGGAAATTCTGGTAGTTTATCTAATGCAACGCTATTGATGATGGTATTGCCTGTATCAACAACTGATGTGATTTCCGTTTCTGTTCCTGACGATGAAGTTGGATTGACTCCTACAATTCCTGTTCCTTTTGTAGTTGTATTTGTTACCGTCGTATTATCGGTAATTTTTGCAATGTCCTGATTGGCTTCTGAAGACGGAACGATCACAGGGTTTACCAGTTTGGCGCTTTTTGCGGGAACATCAATAGTTTTAGTTTTTACGGCAGGAAGAGATTTTTTTTGCTCTAGCTGATTTGGAATTATGTCAGTAAGTCGCACTGTGATATTTGTAAATTCGGGAATGCCTATCGTATCAGTTTTACCAGGATTAAGATAGTTACTGACGACAGGAATACTTAAAACTCCGAAGATAAAAATCACACCGGTAAAAAGTGCCGTTAATGCCGTTTTAGTACTTTCTTGGCGCAACTGATATGCACCATATTCTTTGTTTCTGTCTTGAAAAACAAGATTAATCCAGCCTGTTTCGTAAATGCTTAGTTTTGACATAATTTATGGTTTTAGAGGTTAAGTACAATTAAATCATAAGCGAAGAGTTTTTATTGGTAACGTGCAAAATAAAAGTATTAGTATATAAATTTAGTAATTATTTTTGATTTTAGTTAAATTATATTTATTAATTTAACTTTTATTCTATTTAATTATTGTATTAATCAATCTTAGAGTTGTGTATTCATAAAAAAACGCATTCAAATTAATGAATGCGCTCTGTTAAGTTTAAAATAATTTATTTTTAAGATTTAAAAAGCATATTTAAATCCAATTTGAATTTGAAATGGATTTCCTGAAAGCGAAGGAAGTCCTGCATTGTTTACTCTGTAGTTAAATTGTTGTTTGGCGCTGTCAAATCCGGGAACTGCAGCTGTTGTTCCCGATGCTGGTGTGCCTAAAGCATATAATGATTGACTTCCCAGAGATTTATTTACACCCCGTTCTTTATTAAATAAATTGGCAACATTAAATATATCAGCTGTAAATTCCAGAAATTGTTTTTTGTCTAATGCAATCTTTTTGCTGATTCTGACATCAACAAGGCCATAAAACTCATTTACACCGCCATTCCTTTCGGCTAATTTTCCAGAGTATTTATTGATATATTCTTTCAAACTTTGACTTGCATCAGGGTTGTCAAGAATGGTTTCTAATCCCGTTTTTATATTCTGAGGAACCGCTGGATCATTGATGTCAAAAATATACGCTAAGTCATTTGAAGCAGCGACAAAATCGGCATTTGTATTTCCTCCTGAAACTAAGCTGTAGCGAGTCCCACCGATGCCAGAGTAACGAACACCAACGTTGAAACCATAAAATGTAGGCAATGTTCCGTAAAACACTACTTTATGTCGAAAATGATTATCTGAATAACTCATTTTGCTCAAGTCTCTTGGATCATCTTTTACCGGTAAAACTAAAGTTGCTGTGTTGGCAACGTTTCCGTTATATGAAGTATTGTCTTTTGTGTCATTCAAGGTGTAGCTCGCAGAAATTTCTCCATCTTTAAAATAGCGGTAAGTAGCATCTGCAACCAGTGCAAATTGATTGACTTTACCTTCGCTGTTTAATTCTAAAACACGTCCTAATTTCTTGCTGATACGTCCTTGCATCCAGTCTCCCGCGCCATTTGCCGGAATTGAACTTGCAGGAACATATACACCACGATTTCCTTCATTGCCCAAAGTAAAAAATGGATCTGCTACCATATTTCGGTCTACATAAACATAGTTATTGCGTCCTAAAGTTGCATATCCTGCTATTCCTGCTTTTAATTTATCAGTGAAGAAATGGGAGTACGATATATTTGCTTTATAGACTACCGGTACTTTAGCATTTGTTCCTGTGAAATTAATAGTTGGTAATTGAAACGCATCCAAAGTGGGAATACTGGCATAATTATTTCGATAATTAATGAAATTTGGCATCGGAACATTTGGAGATCGTACATCGACAGTAGCGGTGTGATTTCCATCAAAATATAGATTATTGATGACCGCATAGTTATTTAAATCGGAAGCAAAAATTCCAGCTCCTAAACGAACATAATCTTTGTGGCCTTCATTCACATCCCAAGATAATTGCACTCGCGGTTGAAGAATAGCTGACTGAAGTTTGTTATCAGTACGAATGCCTAATTCATCAAAAACCAATTGATTGAATGTTGCGGTCGGGTATTTAGCATAATCAAATCGCAATCCTAAAGTTAGGTCTAATCCCAATGCAATTTTAGTTTGTAGCTGACCATAAATTCCGGCGTTTAATATATTTGAAGTTACGGTAGGATCGGCTACTAATGGTACTTCTCTATAATATCGATAAGGCGTTAAGTTGTCAAAATTAGCAACACTATTAAAATGGAAACGACCATTTACTTCGCTACCATATAAAGATTCTGAATTGGTTTGCATTAAATCAAAACCAAAAGTATATTTAACTTTATCCGTGTTAAAGTATAAATTATCTACAATTTGAAAAACATTATTGGTGAATTTTTCTTGGGCAAACCGGTGTCCGCCAATTTGGATATTCGAAGTTCTTACTGCTCCATTAATAGTTGAAGCAACATTTTCTACAACAGCACGTGGAATATTGAACGAAGGCAATTGATCTCCTGGATTACTGTCTTGAAAAGTATATAAATGTTGCACTTTTAGTTCATTTGTAACTCTGGAATTTACTTTTGTTCGTAAAGAAGCTAAAATACTGTTGTCAACATTAAAATCGTCGCCATATGATTCATATAAATTGATGGTCGTATTATCTTGTAAGCCTAGTTTATTATTATCATAGGTAAAGTTATTACGTACCGTCAATAAATTATTACTGTCAATTTGCCAATCGATACGAGCAAAAGCGGCATCAGAATTACGTTTTTTGTCAAAAGTTCCATATTGTGGAGTGTTAGAAACGCCATATTTATTGCGGGCAATAGTTACAAAATTATCTAATGTGGCTCTTGTAACATTAAAACGTAATTCGTCTTCTGCGGATTGAACATCAGCTATAATTAATGGACGGGAATCTTGTTGGTGGTCCCATGCTACAAAAAAATGCAATTTATCTTTTATGATTGGTCCGCCAAAAGTGAAACCATATTGTGACGTAGAAAAATCATTTTGACGTCTGTTTCCTCTAATATCGTACGGGCTTGACAGCCAGTCTGCACGATTATAAGCAAACATACTTCCTGTAAAATCATTTGTCCCTGATTTAGTCACAGCACTTACTGTTCCACCGCCACTTCGACCGTAGCCTACATCATATTGATTGGTAACGACCTTGAATTCTCTTACGGCTTCAATCGATATGGAGTAAGGAGCACCACTTCGACTTGTTGTAGATCCTGCCGAAGTTGGGTTTTTAGCATTCATTCCGTCCAACGTGTAATTAGTGGAAGAAGCTAATTGCCCTGAAATATTTCCACCTCTGCTCAAAGGCGATAAATCCATTAAACTGGTAAAATTTCTTCCGTTTACCGGTAACGCATTTATCAGTTTTGCGGTTACTGCCGTAGCTGCTCCTAAGTTTCCTGTTTTATTTTTCAAACCTCTTCCTACAACTTCGACGACTTCTAAATTTTGCATGTCGTTTTGCATAACCATTTCAATATTTATTAAATCACCTTGATTTAAAGTGTAGCCGGAGCGCTGTTGCTCTCCAAAGCCTAAAGCTGTAACGCTAATAGTATAAGGTCCGCCTAACGGTAGTTCTTTGAAGGTAAAAGCGCCTTTGAAATTAGACAAGGAGTTGGTTTTAAATCCAGTTGACTCATTCCGAATTTGAACCATTGCATCTTTTATAGGTTCTGAATTACCGCCTAAAACGATACCTGATATGGACGCTTGAGTAGTTTGCGCAAAATTTTTATTGCCGACAAATACTGTCAGCACAATTGTAAATAAAAATAATTTGAGTTGTTTCATGAATACTATTTTTTTGTTTTTTAGTGTTGACAAAGAAATTGACTAATTGAAAAATGGTCGTTACTTTAACAATAATACTAGAATACTTTTATGTTAATGAAATCTAAAAAAGAGCTTGAAAAGAACCTTTTTTTGCGATTTTGTTAACAATTTGAATACTGAAATCATTGAATTTGTTTAAATAAAATAGTCTTAATTTAATCCTTCCTTAATATTTGAGACTGCCGCATAATCTATTTTTACTATAAAAACTTAAATGAAAATTATGAAATTCACTAAACTATTATTGGCATCATCAGTAGTCCTATTATTTTCAAATTGCACTTCAAATAAATTTGTTGTTTGTGGTCACAGAGGAGCAATGGGGCATGCCGCAGAGAATACATTGGCATCAATAGAAAAAGGAATCGAGTTAAAAGCGGATATGTTAGAAATAGATGTTTTTAAAATAAAAACGGGGGAAGTGGTTGTTTTTCATGATGATGATTTGGATCGAATCACAAACGCAAAAGGTAAAATTGAAGAATACACTTTCGATGAATTGAGAAAAGTTTTGGTTGCTGGAAAACATCAAATCCCAACTTTGCAAGAAGTTATTGAGACCATTGATAAAAGAGTAGTGCTTAATATTGAGTTGAAAGGAACTAATACCGCAACGGATACGTACAGAATTATAGAAGAATATAAGAAAAAAGGATGGAGAAATAAAGATTTCTTTATTTCTAGTTTTCGCATAGGAGAATTGCAAAAAATGAGATCTTTAAGTACAAAAATAGCAATTGGGTTGCTTACGTACAAAGATCCTATAGAGACTATTATAAAAACCGCAAAAGAGCTTGATGCGCAGGCAGTAAATCCGTATTTTAAAACTTTAACGGCTGAAAATGTAGCGATAATGAAAGCGAATAATTTTAAAATCTATCCTTGGACAGTGAATGAACCTGTGGATATTAAAAATTTACAAGGACTTAAAGTAAGCGGAATTATTACGGATTATCCGGAAAGAGTGATAAAATAATTTTTTAGTAATCAGTATTCGCTTTTGATTTTAATCTAGTGGTCTAAAATTAATTTAGATCACTTTTTTTATTTTTAAAGGATTAAAAATCGATGCTATTTTATAAAAAGAAAACTACCTTTTGTTCTGAATAATTTCTGCCAGAAGTTTTTTGGCGCGAAGCAATTTAATCTTCACATTACTTAATGGTTCACCAATTTTATTGGCAATTTCCTGGTAACTCATTTCCTGAAAATAGCGCAACTGAATCACTTCTTGATAATGTGGTTTCAATTCTTTGATGAATTGCAATAACCGGGAAAGGTTTTGTTCAGTAATCAATTCATCTTCTGCAGATGGAGTAGTGTCAGCAATATTGTAGGCTTGCTGGTCTTCTTCATCAGTAATTTCTACAAAAAGACTTGATTTCTTTTTTCGCAATAAATCAATGTATACATTTTTTGCAATAGCAATAAGCCAAGTGTTAAATTGAAATTCCGAGTTGTAAGAAGCTATTTTATCAAATGCTTTCGAGAAAGTTTCTATAGTAACATCCTCTGCATTGGTTTCGTTTTCGGTACGTTTCAGCATAAAACCATACACTTCATTCCAATAATAATTCAATAGAAAAGTGAAGGCAACCTGATCGCCTTGTTTTGCTTTTTCTATTTGTTTGTTTATTTCCAATGTACTGGTTTTGAGAATATATTTGTTATAAAAATATTGATTTGTGTGAAGATAAGTACTACCTCGACGACAGGAAACCAGAATTTAATGTCATTTTCTTTAAGTTTACCTGCTGAAAAACCTACCACAATCCATGCCACAAGATAACGCAATGCTATTAAACTTAAAACTAATATCCATTGAAATTGAAAAGCCAACAGGATAATGGGCAATAAAATGAATAGTAATTGTGAACAATAGAATGCTCCCAATTGTAATTTATCGAATGGTTTATAATAATTTGCCGTCGCAATATGCCTTCTCTTTTGGGTCAACCATTCTTTATAAGTAGTTTTCGGTTTAGAAAGCGTAAAACTATCGAGTGTATAGGCAATAGTAGTGTTTTTAGCTTTTGAAGCTTGGTTTACAAATAAATCATCATCGCCGGAACGAATCTGCATGTGTTCAATGAATCCATTTACATTAAAAAATTCTTCTTTTTTGTAGGCTAAATTTCTTCCGACGCCCATGTAAGGATGTCCAATTTTTGCCCATGAAAAATATTGAATTGCGGTCAATAAAGTTTCAAAACGAATTATTTTATTCAGAAATGAATTAGGAATTTTTTCATATTTACCATATCCCAAAACAATTGTTTTTTGCATGGTAAATTGAGAACTCATTGCTGTTATCCATTCTTTTGAAGTGGGGTAACAATCAGCATCCGTGAATAATAAGTACTCTTTTCTGGCCGCTTTTATTCCCAATGTCAAAGCATATTTTTTGTTTCCCCAAAAGGCTTCATTGTTCTCGACTTTTACCAAACGAACATTAGGATATTGCTTTTCAAAACCTTCAAAAATATCCAAAGTACGATCACTTGACGCATCATCAATCAGTACAATTTCAAAATCAGGATAGTTTTGTTCCGCAAGTAGGGGAATAAAATTTGCGACATTTTCTTCTTCGTTTTTCGCACAAACAATTACCGTAATCGGGATTCTTTTAGGTGTAATTTTCTGCGCGTCAGCGAAAGCAAATTTTCGAAAAACACCTAAATAATACGAAATTTGAATGACAACAATAAAAATAAAAAAGTAAAGAATTGGTATAAGCATTTGAGTTTTATGAGTTTTTAATATCGATGCCGAGGCCTCGAAACGGGAGAGTGCAAAGGTATGAATTGAATTCTAAATTGTTAAATACAATTCGTGAATTTCGAAAGAAATTACATTGGGCATTTCTTCATCTCATTTGCGATAGCGATGGACTGATTCGTGTTCGCTTTTTCTAACTCGGATATAATGTTTTGATAATTTTTTTTGTCTCTGTTTTGAGACAATTTTCTTGTGGCTAGGATTTCAGTAATTTCAATTTCAAATGCCACAATTCCACGAGATTGCATCATGGTTTTCTTCGATAAATCTTCTACCCGAACCGGATTTTCAGATTTTTTTTCGTACTTATCAACTAGCTTTTTTAAGGATTCGATGACGGCCTCTCCTTCAATAATTTTGATTTTTCCATACACATGAACCGCAACATAGTTCCATGTTGGAACATTTTCATGATCGTACCAAGAAGAAGAAATATAACTGTGAGGACCTGAAAATACAGCTAGAATTTGGTCGTTGTCTGTAAAACCAATCCATTGTGGGTTTTCTTTAGAAATGTGCCCGCATAAAATGTCCTTGCCTTCATTATTGGTCTCCAGTTCCAAAGGAATATGTGTTGCACACAATTTCCCATTGGTTTGATTGATGAGAATACCAAAACTATTTTCTTGCAGAAATTTTTTTATTTCTTCTTGATTCTCGTTTTTGTAGATTTCTGGAGTGTACATTTTTACTTTAAGAATTAGGATTTAGCAGTTTTGAAATGCTATTTTGGTATTAATAATCTGAAATCCATAAAAAATTCCGATTTTTCTGGAGTTGAACACTGCGACTGAACACTGCAAGCTAAAATCTATATCACATTAACTTCGGCTTCAATATGAATTCCAAACATTTTAAAAATAGTGCGCTGAATATCTTTAGAAACATTCAAAATTTCCTGACCGGTTGCATTACCGTAATTAACTAAAACCAAAGCTTGGTTTTTATGGATTCCGGCATCTCCAAAACGTTTTCCTTTGAAACCAGCTTGTTCAATTAGCCAGCCAGCGGGAACTTTTACTTCGGTTTCTGAAATGTCAAAATATTTCATTTCAGGAAATTGTTGATGAATTTTTTGGAAATCTGATTTCAGGAGAATTGGGTTTTTAAAGAAACTACCGCTGTTACCCAACTGTTTTGGATCGGGTAATTTGCTTTTCCGAATAGTAATTACGGCGTTACTAACATCCTTTAAAGTAGGATTAGTGATGTTGTTTCTGGCTAATTCAGCCGAAATATCTCCGTAAGAAGTATTAATTTTATGGTTCGTTTTTGTCAATTTAAAGACAACTGATGTAATAATATATTGGTTTTTTACTTTATTTTTAAAAATGCTTTCTCGGTACCCAAAATGACATTCTTCCTTCGTAAACGTTTTCATTTCCTGACTTGCTATTGTCATTGCCTCACAGGAAACAAAAGTGTCTTTTATTTCGGTTCCATACGCTCCAATGTTTTGGACTGGCGTAGTTCCAATATTTCCCGGAATAAGTGACATATTCTCCAGTGCTCCAAAATTTTGGTTGATGGTCCAAAGCACAAATTCATGCCAGCTCTCTCCAGCTTGACATTCGACCCAGACAAAATCGTCGTTTTCTTTTATAATTTTCTTGCCTTTTAAATCGATATGAATTACTAGCGCATCAATGTCCTTTGTAAAAAGCATATTGCTTCCGCCGCCTAAAATAAATTTTTGGATGGTTTTATTTTCTTGTAAAACATTTTTTAATTCCTGCACAGAATGTACTGCGACAAACTGTTTTGCTTTGGCTTCAATACCAAATGTATTGTATTTTTTTAAAGAGAAATTATGCTGTATTTCCATAAAAGAAAGTGCGTTTTGTATTGTTGAATTATGCACCAAAAGTAAGAATTAAAATTTAGTTGCATACGTTTTCATCCAGATATGCATCATAAACAATGGCATAATATAAGGAGTCATTCTAGTATCGCCTTTTTGTAAATTCAGTAATAATTTCTGGATATTAATGTGTTCGAAATAAGGGATTTGAAATAGATCACTTTTTGAAAAAGAGTCTAATTCGTCTTTAAAAGCCGGGCTTTTTGTAATGTAATCGCCCCAAGGCGCACTCAAACCTACTTTTCTAAAATTCAGAATTTCATTTGGTAAACGTTCTTCCATTGCTTTTTTCAGAATGAATTTCCATTTTTTTCCTGAGAAGAGCCAGTTGTCATCCAATGATCCTAGCCCAATAATTAATCTCGGGTCCAAAAATGGTTCTCTACACTCAATGGATGCGCCCATTGTACAACGATCGTTTCTATCCAGCAGCGAGCATAAATAGGTATGTTGGTCAAAATAAAGTGCTTGTCTGCGTAAATTATCAGGATACAATGATTTTGCTTCTTCGTAGATTTTTCTCCTATATTCGTTTGTTGGAGGTGTATTTATGCCAAAAGTTTTTGCAATATCATTAGGGTAAATATTCGAGCCATTGTAAATAACCAAATCAGATTTTTTACTGATTTGAGCATAACGACGCAGCTTTTCATACCTTGGTGTTTTAGAAAATAATTCGATGTTGCTGATGGTCGCAATTGAATTTAACAAAGACGGATATTTCAAAGCTTTGTAGCGTACATAACCGCCCATTAATTCATCGGCGCCTTCACCCGACAGCAATACTTTTACGGCAGGTTTTGCCATTTGTGCTACTGCTAAAATATGTGGTTCGCTTAAATGCATAATGGGTTCATCCTGAAAATAAGTTGAACTGATTAATTGATCATAAAGATTTTTATTTTCTAATTGCATTGTGTGAAATCCATAATTGAACTTCTCGGCCATCATTTTTGCTAAATGTGCTTCGTTGTGTTCCTTTTCTTTGAAACCCATATTGAACGTCTGGATGTCTTTGTATTTTTGATGGTGCAATGACGCTAAAACCGAGGAAGAATCCAGTCCGCCACTTAATAATACACCAACAGGAACGTCGCTCACCATTCGCGTTTTAACAGAATCATCGAAGGTTTCCCGAAACCATTGTACAGGATTTTTTATTACAGGCTGATTTTGAATTTCCTTTTTTAAATCCCACCATTTTTGGGTAGTGGTTTTTCCACCTTCGTGAATGGTCATAAAATGTCCAGGCAATATTTTTTTTATGTTTTGGTACAATGTGTTTTCGCCGGCTACAAATCGGTTAAAAATATATTCTTCCAGTCCGTCTTGCGCCATTTTTAGCGGAACTCCGGCCGTGAAAAGTGCTTTTTGCTCCGATGCAAAATAAAATGTTTCGTTATAAAAAGAATAATATAGCGGTTTAACGCCCATTCTGTCTCGAACAAGAGTCAGCTTTTTTTCTAATTTATCCCAAATAGCAAAAGCAAACATTCCATTGAGGCGGTCGAGCATTTTTAAGCCGTGTAATTCAAATAATTTCATTA
Source organism: Flavobacterium sp. DSR2-3-3 (assembly GCF_049896585.1). Taxonomy (NCBI): domain Bacteria; kingdom Pseudomonadati; phylum Bacteroidota; class Flavobacteriia; order Flavobacteriales; family Flavobacteriaceae; genus Flavobacterium; species Flavobacterium sp. DSR2-3-3. The sequence continues at coordinate 170,774 of NZ_JAFCUP010000004.1, forward strand.
AAACCTCTGTATCCGAAGTAGTTTTGATGTCAAAACCGCTGCTTTTTAACTCAGGGTAAAATTCTTTATAATTATAGATTTCGCCATTGTAAACCATAATGTATCTTCCGTCCTCTGAAAAGAAAGGTTGGTGTCCGGCTAAAGAAACATCCAGAATTGAAAGTCTTCGGTGTCCTAAACCAATATTATTTGCTATGAATAATCCTTTATCATCCGGGCCGCGATGTTCCAGAGAATCCCGCATTTTTACAAGATTGCGTTCGTCTACTTTTTTTTGAGATTGTAAATGCAAGATTCCATTAATTCCACACATAATTAATTGGAGTGATTTGAGTTAATTAATTCGTGGTATTTTTGGGCAATAATCTTCATATTTGTAATGTAGTCAGCATTTTTTACAACAAATGTCCTGTTGTTAGAAACGGCTTGTGCCCTGTGATCTCTATTTTCAAAAGCCCAAATTAATTCCTCGGCAAGCTTTTCAGAATCGTCAACGGTAACTAATTGACCGTTTTTTCGATGCTCAATCCAACTTTGATTTCCTGTAATGTCACTCACTATTGGATAACAATTTGTAGCCATCGCTTCAAATAAGGATGCCGAAACGCCTTCTGTTATGGGCATACTGATGTAAATATTAGATTCTTGCAATAGCTTTGGCAATGCCGTGTTCAGAATTCTTCCGGTAAAATTGACTTTATTTTCGATACCTAAATGTTTTGCTAAATTTTTCAATTTTTCAAGTTGCGTTCCTTCTCCTACAATGGTAAGGACGAAATCTATCCCTTTTTGGTTTAAAATAGCAAATGCCTTTAAAATAGTAGCGTGGCGGTATTCCGGCATCAAAGAGCGGGTGACGATAGCGCAAATTTTTTCAGGATTGGCTGTGTTTTGATTGCCAAATTGTACCAAATCAATTCCCTTTGGTAATACCAAAACCTTACTCATGTCAACTTTAGCCTGCAGCATAGATATTGTCATCACGGGTCCCCAAGCATGAATTAAATCGGCTTTTTTGAAAGCGTAATACTGAATTATTTTTTTTAACGGAAGTGAAATAGATTTTTCCGGCCACAAATCTGTTCGGCCTTGTTGCGCAATTGCTACAGGTTTTACTCCGGACAATGCAGCAAGAAAGCCATAACTGGTAGTTCGTTCCGCAATAACCATATCCGGTCTATGCAGCTGGATTAGTTTTTTGATTTTGAAAATAGCAAATTCAAATTCGAAAATCCTTAAAATTCGTTTCCTAAAACAATCGCTGGGCGTTTTTAATTCCCAAGTGATGATTTCGAAATTGCCAAATTCCCTGAGTCCGTTCATCCAAGTGATGGCATCGGCTCTATAGGATTCTCCAAGAAAAAGTATTTTCTTTTTTTTCATTTTAATTATTCCGACGTTAAGGCGCGATTGATGAAATCGTTCAATGGTTTTAGCGCAATCAGTTTTTGGCTCATTACACCAACAAAATCTTTTTTTGCAGCAGCTGAGAACTCAATTTTCTGAGAAGACTCAAAGCTCTTTAATTTTAATAATTCTATCGCCGGATGTTCTTTGTCATAGCCTCTTGGCGGGTTTTTTAAAGTATCTTTTTCATTTCTATCAAAGTCGCCAAATTCCCTTTTGAAATTTTTTTCCTCAAGAATAGCTTCGAGATCATCATGAAAATAGGCAATTTCTTTGCGCATTTTTTTTAAATCTTCGGACTCTGGGCAATACAATCCACCAGCAATAAAACTTGCGTCTTTTTCTAAGTGAATGTAATAACCGGAACGATTCAGCCCTTTCGCACCAGACGAAAGCCAGATTCCTAAGTGGGATTTGTACGGCGTTTTGTCCTTAGAAAACCGAATGTCGCGATTGATTCTGAACGTACAATTTTTGACTTCAAGCATTTCCAGCGATGGGTCAAGCGGTTTCATGGCATCCAGTAAATCAGCAACTAATTGTTGGTAATCTTTCTTGAAAGCTTCGTAACGTTTTTTATTTTCCAAAAACCAATCCCGGTTGTTATTGGCTTTTAAATCATCCAAAAATTGTAGTGTTTCTTTTGAAAGCATCTAGTACTATTGTATTTGTTCTCTTAATTCTCCTTCGCTAATAAAACCGGATTTTCTCCATTTTACTGCTGCTTTTTCATACAATAATATTGTAGGAAGTTCACTAATTTTCATTTCGGTCATTAAAGTTTTGTTTTTGTCGGCATCCAATCGTATGATGGTTACGCTATCTTCTAGTTCAGTTTGCATTTTTGTGATATAGGGTGTCATTTTTTTGCAAGGCGCACACCACTCAGCATAAAAACTAACCAATACTTTTTTATCGGAGTCTACTAATTTATTGTAGTCCTGCAAAGTCATTCCGGTTATTTTGTTGCTTGGTTTAGACAGTCCTGCAGCGTCCCATTTTAAAATTCCTCCCTGTAATTGATAAACATTTGTAAAACCAAGTTCTTTCAGTTTTGCAACGGCACTTTGACTTCTTCCGCCGCTTTTGCAGTACACATAAACAGGTTTTGTTTTGTCCAGTTTTTCAGTTTCCGCAACAAAGCTGTCTCCGAGCCAATCTACGTTGACGGCCTTGTCTATATGATCTGACGAAAATTCCGCAGGCGTTCGTACATCCAGAATTTGTGGATTTGTTGTTGCTGCGATTTTTTCGCTAAAAGCTTTTGCATCGATAGTTTGGCTTTCTTTTGATGCTTGTCCGTTACAAGATAAAAAAGCAAAAGATATGATTAATAGAAATATTGAACTGAATTTCATTGTGTTTTGATTTAAATTTGAATAGGCTAAATTAGTTTTTTTCGATTTTTGAACGCTATAAAAACTATTAAATAAAAGTTATAAGTTGAAAATTTTATAGCTCTGATGCGTCGATTTTAAAATAACTTCAGTACGCTCCGGATGCGTATCCGAAATGAATAGTTGTCCAAAAGTATCACTGTTGACCATTTCGATTATTTTGGCCACCCGACTTTCATCTAATTTGTCAAAAATATCATCAAATAACAGAATTGGTTTCACACCGCTTTGTTTTTTTAAAAATTCAAATTGTGCTAGTTTTAAAGCGATTAAATAGGATTTTTGTTGGCCTTGTGAGCCAAATTTCTTTATTGGATGTTCATCAATATCAAAAGCTAAATCGTCTTTATGAATTCCCACACTCGTGTAATGTAAAGCGCGGTCTTTATTAATGTTTTCCTGTAAAAGGCTTAGTAAATCTTTCTCAAATAAATGACTTTCATACACAAGCTGAACAGTTTCCTGCGAACCTGTTATGGCTTGATGGTGCGTGTTGAAAATAGGAATGAATTGTTCTATGAATTCTTTTCTTTTTTCAAAAATATAATTGCCAAAACCGTTGAGTTGCTCATTATAGATAGACAGCGTATCGGTATCAAAAACATGGTTCAATGCAAAATATTTTAATAAAGCGTTGCGCTGGCTCATTACTTTCTGGTATTGAATAAGTTGCTGCAAATAATGGAAATCCAGTTGCGAAATGACGCTGTCCATAAATTTCCGTCTGGTTTCACTGCCTTCCACAATCAAATCTCTGTCGGCTGGGGATATAATCACCAAAGGAATAAATCCAATATGGTCCGAAAACTTATCGTATGCTTTGCCGTTGCGTTTCAATATTTTCTTCTGGCCTTTTTTAAGACTGCAGACTATTTGTTCCGTTCGTTCATTCTTGTCAAATGTAGCGTCAATGACAAAAAATTCCTCTCCGTGTTTAATATTTTGGACCGCTAACGGATTAAAATAGCTTTTTCCGTATGATAAATGATAAATAGCATCCAGCACATTTGTTTTACCAATTCCGTTTTTGCCTACAAAACAATTTATTTTGCTGTCGAAATCAAAATTTGCTTCTGAGAAATTCTTATAATTGAATAATGAAATCTTTTTTAAATACATGGGTAAGGCTTGCTGGTATTGAGAACTTTACTGTTTTTAAATGGGTTTTTTAAAGTGGGTGCAAATTATTGAAAAATATCGATAAAACCTTCTTTTCTGTTTTTTCTCTGAGAATTATTTTGTCTTTAGAAACCAAGAATTCCGCAGTATATTTTTTTTTAATATAAAAGCATATTTTTTGTGTGGGTTTGAATAAAAATTTTATTTTTGCGACTCACTAAATTAAATTTAAATGGCTACTTACAATAAAAGAGGATATAAAGCACCAAAAGAAAAAGAAGTTAAAGAAGAAGGAGTTGAAGCGGTAATCATTGACGAAAAAGACAGTACAACTGCTGAAGTTTTTTCAAAATTAGATGAAAGTGCTACAATAACGGAGGACTGGGTTGCCAAAAATCAAAAAATCATTATTGGATTAGTTGCCGCTGCAGCGATATTAACTATTGGATATTTAGCATACCAAAGATTTATTGCTTCGCCAAAACAAGATGAGGCCGCTAATGAAATGTTCGTTGCACAACAAAATTTTCAAAAAGCAACGGATGGAGTAGCAAGTGATTCATTATATAAGTTGTCTTTAAACGGTTCAGAAGGGAAATTTGGATTCTTGAAAATAGCAGATGAATATTCGGGAACTGATGCGGGTAATTTAGCAAATTATTATGCTGGAATTGCCTATTTGAATACAGGAAAATATACAGAAGCAATTGATTATTTGAGCAAGTTTAAATCAGATGATATTGTTTTAGGAGCTTTGGCAAAAGGAGCGATTGGAGATGCTTATTCTCAAAAAAATCAACCAAAGGAAGCTTTGGAAAATTATGTAAAAGCTGCTGAATCAAACAAAAATGATTTTACAACGCCGCGTTTCTTGTTGAAAGCTGGAAAAATTGCTCTGGCTCTAGGAAATAAGGCAGATGCATTAAAATATTTTACTGATATCAAAGAAAATTATGAAGCTACTCCAGAAGCTGCTTCAGTTGACGTTTTGATAGGATTAGCACAATAGTAAAAAATGATTTAAGATTGGTGATTTAAGATTGTAGACTTTTGATTTCAAAATGCTATCTTTAATATCTGAAATCAAAATCTTAAAATCAAAATTCTAAAATCAAATGGCTACCGAAAATAAAAATTTATCCGAATACGACAAAAATACTGTTCCAAATGCGAAAAATTTTCGTTTTGGAATTGTAGTTGCTGAGTGGAACGAGAATATAACTGAAGGTCTTTTTAATGGTGCGTTCAAAACCCTGTTAGAAAACGAAGTTCCAGCTGGACAAATAATCCGTTGGAACGTTCCAGGAAGCTTTGAGCTTATTTATGGCGCTAAAAAAATGTTGCAAACACAAAATGTTGATGCTGTTATTGTTATTGGATGTGTCATTCAAGGGCAAACCAAACATTTTGATTTTGTATGTGAAGGCGTAACGCAGGGTATAAAAGATTTGAATGTTCAAACGGATATTCCAGTTATATTTTGTGTACTTACTGACAATACAATGCAACAATCCATTGACAGAAGTGGAGGAATTCACGGAAATAAAGGTACCGAAGCTGCTATTGCCGCTATCAAAATGGCTTATATTCGTCAACAATCCTCGTTGTCACATCAAATTGACAACCAACATTTATTATCTTCGGGTGCTGTTCAGTTAGATGAAGGAACTCCTCTCGAATTAAAAGAATAAATAATAGCATTACCTGTTATTTTTTAGATTAATAATATAAACCTATTCCAATGGAGTAGGTTTTTTTATGCAGTTTCGTTCTGTATTCGAAACCAATACTGTTTTAAACAAACACATTTATAAAAACCTGAAAAAACAGGTTTTTATAAATGACAAATCAGTTATTGATCAGCCTATTTTTCATCGGCATTTGCAGCTTCAATATTAATCTCAGCCAAAGCGATTTCTGTTAAGGTAACATCAGCCTTTTTCTCTTCTTCAAGGGTTTTATCCAGCAGAGTAGCCACTTTGCTTTCGCCTAAAGTAACAGCATAAGCTCTCAACGTACCGTACGTAGCTATCTCGTAATGTTCTACTTTTTGTGCAGCTGCAATTATTCCGGCATCTCGTACTACTCCTAATTCAGTTTCTGCCATAATCCCATCGGCTTCTTTTAGTAAACCATCCATTGCATCACATTTTTTCCCAACTGCTTTCAGTCCTAAAGATTCAAACACTTTTTCTAAACGAGTAATATGTTCTTCTGTTTCTTTTAAGTGATGTTCAAAAGCCTGTATCAGTTTTGAAGAGGTGGCATTTTTTGCCATTTTAGGTAAGGCTTTCACCAAGGCATGTTCTGCCCAAAAAATATCTTTTAATCCATCTTCAAAAAAATCTCTTAAACCTTGTGCCGCATCTGGTTTTGCTTTTACAGCTCCTTTTTTAGAGGCTACTTCTTCTTTTTCTTGTTTTTCGTTGGTCGCTTTCATAATAGATTTTTTTAATTGTTAACTTGTTTGTTTTAACAAATGTAAGTTTTAAACAAGCACAGCAATTATAGAATTTTGTTAAAACATCCCATAATTTACATTTTACAATACTGTATTTCAGGTGTTTAAATTTTTTTAATTTATAATTTTATTTTTTTTGACATATAATTTTATATAATTTTTCAGAACGTATTTATTAGTTTGCGTAGTTGTATTTGCGAGTTAACGATGGTTGAAAGCAGTTTTTAAAAAGTCCTAATTGACGGTTTTTTTAGGTTATGATTTTTTGTTTTTTTAAAGCACATTAATAATAAAACCCAATAGAAATTTATTAAATTTGTACCTCTTGGTTTTAAAAAACTTTAAACCTTAAACTTTAAACCTAAATTTTTTAATGTCGAGTATAATTCAATTACTTCCTGATCATGTTGCCAATCAAATTGCTGCTGGAGAAGTTGTTCAAAGACCAGCTTCAGTGGTCAAAGAACTGCTCGAAAATGCGGTTGATGCAAGAGCTACAGATATCAAATTAATTATAAAAGATGCCGGAAAAGCGTTGGTACAAGTAATCGACAACGGTTTAGGAATGAGCGTAACGGATGCGCGCTTGTGTTTTGAACGACACGCCACTTCGAAAATCCGTCAAGCCGAAGATTTATTTTCATTGCACACCAAAGGGTTTCGTGGTGAAGCTTTGGCTTCTATCGCTGCCATAGCGCATATAGAAATGAAAACGCGTCAAGATCAAGAGGAACTGGGAAACCATATCATCATTGAGGGTAGCAAATTTATATCACAAGAAGTGGCAGTTTTGCCAAAAGGAACTTCTTTTGCAGTTAAAAACTTATTTTTTAATATTCCGGCGCGACGTAATTTCCTGAAGTCGGATACCGTGGAATACCGTCATGTTGTTGATGAATTTCATCGTGTCGCTTTGGCGCACTCCAATATTCACTTTACGTTTTACCACAATGGCAGTGAAATGTTTAATTTGCCGCCATCTACTTTGAGACAACGGATTGTCAATATTTTTTCGGGTAAAACCAATGAAAAATTAGTGCCGGTTCAGGAAGAAACAGAAATAGTGTCCATTCAGGGATTTGTCAGCAAACCAGAATTTGCCAAGAAAAGTCGGGGAGAACAGTTTTTCTTTGTCAATGAGCGTTTTATAAAAAGTGGTTATTTACATCATGCAGTTATGGCTGCCTATGACGGAATCCTGAAAGACGGCGCACAGCCGAGTTATTTTTTATATTTATCAGTGCCACCAAACACAATTGATATCAATATTCATCCTACCAAAACAGAAATTAAATTTGATGACGAGCATGCATTATATGCGATTTTGAGAGCTTCTATAAAACATAGTTTGGGACAGTTTAATGTGGCTCCAGTATTGGATTTCGATAGGGATTCTAATTTAGACACCCCGTATCATTACAAAGATTTAACTGGAGAAACGCCTACAATTCAGGTAGATGGTACTTTCAATCCATTCTCTGAAGATAAACCCAGCAAACAATTTTCCAGTTATAGAAAACCGGAACCAACAGCCAATTGGGAAAGTCTTTATGTAGGTTTAAAACAAGATACGGATGAAATTGGACACATGACTTTCGAGAATGAAGAAGTGACTTCCTCTTTGTTCAATGACGAAGAAGTAGAGCATTCCGTTCATAAGACCTATCAAATACATAAAAAATACATCGTTTCGTCTATTAAATCAGGAATGGTAATTGTCGATCAGCAACGCGCGCATCAACGTGTTTTGTACGAACAGTTTTTGGTAAATATGACCGTTCAACAAGCTTCAAGTCAGCAATTGTTGTTTCCTTTGAACCTGTTTTTTTCGTCAAGCGAAATGGAACTTATTGGGGAGTTACAGCTGTCATTGATGAACACCGGATTTGTTTTTGAAGAAAATAATACAGATCATATCGTTATTTCAGGAATTCCGGTAAATGTAACGGAGAGTGAAGTTTCATTGGTTTTAGAACAATTGTTAAGCGATTTACATGACGGAATACCGGCAAGCAGTTTCAGTCAGAATGATACGATTGCCAAATCGATGGCCAAAAGTTTAGCCGTGAAAACAGGAACGCACTTAACCGAAAAAGAGCAGGAAAACTTGGTCAACGGACTTTTTGCCTGTAAAGATCCAAATGTTTCCCCTTTTCATAAACCCACTTTCATCACGATGCGTGTGGAAGATTTAGATAAAAAATTTGCAATATGAGAAATGTAACTGAAACCGTAAAACAATTGATTATTATCAATGTATTGTTTTTTGTAGGTACTTTGATAATAGGTGATGCTGCCTATAAAATATTAGCTTTGTATTTTCCTGTAAATCGAGATTTTCAATTGTGGCAGCCGTTAACGCACATGTTTATGCATGGAAGTTTTATGCATATTTTTTTCAATATGTTTGCATTGTTTTCTTTTGGATCTGCTTTAGAGCAAATTTGGGGAAGTAAGAAATTTTTGTTCTTCTATATTTCATGTGGCTTCGGCGCTGCGTTGTTGCATACCGGAGTCAATTATTACTATTTTCAAGATGGTTTAAATACTTTGGTTTCTAATGGATTTGAAAAACAAGATATTTTGCAACTTTTGAATGAGGGTAAAATTGATACCAGATGGCAACAATTTATATCCATTTCTGATTTTCAGAATTTCACCAGTGCCTTTGCTGGAACTGCTGTTGGTGCGTCTGGAGCTATTTACGGAATAATAGTGGCATTTGCTTTTATGTTTCCAAATGCTGAATTGGCCTTGATGTTTATTCCTGTACCTATAAAAGCAAAATATTTTGTACCCGGTTTAGTTTTAGTCGATTTATATTTAGGGATTTCTGGGAAATCAATTTTCGGAGGTGGTGGAATTGCCCATTTTGCCCACGTTGGTGGCGCTTTGTTTGGATTTATCATTATGTGGTATTGGAAAAAAAATCAGTTCAATAAAAACCGTTGGAATTAAAATTGTAATATCTTTAAAAGTAGTACAACTTAAATAGCAGCTCTTAAATCCCGATAGAATTATGAATATTATTGACGACCTGAAATTACATTATAAAACGGGAGGAATAGTAACCAGGCTAATATTTTGGAACGTAGCTTTGTTTGTGCTTCCGTGGCTCCTCTTTGCGCTTTTATCGTTGTTGGGCATCACTATCGATTATATTCAGTATGTAAGTTTGTCTTCTAATCCGGCGCTTTTGCTCTGGAAACCGTGGTCATTGCTTTCGTATTCTTTTTTTCACAGCGGAATCATGCATATCGTTTTTAATATGATTGTTTTGAATTTTTCGGGGCGATTATTTATGACGTATTTTACATCTAAGCAATTATTTGGCTTGTATGTGCTAAGTGCCATTTTTGCGGGAATAAGTTATATTCTGGTGTTTTATGTTTTAAATATTAGTGCTCCTATTGTAGGCGCTTCTGCTGCTATTATGGCTATTTTAGTCGCTACAACTACGTATTATCCGTTGATGGATCTTCGTTTACTAATTATTGGAAATGTTAAGTTATGGCATATAACCGCTGTCATTATTATCGTGGATTTGATGCAATTGCGTTCGGAGAATATGGGTGGACATATTTCTCATCTTGCAGGTGCATTTTTTGGCTTTATTTTTATTAAATTGCTTCAAAATGGAACGGATTTAAGTAAAATAGTTTCTGGTGTATTAGATTTTTTTGAAAATTTATTCAAAAAAAACACGTCAACACCATTCAAGAAAGTGCATAAAAACTACAGTAAACCATTGGAAAGAAGCGTTTCAAAAATAATTACTAAGGATAAATCGCAACAACAAATTGATGAAATTTTAGACAAAATTAGTCAGTCAGGGTACGATAGTTTGTCCAAAGAAGAAAAAGAATTCTTGTTTAAAGCAGGTAAATAAATTTTTAAGTGAACGGTTGGCTTTTTGTAAAAATAATAAAATATAGAAAATGAAAAATCTTTCATGGTTTAATAAAGGAATGTTTTTTTTCAATATAGTGCTAACCTTCGTGACTTTTATTGCTTATATTTTGCCTTTTTTAGCGCCAAAATCATTTCCTCTTTTATCCGTTTTGACACTTTTCATGCCGCTTTTTTTTGTTTTTAATGCGCTTTTTTTTGTGTATTGGGCAATGCAGTTCAAGAAGCAATTGATTGTTTCCGGATTGGTTTTATTGATAGGAATCACTTTTATAAATAAGTTCTATAAATTTTCTTCTCCTAAATTTTCTAAGGAAGAAAAAGATTTTACCGTAATGAGTTACAATGTTCGGTTGTTGAATGTATTCAGGTGGATTGACAGGGATGATGTGCCTTCGGATATTCTGGCTTTCATCAATGACAAAAATCCCGATATATTGTGTATGCAAGAATTCTCCTCTTCGGCTAATATTGATTTGAAAGTATATCCGCATCGCTATATTTTTACAGATGGAAACCAAATAAAAACCGGTCAGGCAATTTTTTCTAAATTTCCAATTATTAACCAAGGGAATATTATTTTTCCTAATTCCAGCAATAACGTAGTATTTGCAGATATCAAAAAAGGGAAAGATATTATCAGAGTGTACAATATGCATTTACAGTCCATTAAGATTTCTCCGGATGTAAACGAGATTGATGAAAATATAGATGCCATCAATCAACAAAAATCACAGATGCTTTTCATTAGAATCAGTAAAGCATTCAAGCAGCAACAGCAACAAGCAGAGCTGTTCAAAGAGCACAAAATGAAATGTATTTACCCTACAATTATTTGTGGCGATATGAACAACAGCGCGTTTTCCTACGTATACCGAAATATAAAAGGTAAGATGAAAGATAGCTTTGAAGAGGCGGGTATTGGTTTTGGAGAAACTTACAAGTTTAGGTATTATCCCGCTCGAATAGATTATATTTTTGCTGATGAAAAAATGAAAGTCAAGAGTTTTGAACATTTCCCTCGTTTTATAAACTCGGATCATTTTCCTATCATGGCACGATTATCTTTTGAATAACTCGAATGGAATTGTTATTCGATAATCAGTTGCTGTTTTTTTAAATAAACCATTGCATATTTCCCTTCATTAAAAAGTAAATCCAACACACTGAGATTGTTTATGAAGCCATGTTTGTCATCAAAAACTTGGGTGTAATTTTCAAATATTGAAAAGTCTTTTTTCCCATTTACCAAACTTCTATAATCGGTAGTTACTGTAGTGTCAACTTCATGAAAATATTCGGTTGTAGTTGTATAATTCATTTTCATTCGAAGACATTTTGACACAACTTCCAAAGCTTCAAAATTTAAATCCAATAAAAATTCATGTTTTTTTTCAAAAAAAGGACGCAGGTCATCCTCGAAAAACTCGAAAAAGGGAGAGCTTCTGTAAGCTGCTTCCAGTGATTTGAAATGTTGTTTTTGCCAATCAAATTCGGTTTCAATTCTAATATCTTTGGTTTTTTGATGGCTTTCTTTCGAATGCTTTACCGGAATATTTAACAATTGAATGCCATTTGGACTGTAAATGTAAGCGCGATTGCGGTTTGTTTGTTTCTGAAAATTATCTTCTATCTCAAACGTAATATTTTCCGACTGAGTCATTGCTGTAAAATGGCTGATCGATGGGAAATAAGTGGGATGGAGGAGAATGTTCATCTTTGTCTAAAGTTTTTAAAGTCATAAAGTCGAAAGTCATAGCGCTGTACTAAATGGAGCTTTATGACTTTCGACTTTATGACTTTTAACTAATTTTTTCTATTTTTTCTTTTTTTCCAAAAATATTCTCCGACGAAGAAAATTAGTAATCCAAGTAGAAATAATTTAAAGTATGATTGCGGTTGACCCTCACCACTTACAGTTGTGAAAACTCTGTCCCAACGAATTTTGTTTATTCCTTTTCCGTTTGGATCGATACTCAACCATATGAAAATAGGTTTCCCGACGATATGATTTTCAGGAACAAATCCCCAATAACGACTGTCTTCTGAGTTGTGACGGTTGTCGCCCATCATCCAGTAATAATTTTGTTTAAAAGTATAGCTAGTGGCAACTTTACCATTTATTCGGATCTTTGTACCATTTACTTTTAAATCGTTATTTTCATAATCATCAATTATAGTTTTGTAAAATGGCAATGTTTCGCTGTTCAACACCACTGTTTTTCCTTGTTCAGGAATGTAAATTGGTCCATAATTATCACTATTCCATTTATTGATATGCGGGAATACTCCTTTTCCATAGTTTGCCTTGTCAACATCTCTCGATATTTGTCTGATTACAGCAGTTACACCAGGTGTGTTTTTCAATCTTTCCGCTCCGGCTTCAGTCAGGGCACTCATGAAAATAGTGTCTTTTGTAGTTTCATTTATGAATCCTGAAGGATCTGTGATGTCTAGCTCTTTGTATAGAGTTTCAAAATCTATAGGCGTTTTTCCATCTATTGCTACTTTATAAGAGAATTGCGGTTTAGCTCGTTCCGGTAATTGTAGTATTTTACCATCGATGTAAACGACACCGTCTTTTATGGATAAATTATCACCGGGAATTCCCACGCATCTTTTTACATAATTTGATTTTTTGTCGACTGGTTTATAAGCGCGTCTTTTTGAAGTGTCAAAAAATCTGTAAACGGTATCAACAGGCCAGTTAAATACAACGATATCAGTACGTTTTATATTTTGAATTCCAGGCAATCTCATGTACGGTAATTGTGGCCAAGTCAGATATGATTTGCTTTTGGTCAAAGGAATAGAGTCGTGAACCATTGGTAAAGCAACAGTTGTCATGGGAACTCTGGCGCCATAATTCATTTTGCTGACAAATAAGAAGTCACCAACTAATAGAGATTTTTCCAACGAAGAAGTCGGAATCGTGTAAGGTTGAATGAAATAAGTATGAACGATTGTCGCTACAACAACTGCAAAAAGCAATGAGCTAATCGTGTCAGCAGCCTTGTTTTGTGGGCTTGAACTTCTGTCAGCTCCATATTCTAATTTTTGGGTGTAGTTTACATAATAGATATAGAATCCTAGCGTAATAATTCCTAAGAAAGTATCTAATCCAGATCTTTTTCCAAAACTTCTCAATGTTTCAATCCAGATAACAGGGAAGATAATTAAATTGATTATTGGAATAAATAATAAGATAGTCCACCACGTAGGACGACCAATTATTTTCATCAAAATAATTGCATTATAAACTGGAATGGCAGCTTCCCAACGTTTTCTTCCGGCAGCTTCATATAATTTCCAAGTTCCTAAAAAGTGAACTATCTGTACCAGCAGAAAAAATACAAACCATTGAAGTAGTGTCATCGTTTTTTTTTTGTTTAAAGTTTAAAGTTTAAGGATGTTTCAGAAGAAACGGTGACTCTTAAACAGGCGAATAATTTTTATTTTAAATCTAATACGTCTTTCATTGTGAAAATACCTTGTTTCCCCACAATCCATTCCGCAGCAATAACCGCCCCAAGTGCAAAGCCTTCGCGATTGTGTGCAGTATGCTTGATTTCTATTGCATCTACAGACGATTTATACGCTACGGTGTGCGTGCCCGGAACAGTCCCGATTCTTTTGGCTTCAATATGAATTTGCTCCGCTTCCGGTTTTTCTAATGTCCAATTAGTGTACGAACTATTTTCAATAATTCCTTTAGCCAATGATATCGCAGTGCCGCTTGGTGCATCCAGTTTTTGAGTATGGTGAATTTCTTCCATTGCTACTTTGTAAGTGTCAAATTTCGACATGATTCTAGCCAAATATTCATTTAGTTCAAAGAATATATTTACCCCTAAACTAAAGTTAGAACTGGAGATAAATGCTCCTTTTTTTTCATGGCAAAGTGCCGCTACTTCGTCATAGTGTTCCAGCCAACCTGTGGTGCCGGAAATTACCGGTACATTTGCATGGAAACAGGTTGAAATATTACTCGTTGCAGCAGTTGGAACACTGAAATCAATTGCTACATCAGCAGTTGAAAGGCCATCAAAAGTAGTATTTCCATCTTTTTTCAAAACGATTTCATGGCCTCTTTCCAGCGCAATTTTTTCAATTACCTGGCCCATTTTTCCGTATCCTAAAAGCGCAATTTTCATTTTTTTTATTTTTTAAATTTCGAATAATTAAAGAGTCCTGCAGCTAGTAATGCCAATAAAACTCCGGCGATGAATCCTGAAAAGAAAGTGTTCATTCGGATTGAATCGAATGTCTTATTTTCGGAATAATTTACTAAGGTGATTAGTAATAAAATCGTAGTTCCAATAAAAAAATATTTCTTCCCAATTCTATTGATTAATGACATATCGCATGGTTTTATTTATCTAATTCTATCAACTAATTTTTGGAGCTAGAAACTATAATTAAAAGTTAGTCCTACATTCGTCTTTAACGTTACATCATTCGGATAAAGAATAGGTCTTAGAGACAAGTTTTCATCTACATTAAACTGGATTAAAGCGGCATCCACATTGGCATCAAGAATATTTAATGCGTAAAACGCTAAAGTCACTAAAGCGGATAAATCGCGGTTGCGTTGGTAAAATTTCTGTCCGGCAATCAAACGGTTGTTGTCCAGAAAAGCTAAATCGTCAGTAACGGAACCTTCCAGTCTACTTTTATAAGCGTCTCTATATTGATGGTATTTTTTATTATTGTCAACATAAAAATAAATACTCGTTCCTAAAGCTCCATATACAAGCGGTATTTTCCAGTATTTTTTATTGTAAGCCTGACCCAAACCCGGCAGAACGGCGGAATAAAAAGCTGCTTTTGCAGGTGTCAAAGGATCAATGTCATTTGATTTCAAAGTGTCTTCAGCGACCAAAACCGCTTCTGTTTCCGTTTGCGCAAAAACAGTAGTATTTCCCACTGTAAAAAGGAACAGAACGATGAAAATGATTTTGTTCACTATTCGTTTATTAATTTTATGATTCTGTTAAAGTCTTCTTCAGAGTGAAATGGAATAGTAATTTTTCCTTTACCGTTCCCGGCTACTTTTACATCTACTTTGGTACCAAAATAATTAGTAAAAGTGCTTTTTTGAGCATCCGCTATTTCAAACGAAGCTGCTTTTGGTTTTCCGGCAGGTTTAGGTTTTAAACTTTCCTGATAGTTTTTCACCAAAGCTTCTGTATCACGAACCGATAAATTTTGACTGACAATTTTTTGGTAAATATCAGTTTGAATTTCTTGGTCTTCAATATTGATGATAGCTCGGCCGTGCCCCATACTGATGAAACCATCACGGATTCCAGTTTGGATTATCGGATCCAGTTTTAAAAGTCTCAAATAGTTAGCAATTGTAGAACGTTTTTTCCCTACACGCTCGCTCATTTGTTCCTGAGTCAATTGAATTTCGTCAATCAAACGTTGATATGAAAGTGCAATTTCAATTGGATCTAAATCGTGACGCTGGATGTTTTCTACCAAGGCCATAACCAATGATTCGTTGTCATTTGCAATACGAATATATGCAGGAACTGTTTTTAATCCCACGAGAGTCGACGCGCGAAGACGACGTTCTCCGGAAATTAACTGGTATTTATTGAAGTCGAGTTTACGCACAGTAATGGGCTGAATCACACCTAATTCTTTGATAGATGTTGCTAATTCTCGCAATGATTCCTCATTGAAATTGCTTCTTGGTTGAAACGGGTTTATTTCAATCGCCTCAATTTCAAGTTCAATAATATTTCCTACGACTTTATCAGCATTTTTATCGGAAACAGATTTTATATCGTTTTCCGGATCTTTTAATAATGCCGATAATCCTCTTCCTAAGACTTGTTTTTTAAGTGCTTTTGCCATAAAACTATTTACTGTTTTTCTTTATAACTTCTTGAGCCAGATGCAGGTAATTGGTTGCGCCTTTACTTGTAGCGTCGTAGTTTATGATGCTTTCGCCAAAACTTGGTGCTTCACTCAATTTTACATTTCTCTGAATGATTGTCTCAAAAACCATGTCGTTAAAATGTTTCTGAACCTCTTCAACTACTTGGTTTGACAAACGCAAACGGGAGTCAAACATCGTCAATAACAATCCTTCGATATCTAAATCCGGATTGTGAATTTTTTGGATACTTTTTATGGTATTCAGCAATTTTCCTAGACCTTCCAATGCAAAATACTCACATTGAATAGGAATAATCACGGAATCAGCAGCGGTCAAAGCATTAAGGGTTAGTAATCCCAGCGATGGCGCACAATCAATAATGATATAATCGTAATCGTCTTTGACACTTTCCAATGCTTTTTTAAGCATATATTCCCTGTTTTCTTTGTCGACTAATTCGATTTCAATGGCGACTAGATCGATATGTGATGGAATCACGTCTACATTTATGGCAGAACATTTTATGATGGCCTCTTTTGGCGTATGACTATGCTCTAGAATTTGGTACGTTCCTATTTCAACAGATTCAACATCAATTCCTAATCCTGATGACGCATTTGCCTGTGGATCAGCATCAATAAGTAATACTTTCTTTTCTAAAACTCCCAATGAAGCAGCAAGATTAACTGATGTTGTAGTCTTTCCAACTCCTCCTTTTTGATTAGCAATCGCGATGATTTTGCCCATTTATTTTTCTAAATTTTGAACCGTAAAAATACAATTATTTATGGTTTCTAAAAATCTATTTTGTTAACATTTGTTAAAGCTTGATTCCTTGTCTTTTGACACATTCCCATTTTTAGAACCGAATAGATTTTCTGAAGCTATTTTAGCGGTACGTTGAAATCCCTTTAGTTCGGGACTGGAACTACTTCTTTTTTTCTGTAGCCGTGATTCAGTTGCTCTTTTGTGTCAAAAAAAAAGGAGTATTTTGGGAAGCTTTTCACGTCCATCTGGGATATGGGACTTGACATTTAAATATGATCTGTAGTTTTGTTTTTATACCGTTTTCTCAGTAAATTAAATTTATTTCTTATTTCCGAAATAGTTTTGCAGAAGCCGAAAATAGTGCTATATTTGCCACCGCTTTCGGGGTGTAGCGTAGCTCGGTTATCGCGCCTGCTTTGGGAGCAGGAGGCCGCAGGTTCGAATCCTGCCACCCCGACTAAAGATCCTTTCTGTATTAACAGAAGGGATTTTTTTATTGCAGAATAATAAAAACTGATGCTTCAGGTTCTGTAATAAAGCAATTATGACTTATTTTTGCATTGTTAAAAAATTATAATTCACACTTACTATGTCTGATACAATCGAAAAAATTAAATGTCTTATTATAGGTTCTGGTCCAGCAGGTTATACTGCAGCTATTTATGCAGCCAGAGCAAATATGAATCCTGTTTTATACCAAGGAATGCAGCCAGGAGGTCAGCTGACAACAACCAACGAAGTAGAAAATTGGCCTGGAAATCCTGAAGGGATAACTGGTCCAGAAATGATGGTGGGGTTGCAGGCACAAGCACAACGTTTTGGAACTGAAGTACGTGATGGTTGGGCTACTAAAGTTGATTTTTCAGGTGAGATCCATAGAGTCTGGATCAATGATACGATAGAATTGCATTGCGAAACCGTAATTATTTCTACAGGAGCAACAGCTAAATATTTGGGAATGCCATCAGAACAGCACTATTTAAAAATGGGTGGTGGAGTTTCGGCATGTGCAGTTTGCGACGGTTTTTTCTATAGAAATCAAGAAGTAGTAATCGTAGGCGCAGGAGATTCAGCTTGTGAAGAAGCACACTATTTGTCCAAACTTTGTAAAAAAGTAACCATGTTAGTGCGTAGCGAAAAATTTAGAGCTTCTAAAATCATGGAAGAACGCGTTCGGAAAACAGAGAATATTACCATATTAATGAACCACGATACTGTTGAAGTATTAGGAGATGAGCAGGTAGTTATTGGGGTAAAGGCTTTAAACAAAAATACTAATGAAGTTTTTGATATTCCTGTCACCGGCTTCTTCGTAGCTATTGGTCACAAACCCAACACAGATATTTTTAAAGATTTTATCACATTGGACGAAACAGGGTATATTATCAATACTCCTGGAACTTCCAAAACAAATGTTGAAGGCGTTTTCGTAGCGGGAGATGCTGCTGATCATGTGTATCGTCAGGCGATAACTGCGGCCGGAACTGGTTGTATGGCTGCTCTTGATGCCGAAAGGTATTTGGCTGCCAAAGAATAAGATTAATTTAGAAGTTTATTTGAGATAAAAGATAAAAGATAATAGACTCATAGATAATAGATTTGTTGGAAGATATGTCGTCCTGATAATTTTTAACAGAGTTATCTTTCAAAAGGTTGACTTGATTTACAATTTAAAACAGCTAAATCGGAACAGAAGTAATTCTGTTCCGATTTATTTTTTCCCATTATTTAAATTTGATTTAATTTTGTTCCTTTATTTTGTTTGAAGGGAACATATTAATGGAAAAACCCAATCAGACTAAGGCATAAATAAAGATATACTATAATCTCTTTTCGCTTCACATAATTTATATTTGCTTCCATAATGATGGTTTTTTGTGTATCGCTATTTCAGGACGGGACATTTGTGTAAAAAAAAATCCCGTTTCAATTTTGAAATGGGATTTTTTGTATTTTTATTTTCAGTTTAATATGCGAAAGAAAACTGTATACTAGAACTGCTCTCTTCCAGCAAAATGGAACGCACCTTCAATAGCTGCATTTTCATCGCTATCAGAACCGTGAACTGCATTTTCTCCGATAGAAGTTGCGTATGCTTTACGGATAGTTCCTTCAGCAGCTTCAGCTGGATTTGTAGCACCAATTAAAGTTCTGAAATCTTCAACTGCATTCTCTTTTTCTAAAATTGCAGCAACAATTGGTCCTCTTGACATGAATTCAACTAATTCGCCGTAAAATGGTCTTGCAGCGTGTACTTCGTAAAAAGCCTGAGCATCAGCAACAGTTAATTGTGTTAATTTCAAAGAAACGATTTTGAAACCTGCAGTTGTAATCATTGCAAGTATGTTTCCGATGTGTCCGTTAGCAACAGCATCAGGCTTAATCATTGTAAATGTTCTATTAGTAGCCATCTTTTAATTTTTTTTTAATTTTGTGCAAAATTAGTATTTTTTTATTGATTATTTTTACAAATACGGCATTCAAATGAGCGTAATCTGATTAAAGTACAATAATATCAAATGTATTATCCAATGGTTTGAGTTGTTTAATCAATGTTGGAATCAGATTTTCACCATATTCCAAATAAAATTCAGAGAAATTAGTTTGTCGTTCCTGTAGACTTTGGTTCGGGAATAACCCGTTTTGCAAGTCGGTAATTCGTTGTAAAATATCGCTTAACTTTCTTTTTTGTGCTTTTAGCAAACGTTTCTCCAGATTTTCTAATCCTTTGATTTGTTTTGATTCCTGCGCTTTTACAGCTCCAAGAAAAGATTCATCTGTTTTATTCGCTACTTCATAAAGCGTGCTAAATTGTTTTTGCAATTGGGCTTTTAGATGCGTTAAATCAACTGGGAAATCTGATAGTACTGTAGTTTTAGTATTTACTAAATCGGGCTGTTTCGAAAATAAATTTCCCCAATTCAATTCTAATTTGTCTGCTTTTATCGCTTGTTTTTCAGTGGCTAATAGCACAGAGTTTCTCAATAAAAGGATTGGAAAAGTTACTTTTACGGATTCAAAAAAAGATTTTAATTCTAACCAATACGCAATTTCTCCGCCACCGCCGATATAGCATAAATTTGGCAAAATCACCTCCTGATACAATGGACGCATAATCACGTTTGGACTGAATTTTTCGGGATGATTTTCTAAAAGGGTTAGAATTTCTGTTTCAGAAAACTCTATTTTAGTATGGTTTACTTTGTAAATATCGTTTTCAAATAGGATGCGTTCTCTGATGTCATCTTCAATATAAAACAAATTGATTTCTCGCGGGTTTACCTGAACCGTGTACTCTTTTAATTTTTCAGCAGTTTCCAACACTAATTTGTGAGAAGATTGCTGTAATAATTCTTCTTTTATATAAGGTACAAAGTTGCGTTTCAAATCTTGATTATCCGCATCCAAGATGACTAACCCATACGCACCAAAAAGCGAATTTGCTAAAAATCTCGTGGCATCTGCTAAATTATCGTGAGCAAGGTACGAATCGGTAAATAGTTTTTTTATCGTTTCTGCATTCGTACTGGAGCCTAATTCCAGCGCATATACTTCAAGGAAATCAGCTAAACCTGCAGTAGACAATCGACCAACAGGACCTGTACTTTCTTTGTTCCAACGGAATTTTTTGCCTTTAAAATTGAAATAATTGATTTCTTCAAAATCATGATCCTCGGTCGCCATCCAGTAAATGGGTACAAAATTATAGGTTGGATATTTCGCTTTTAATTCGGTTGTTAAATTAATAGTCGAAATGATTTTATACAAAAAATACAAAGGTCCGCTGAAAAGATTTAATTGATGACCAGTTGTAACCGTGAATGTATTTGGATTATTTAAAGCTTCAATATTTTGATTTGTTAAAGCCGACATTTCGCTTTTAGCGTATTGTTTTTGTAAAACGGAAACCAAAGTAGCTCTTGATTTATCATTAAAATTAGCTTGCTTCTCCTGAATTTGTTCTTCAAAGTTTTTAAGAGTTGGAAAACGATGGTATAAAGAGTGAAGATTGCTTTTTTCTTCTAAATAATCATTCATTAAAGCAGAAAAATATCCTGAGTTCTGATAGCTGATACAGTCGGTGGGCATGTTTTGAGTTTCTAAATTTGATGCTAAAGTACTAAAAAGTAAAGTTAGGTTTTTTTGGTTTAAGATATGTTTAGGAATTGTCTGTTTTTAAATTGCTAAAAATTCATTTTTAACCTTTATTTTTGCACCAAACTTATTCCCTTTGAAAACCAAATTATTCTTAATCACGCCGCCTTTTACCCAACTGAATACACCGTATCCGGCAACCGCATATATTAAAGGGTTTCTGAATACCAAAAACATTGAGTCTGTTCAAGCAGATTTGGGTATCGAAGTGATTTTGAAATTGTTTTCTAAAGAAGGTTTGGAGAATGTGTTTGCATTTACAACTTCTAACAACCAAAATCTAACATCCAACTCCCAAAGAATTCAAGCATTACAAGATGAATATCTAAAGACGATTGATCCCGTGATTGCTTTTTTACAAGGGAAAAATCCAACATTGGCGCTTCAAATTTGTCAGGAAGATTTCTTGCCGGAAGCGTCTCGATTTGCACAATTGGAAGAATTGGATTGGGCTTTTGGAACGATGGGAACGCAGGATAAAGCGAAACACTTGGCGACTTTATATCTCGAAGATATTTCTGATTTTATTGTCGAATGTGTTGATGCTAATTTTGGTTTCAGCCGTTATGCAGAACGTTTGGGACGGAGCGCGAATTCTTTTGACGAATTATATGAAGCTTTGCAACAGCAACCAACTTATATTGATACCGTTCTTCTTTCTATTTTAAAAGAAAAAATAGAAACCATTCAGCCTACATTATTCTTGATTTCAGTTCCGTTTCCAGGAAATTTGTATTCGGCTTTTCGTTCAGCACAATGGGTAAAAAAGCATTATCCAAACATTAAAATTTCGATGGGTGGCGGTTTCCCGAATACCGAATTGCGGTCGCTTTCTGACGCTCGTGTGTTTGAGTTTTTCGATTTTATTACGTTGGATGATGGCGAAATGCCAATTGAAGAATTAATTTCCAATATTGAAAATTCGGATTACAATTCCTATAAACGAACCTTTCTATTGGAAGAAGAAAAAGTAGTTTATAAAAATAATTCCTTAAAACACGATTACAAACAATCACAAGTGGGAACGCCTGATTATTCGGATTTATTTTTGGATAAATACATTTCGGTTATCGAAATTGTGAATCCAATGCATCGCATGTGGAGTGACGGACGCTGGAATAAACTTACTATGGCACACGGGTGCTATTGGGGAAAATGTACATTTTGTGATATTTCTTTGGACTACATCAAAATTTACGAACCCGTAGCTGCTAATTTATTGTGCGACCGAATGGAGGAAATGATTGACCAAACAGGTGAGAATGGATTTCATTTTGTTGATGAAGCTGCTCCTCCGGCTTTGATGCGCGCTTTGGCACTAGAAATACTTCGCAGAAAATTAGCGGTGACGTGGTGGACAAACATTCGATTCGAAAAAAGTTTTACCAAAGATTTGTGTTTGCTTCTAAAAGCTTCCGGTTGTATTGCCGTCTCTGGCGGACTCGAAGTCGCTTCTGACAGGTTATTAAAACTGATTGATAAAGGCGTAACGGTGGAGCAAGTGGCTAAAGTTACCCGAAATTTCACCGAAGCAGGCGTAATGGTGCATGCCTATTTAATGTACGGATATCCTACACAAACCATTCAAGAAACGGTTGACAGTCTTGAAATGGTGCGTCAATTATTTGAAGTAGGCGTGTTGCAATCCGGATTTTGGCATCAATTTGCGATGACCGCGCACAGTCCCGTGGGTTTGTATCCGGAAAAATTTGGTGTGGTAAAAGAAACAGAAATCATTGGAACTTTCGCCAATAACGATATTAATTATATGGATGCAACAGGAATTGACCATGATAAATTCAGTTTTGGACTTAAGAAATCCTTGTTTAATTTTATGCACGGAATCTGTTTTGAATATGAACTGCAGGATTGGTTCGAATTTAAAATTCCAAAGACTACAATTTCACCCGATTTTATTTTTGATGCACTTCAGGAAGAGAATGAATTCAATATTAAACCTACAGCAAAAATCGTTTGGTTGGGCGGGAAGCCATTTTTAGAACACTTTACCAAATCTAAAAAAGGAAATTCTTGGGAAATGATGACCCTGACTTTTCATGATAAAAAGGAAAGTTTCTCTATTCAAACTAATAAAAATGAAGGAGAATGGTTGGTAGAAATGTTACAGAAAATCTCCGTTTCTAATGCTAAAATTTATAATTACCAAGAAGTTAAAGCTGATTTTGAATCACTTCTGGAAGACTTTGAATTATTTTGGTACTCAAAACCAATTAAAATCCTTAGAGAGTTTGGATTATTAGTTTTGTAAATTAGTTTTATTAAACTATATTAAATTAGCATAAAACTTTTATTTTTCGATTACGAAAACGTTTTCTTTTACTTATTTTTACGATTCTAAAATAGAAACAAATGAGTATTGGTTATAAAGTTAATGTAAACGACACTTTTCATTTTGATTTGGAAAAGGAAAGTGTTTCACAACTGGATGCAGTGAGCGTGGAGACGAATAAATTCCATGTATTACATGAAAACACTCCTTATCAAGCGGAAATCATCACTTCTGATTTTCTTAAAAAAAACTATACCGTCAAGGTAAACAACAACACGTACACCGTTGCTATTTCAAATCCTTTGGATATTTTGATTAAGGAAATGGGATTCGAAATGGGACTTACCAAACAAGTCAATTTTATCAAAGCACCAATGCCCGGATTGATTCTAGAAATCAGTGTGGTGGTAGGACAAACTGTAAAAGAGAACGACAACCTGATTATTTTGGGTGCCATGAAAATGGAAAATAGTTTTCTATCTCCGCGAGATGGAGTTATCAAAAGCATTTCGGTACTTATGGGAGACGCCGTGGATAAAGGACAGTTGTTAATTGAATTCGAGTAGAGATAAAAGTTACTAGATAAAAAGAACCAAGAATTTATATTTCTTTGCTTTTGCAGCAAAGCGGTCTTTATTCTTTTAGTCTTATTTAAATATGAAAAAAATATTAGTTGCCAATAGAGGTGAAATTGCCATCAGGGTGATGAAAACTGCACAAAAAATGGGCATAAAAACCGTAGCAGTTTATTCAACGGCCGATAGAAATGCACCGCACGTAAAATTTGCTGATGAAGCCGTTTGGATTGGAGAAGCCCCTTCGAGTCAATCCTATTTATTAGGAAGTAAAATTATAGAGGTTGCGAAATCTTTAAACGTGGACGCCATTCATCCGGGTTACGGATTTTTGAGTGAAAATGCTGATTTTGCCGAAGAAGCGGAGAAAAATAACATCATTTTTATTGGTCCAAAATCGAAAGCAATAAAAATAATGGGAAGTAAATTAGCGGCTAAGGATGCCGTTAAGCAATACAATATTCCAATGGTTCCCGGTTTTGACCAAGCCATTACGGATGTCGAAAAAGCAAAAGTGGTTGCTAAAGAAATTGGTTTTCCAATTTTAATTAAAGCATCGGCCGGAGGAGGTGGAAAAGGAATGCGAGTAGTTGAAAGTGAAGCTGATTTCGAATCTCAGATGGATCGCGCCATAAGTGAAGCGATTGCTGCCTTTGGAGACGGTTCGGTTTTTATCGAAAAATATGTGGGCTCGCCAAGACATATCGAAATTCAGGTGATGGCAGACAGTCATGGAAATGTTTTGTATTTATTCGAAAGAGAATGCAGCATCCAGCGTCGTCATCAAAAAGTAATTGAAGAAGCGCCTTCTTCGGTTTTAACACCGGAATTGCGTAAAAAAATGGGTGAAGCAGCTGTTTTGGTGGCCAAATCCTGTGATTATTTAGGAGCGGGAACCGTCGAATTTTTATTGGATGAAAATAACAATTTCTACTTCTTGGAGATGAACACGCGTTTGCAAGTGGAACATCCCGTTACAGAATGGATTACCGGAACCGACTTGGTAGAACTGCAAATCAGAGTTGCCAGAGGAGAAGCATTGGCAATCAAACAAGAAGATTTGAAAATAAAAGGGCACGCGATGGAGTTACGTGTGTATGCCGAAGATCCTATGAATGATTTCTTGCCAAGTGTCGGTCATTTGGATGTGTATCAATTGCCCGTTGGTGAGGGAATTCGTGTGGATAATGGTTTTGAACAAGGAATGGATATTCCTATTTATTACGATCCAATGTTAGCCAAATTGATTACATACGGCGAAACCCGCGAAGAAGCGATTCAAGTTATGTTAAAAGCCATTGAAGCTTATAAAGTTGAGGGTGTACAAACAACCTTACCGTTTGGGAAATTTGTTTTTGAACACGAGGCGTTTCGTTCCGGGAAATTTGACACGCATTTCGTAAAAAACTATTACAATGCGGATGTGTTGAAAAAACAGATGGCACAAGAAGCTGAAATCGCCGCTTTGGTGGCTTTGAAACAATATTTTGAAGATCAAAAAATCGTACGCTTACCTATCTAAAATATTTATTCACAATGAAGAGATTAAATTTTAATTAGAAAAAGCAGCACTTAGTTTTCTTAATAACTTAATGGTTTGAAGGAAAATTAGATAAAAATTAGCGGATCAGCGGTTAAAAAAGAACAAATATGAAAGACAAAATAAATATATTAAACGATAAAATTGCTGAAGCTCATTTGGGTGGAGGTAAAAACAGAATTGCAAAACAACATTCCAATAAAAAACTTACTGCAAGAGAACGTGTCAATTATTTAATGGATGAGGGTTCTTTTGAAGAAATTGGTATGTTGGTTACACACCGAACATCTGATTTTGGAATGGAAAAAGAACTGTATTACGGGGATGGTGTCATTACGGGATATGGAACCATAAACGGACGATTAGTATATATTTTCGCACAGGATTTCACGGTTTTTGGTGGCTCGTTATCCGAAACCCATGCCGAAAAAATCTGTAAAGTCATGGATATGGCAGTCAAAATGGGAGCGCCCATGATTGGACTTAATGATTCTGGTGGCGCTCGTATTCAGGAGGGTGTTCGATCTCTGGGTGGTTACGCCGATATTTTTTATCGAAACGTACAAGCTTCAGGAGTGATTCCGCAAATCTCTGCTATTATGGGACCCTGCGCGGGTGGAGCTGTATATTCTCCAGCAATGACTGATTTTACGATGATGGTTGAAGATACCAGTTATATGTTTGTAACAGGGCCGAATGTTGTGAAAACCGTAACGAATGAAACCGTGACTTCGGAGGAATTGGGTGGTGCGAGCACACATTCTAGTAAATCGGGTGTGGCGCATTGCACGTCGGCTAATGATGTGGAATGTCTGGAGGATTTAAAACGCTTGTTGAGCTATTTGCCGCAAAGCAATAAAGAAAAAGCACACAATTTACCTTACGACCTGAACGATGAGGTTCGTACTACACTAGCGAATATTATTCCCGATAATCCAAACAAACCGTATGACATGCACATGGTGATTGGGGGAATTATTGATGAAGATTCTTTTTTTGAAATTCATAAAAATTATGCCGAAAATATTCTGGTTGGTTTTGCCCGATTGGCAGGAAAAAGCATTGGAATTATAGCAAACCAACCGATGGTTTTAGCAGGCTGTCTTGATGTGAACAGTTCGAAAAAGGCGGCTCGATTTACCCGTTTTTGCGATTGTTTTAATATTCCGTTATTGGTTTTGGTGGATGTACCGGGCTTTTTGCCTGGAACCGATCAAGAATGGAACGGGATTATTGTTCACGGTGCAAAATTGTTGTACGCTTTAAGTGAAGCAACCGTGCCGAGAGTTACCGTGATTACTCGTAAAGCTTACGGTGGTGCGTATGACGTGATGAACTCGAAACACATAGGCGCCGACATGAATTTTGCTTGGCCAACAGCTGAAATTGCCGTAATGGGAGCTAAAGGGGCATCTGAAATTATCTTCAAGAAAGAAATAAATGAAGCCGAAGATCATGAAGCAAAACTGTTAGAAAAAGAAGCGGAATACGCTGATTTGTTTGCGAATCCGTACACTGCAGCGCAACGTGGTTTTGTAGATGAGGTAATTTTACCCGAAGACACCAGACGCAAATTGATAAAGACCTTTAGCATGCTCGAAAATAAAGTAAGCATTACTCCTAACCGAAAACACGGGAATATACCTTTGTAATTATTAGATAGAATTAAATAAAAATTAATTTTTGAACTGCCCCAAAAAGTTACATACTATTTGGGGTTTTTTATGAAAAAAAATTGGAGAATCCGAATGATGTTTTATGATGTAAGAATTATTCATTTCAGATTTCGTCATAATTATTATTTGGTTCCGGTGTCAGGGGGAACAATTTTTTGAAAAATAAGAAGATATAAATTGGA
The DNA here is from genome assembly GCF_049896585.1 of Flavobacterium sp. DSR2-3-3. Taxonomy (NCBI): domain Bacteria; kingdom Pseudomonadati; phylum Bacteroidota; class Flavobacteriia; order Flavobacteriales; family Flavobacteriaceae; genus Flavobacterium; species Flavobacterium sp. DSR2-3-3. The sequence continues at coordinate 198,143 of NZ_JAFCUP010000004.1, forward strand.
ATAGAATCTATGAGATAAAATTTTAATTAGAGCACAAGTTGGATAAAGATTTGGATTTTAGCAACTTAAAAACAAATTGTGTTTATGATAAAGTACGTTAGTTTAAATTGTTGAGTTTTTTTTATGACAAAAAAAGCCTAACTTGCGCCAGCTAAAAAAGTGATATATCTTACAAAACTACAGGTAAGATGATTTGGTTATTTTTTTATTTTCTTACGTCATATGAAGAGATTATTGAACCTAAATACGTATTTTAAATTATTGTTGTTGATTGCATCAGCAACTGTGTTCTTTTTTATTCTATACACTTCATTGTACCTTTATACCGTTCAGGAAGAGAATCGTTTTTATAAAGTGACCTACGACCAATATAATAATGAGGTAAAATCATTATTCAGGCTGAACTCTAAAACGCATACTGCAACAATTATTGATGTTACATTTTGGGATGAATTAGTCAATTTTACCAAAAAAAAGGATGAAAAATGGTACAATAAGTATGTAGTAAGCGAATTTGAATCGTACGAAGTGGATTATATTGGAATTTATGGTTTAAATCAAAAAATAATAAATAAGACAACATCTGCTAAGCTTAAAAGCTTTGATTTTATTCCAAAAGCGATGATGACTTCACTTTACAAATCTAAATTGAAAAGGTTTTATATAAAAATTCCTGAGGGAATTGTTGAGGTTTTTGCTGCAACAATTCATCCTTCAAATGACCCAAAAAAGAATAAAACAAAACCTTCGGGCTATTTTTTTATCGCGAGGCTTTTAGACAGATCCTTTTTTACTTCACTTGGGAATATTAGCAGTTCTAAAGTTAATTTAGTTGCAGTGGATCACGTCGTTAATGCTGAGGATGATTTTGTCACTGTTGCAGTGGATTTAAAAGATTGGAAAAACAATGTGGTCAGCAAATTACTTTTTAAAAGGCCTTTTAATTTAAATTATAGCAAAACGAAAGAAATTCTTTTTATCGTTGTTGTAGCCTCTTTGTTTAATATTTTAATTTTTACTTTTTACACTAAAAAATGGGTTTATAATCCATTAAAATTGATTAAAAATATTCTGGAAACCGGAAATGTCACTTCTATATATAGTTTAAAAAAATCCAAAGGAGAGTTTGGTTACATTGGAAATCTCTTTGAAGAGAATAGTAATCAAAGGAAGCAATTAGAAATTTCCAAACAAAAAGCAGAGGAAAGCGATACGCTAAAATCTTCTTTTTTAGCTAATTTATCACATGAGATTAGAACGCCTATGAATGCCATTATGGGATTCAGTGATTTGCTTACGGATGCTAATCTGACGGAAAAAGAGAAATTCGAATATTTGAAAATTATCAAAAACAGCGGAAATAATTTAGTGTCAATTATTGAGGATTTAATTGAAATGTCCAGAATTGATGCAAAGCAAATTACACCGAATTATAAAGGGTTGAATATAGAAAAATGCATTGCCGAATTGCATAAATCTATCAAAATTACCATTCCCAAAGAAAAAGATATTGAGTTTTATGTAGTAGAAAGTAGCGATAAGATTCAGAAAAATATTGTTACCGATGAGACAAAACTGAAACAGGTAATTGGAAATTTAATAACGAACGCTGTAAAATTTACAGAAAAAGGCTTTGTTTCTTTTGGATATTTCATAGATAAGGAAAACGATGTTTTAGAGTTTACGATTCAAGATTCTGGTTTAGGAATTAGTAAGGATCATATAAAAGTTATCTTTGACAGATTCAGAAGAATCGAAGACAATGCAACTACCGAAATAACAGGATTGGGACTTGGTTTGTCTATCACGAAGGCGTATGTGGAAATGCTGGGCGGAAAAATAAGTGTAGAATCAACTATGGGAATTGGATCTGTTTTTACATTTACAATACCGTTAAAGTATGATGAAACTGTTGTGGAAAGTATCCCAAAAATAAAGATATCTTTTTCTGGAAATTATGAGAATGAGATTATTTTGATCGCGGAAGATGACAATATTAATTTCTTGCTGTTAAAGAAAATTATAGAATCAAAAAAGCATACCGTTTTACGCGCTAATAATGGTCAGGAAGCAGTAGATATTTGTGCTGAAAACCCCCATATAAGTTTAGTTTTCATGGATATAAAAATGCCAGTCTTAAACGGTTTCGATGCGTTTGAACAAATCAAAATATTAAAACCGGAACTACCTGTTATTGCCCAAACGGCGTATTCATCCTTTGAAGACAAAGAGCGAATCATGCAATTCGGTTTTATGGACTATATTACAAAACCATTGGACAAAGAAAAAATATTCGAATTATTGGATACTATTTTTGTGGAAATTAATTCTTAAAATTTAATAATAAACAGCACTTAAGATTTCTATTTGATTACTTTTATTATTCTATTTGTCTTTGTTTTTGAATTAATCGGATTGCCTGCTTCCTAAATGATTTTCAATTTTTTTAAAACATACAGACAAGGAATTTCAAATATAATGAACATGATATTTAAATCGATAAATCCATTTTCACAAGAAGTGATTGCGGAATATGAAGTTTTGACGAATGCACAACTCAATCAAAAACTACATATTTCTGAAACCGCTTTCCAGAAATGGAAAACTACTTCTTTTCAGGAAAGAGCAGACAAGATGCAAAAATTAGCTCAGATTCTCCGCGTAAATAAGGAGAAATTAGGAATGCTAATTACAAATGAAATGGGTAAGATTTTATCTGAAAGTATTGCCGAAGTAGAAAAATCAGCGGAAAATTGTGACTTTTATTCAGAACACGCGGAGCAAATGCTAAAAGAGGAAATTTACGATACCCCTTTTAAATCGATGTCGGTTTATGATCCATTGGGCGCCGTGTTTGCCATTATGCCGTGGAATTACCCGTTTTGGCAAGTATTACGTTACGCTGCTCCCGCAATTATGGCGGGGAATGTTACACTTCTAAAACATGCTCCAAATGTTACAGGCTGCGCTAAAGCTATTGAAAACGCATTCTTAGAAGCTGGTTTTCCCGAAGGTGTATTTCAACAAATTATGATTGACATTCCTCAAGTCGAGCTTGTAATTGCTGCTGATATTGTTTGCGGCGTTACATTAACTGGAAGTGAAATGGCAGGCTCTTCCGTGGCTTCGTTGGCTGGAAAGCACATCAAAAAGGCGGTAATGGAATTGGGTGGTTCTGATGCTTTTATCATTTTGAATGATGCTAATATCGAAAAAGCGGTAACAATTGCAACACAATCCAGAATGCTCAACGCTGGTCAGGCTTGTATCTGTGCCAAACGATTTATAGTTACCGAAAAAGTAGCGGATGAATTCGCCGCACTGTTTGCACAAAAAATACAATCAATTCAGCAGGGAAATCCATTACAGCAAGGAATACAAATGGGACCTCTGGCCCGCTTGGATATAGCCGATAAATTAGCGGATCAACTGGAAAAATCATTACATCAAGGTGCTAAATTAATAGTGGGCGGGGAGCGGGATGATTGCAATTTTCAACCCACGCTAATTGATTTTGTGGATTCAAATAATATAGCGTTTCAGGAAGAAACTTTTGGGCCATTGGCAACAATTATTAGAGCTAAAGATGAGAATGATGCTATAGCGATTGCCAATAATCACAGATATGGTTTGGCTGCTTCACTATGGACTGAAGATCGTGAGCAAGGTTTACAGTTGGCCAGAAAAATAGAGGCAGGCAATGTTTTTGTAAATTCTCTTGTTCGCTCTGATTCCAGAATTCCTTTTGGAGGAATAAAAAAATCCGGTTATGGAAGAGAATTGGGAACTATAGGAATAAAAGAATTCATGAACATGAAATCAGTGATTATCCAATAGCTGAGACTATTGGGTAAAACAGTAGCGTGCTAAATATATGAAAATCGAGATTAGAACTTGCAGACGCAAATCTACTCTCGATTTTTTCTTTTTTGTTAAAAACTTACAGCATTCGCATTCGCTGTATCATCAATACGTGTACATTACCGCTTTCAAATTTTTTGGTTTATCGGAAACAATTACAATAAATGGAGATCCTTTGAGCGCTGCATTTTGTTTCAATCTTTTTTTTGCTGCATCCAAAAAAGATTGATTGGTTTCTCCCTTTGTTTTTCCTAAAAAACTAGTGACAATGCCGGATTCTTTCAAGCCTTCGGTTTGAGACGGTTTCAATACGATTATTTTCGTGTAGTCAGCTTTTCCTGAAAGCGCTATTTTTTCGGATATGGTTTTCGTCTCTGTTTTTGATTTTTCGTGCAATTTAGAAATTGCATATTGACTAATGCTCTTTTCTTCTTGACTTTGTGCGGTGGTGTAGTACAATAAATTATTTGCTATTTTAATGAAATTCACCTCCATTTTTTTTCCGTTATGTGTGGTGATTTCATGTGTTTGTGCTACTAATGACATTGTTATTAATAGCGTGAGTATTGTGTAAATATTTCTCATTTTTTTGGGATGTAGGTAGATTTATTGAAGCTTTTTTGGAACCTAATTTTATTTTTTTAGCAAAACTAAAACGAATATCCGTTTTTTGGTGGAGATGTCACATTTTTTAAAGCATTTTCTTTTGCTTTAAACAAGTAGGAAGAATTGATGTTCTTTTTTTTGAATGGGCTGTAATCTAAGCTATTGAAATTTTCAATTATTGCCATAAAAAAAGTTTTAGTTTTGTTTTCCAAATTATTTTTTTCTGTGTTCTTTTCGGATTGCTCGTAAAAATCATATTTTTTTTCATTGGATAAAGTAGCAAATTGATCACTTTACCAAACAAAGGTGAAACTGACAAATAACAGCACTACAAAGATTTTGCTCAGCAGTTGAATCATGTTTTAAATGTAATAAAAAATGAATTTACTAAGAATTAAAATTTTCATAAAAAAGCAAAACTATTGGCACTTTTATTTGGACTGTCATGAGTCGCACTTAAATTGGTGATTAAGAACTTTTTTATAAAAACAGATGAATTGACTATGCTCATTTTTTATGTTTTAAAGAAAAGTATAATTATCGTTTATTTTTATTAAGAACTATTTATCATGGGGTATAATTATTTAAAAATATGTATTTTGGGTTATTTGCTTATTTAAAATATACTTTATTGTTTTTCACTATATAAAAAATGGGGTATATGGTTAATAGGTAATTATTGAATTTTTAAAATTTTTTCTTTTAAATGTGGAATATCCATTTATTGTTGTTCATTTTTTGTTATTGATAATTCTTCTTTAATCAACGTAAAAAAGTTATAAATAGTAATTTTAGTGAAATAAAAGTTAATAAATTCGTTTCAGGTAAAGGAAAATAGAATATCAAAAAGAGCATTAAAAACATGTTTTTTGATATCAACTGAAGTCCTCTTCTTAAAAAAAGTATTAACCAAAACCAAAAAATCACCAAACTAGAGTACTAATTAAAACCAACTAAAGATGAAAAACCAATTCGCTTCGATTGCAGTACTGTTAACAACAACAGTTACATTTGCACAACAAACAACGTCTGCACCTGCAACTATTTTTGCGGGTTCTGCAGATGCGTACTACAAATATGATTTTTCCGGAATAGATAATAGTTTAACCAGTTTTACAAATTCTCACAACTCATTTGAATTGGGAATGGCTAGTCTCGAGGCTTCTCATAAAATGGGGAAAGCAGCTGTTTTTGTTGACTTGGGTTTCGGAAAGAGGGCGTCGCAATTTACCTATAATGATGATTCGGCTACATTTATGATTAAACAATTATTTTTTACATATGAGTTTTCAGATAAGTTCAAAGTAACTGCGGGAAGTTTTGGAACTCACGTCGGATATGAACTATTGGATGCAGTAGATAATAAAAACTATAGTATGTCTTATGCGTTTACGTACGGTCCGTTTTTTAATACAGGTGTAAAAGCACAGTATATTTCCGGAAAGTTTAGTTTTATGGCAGGAGTGTCAAACCCAACAGATTTCAAGACTACTATTGAAGCCGGTTCTTCTCAAAAAACATTTGTTGGGCAAGTTGCATTTTTAGGGGATACTGGAAGCGCTTATTTTAATGTAACTTCAGGAAGCAGTAACCCATCTTCTGATGAAAATAAAACTCAGTTTGACTTTGTTGGTACAAAAAAATTGAGTGATGCTTTTTCATTAGGTTTCAACGGAACATATGCAATGACTATCAATGATTTTGATAGTACTTTGGATGGAGAATGGTTTTCTTTGGTTGGATATGCGAATTTAGCTTTAAATGAAACATTAAGTCTGGCTTACAGATTAGAATATTTTGATGCTAAAGAAGCGACTGCATCACTTGGTTTGTTGGCAGGAAGAAGTTTGGTAGGGAATACATTATCGTTGAATTATAAGGTGGGAAATTTAACAATTATTCCGGAGTTTCGTTTAGATACAGCATCTGAAGATATATTTTCAAATAGTGATGCAGCGCCAAAAGGAGTTACGGCTTACGCCTTGCTCGCAACAACTTATTCTTTTTAATAACCTGGTTTTTTTTTGCAGCCAAGATGCTGATACGTATATTAGACTGCCCCAAAAAGTTAGATATGTTTAGAGTATTTTTATGTAAAGAAAATTCAATATGATTATGCGTTTGAGCTTGAATGAGTAAAATTAGTATTTGAAAATATTATTCTTAGCCGCAGTCAATTATAAAAACAACTCCATTCATTTTTCTTTGGTTGTTTTTTACACAATTTATTAAAATGCTTTATAACGGCAGTTCGTATAAGTACCTTCGTTGTCCCTTGTTTGAGTTAATCAGTAAGTAAATATATGTGATTTAAAATATAATTAAAATTCTTTCTGAGAAAAGTCAATTGATGAATTTTGAAATAAAACAACCCATATAAAGCATTTAAAATATCTTTTACGATCCAAAAATGTTGTGCTGATACTTTTAGATACTGTTTTAAACGATCTGGATCAATTTTAGACAAAATCGAAAGTAAATCCAAAATCAGGAGGTTTTAAACTATTTACACAAAGGTCAATGAGCCTGATTTTGTTGTCTTGCGCAATGGCATCATCAATCGATGAAGCAAAAAGCGGGAGTTGGTTTCTGTTAATTCCGTTGATGAATTTCATCCTTAAATATAATAAAAACCAACGAGTTATGCAAATTATTTGAACGATTTTTAATACAATTTATTTAACAGGGAGAAAGGAGGTTATTAGACAGTTTGACGTTTTGCTGCTTTGAGATGGCTGGAAGTTCGTAACCGCTCAATTTTCGGCTTAACGAAAACTTGATGCGAGACGGAAATTCCACTAAACTCCAGCTATATCAAAACAGCTGTTATGCAACGGTTTTATTTCTTCTTAAGGTAAATTTCAATTACACCACCTTTACCTTTTTCACCATATTTTTCGACTGCATTTTTATCTTTCAAGACAGTTATTGAGTCTATATCTTCGGGTTTTAAATCTCTAATTATTTCTTCGGTTGTCTCTTTTCCGTCTACAATATAGAGGGTATTAATTTTAGTCTTTTCGTAATAAGAATAACAGTTAGAAACAATGTCTATTCCTTCTACTAACTGTTTTGAATAATACTTTTCATCAACTGGATATTGAGGGCTTTTGTCTTTGTTGATTTTCATATAAAAATAAATTTGATCATCTTTTTTTATTCCATAATAATCAGAACAACCTCTAGAAGTCCATGAGTTTAATGAGTCATATTTTTTTATAATATCTTCGGCTTTTAAAGTTTTTATTTCAACATAATTTCCGTCGGGAAGAAATCCTTTAAATTCACTTGTTAAGTGAATTTTTGCAATAATATTATTGTCGGATTGATATTTTTGAAAAATCACGCCAGGATACAATTTACTTTCATATCCGATTCTATTTTCAAATCTGCCATCTTTAACAAAACCATCAGAACACAAATCCATTTCTTCAAGACTTACTTCTTTTAATTCGGCATCTTCACTCTTTAAATCATTAATTGTTAATTCACAAAATTTAATTTTGGAAAGGTTAATTGTATCGTTATTCTGCGATAAAGTATTGATTGAAATAAAAAGTAATAGCACAATTGTTATTTTTCGCATATATGTGTTTTCTAAACTGTTGCATAACGTTTCCTTGCTAGAGCTTGTGGCGGCTTGTGGAAAGCTTTTTTTCCATAACCGACCAAGCGAAGTTATGAAAAGTAAACGAACAATTTACCGAAAAACTAGCCATAAGTTTTAGCAAGTGTTGTGAGAAGTGCTAATTGTAGAATGTGTCGAAAAAACTTAGCATTGGACTTATAGACTCAACTTCACTAACGCAAACCTGTTGTATCAGTTGACCTTTAGCGTCACTCAACTTTTCAAAATATCCGTCAATCGAGTAACCAAAATATAAATGTTTTATTTGACGATAGAAAAATCGAGATTTAATTACGGTTGTTTGTTCGTGAATTGATTCATGATTCTCTATGCTTACATTATCTCTCAAAATAGAATCTGTAAGTTTTGCTTTCCCAAAAATTTCTTCATCATCTTTAAATGATTGTTTACAAATAATAGGATATTTTTGATTTCTTGTCGAAAAAACGGTGATGGAAACAATGTTAGGCTCTTTATTCAAAGTTGTAAAAATTACTTTTGCATTTTCCAAAATATAAAAATAAGCAGCAATTTCGCCAATAGATTCCGTCGAAGTTTCGATTCTGTTTGCTTGCCCAAATTCTTGAATAATTTTGTCAATAGAAATTTTTCCAGGCTCATACTTATTAAGGAAATCGGAATCTAATATTTTTAATTTAGGATTACCGACAGTCAAAGTTTGTCTTTCCTCTCTTTGCTTTCTAAAATATGCGATTGTTTCTTGGACGCCCAACACAACTAGTCCTCCTGCAATCCCACACCCAATATTAACTAAAATTGCATTCATATGATGTTGTTTTTTAAGCATTTCTCACAACGTTATGCCACTTTGAGATGGCTGGAAGTTCGTAACCGCTCAATTTTCGGCTTAACGAAAACTTGATGCGAAACGATAATTCCACTAAATTCCAGCTAGCTCAAAATGGCGGTTATGGGCTGTTTATGTTATTTCAAATATATATTCTAATACTCTCTGCTTTTCAATTTTCACTTTAAATAGCTTTCAATAATCATTATTAAAATCATAATCCCTACTACTATTCCGCCAACTTTTAGATACAATTTCATTGCTTTTTTTCCGTCTCGATAATCCGAAGTTGGGATTGTTTCTGTATGAGCAATAATTCCGTTTTCGGTAAAAATTTTATCAAGCTTTATTCTGTCGGCATCTAATATCAAATATCTAATTCCGTTTTCAAAATTTGGCTGATTTTCTATATCACTATAATATTCGATATTGTTATTTTCTAATTCAAATTCAAATATAATTTTGTCTTTCGGCAAAACGTATATTTTCAGATGTGCTTTGAATAGTATTTCAGGATTGTTTTTCGTCACTTTTCGGTTTTTAAATAGCCCATAACGTCTTGGTGCTACACGTGGTTTGGGACTAAATTAGCGTAATTTTTCGGTTTAACCAAATTCTTACAAATACAAACCTATTTCCCCATTAAGCCAATTGCCCAAATCACGTGTAGCAACTGTTATGCAGGGTTGTGACACACACGCTGAGCACGAATGTACATCGATTTCAATTATCTATTCCAATTGCGAACGCCATTCCGCCTTCCAATTATCGATTCCAATTGCGAATAAATTTCCTCCTTCCAATTTTCCGCTTCAAATAGTTTCCGCATTATAAGCCCAACTTTGAAAAGCTTCAATTAAATCTCAAAAAAAAATCGACAAAAAAATTCCGCCCTCGGTTGTCCGAAAAGCGGTTCACGTTTGTTTGTCCGCAACAATTAAAAATCGGATTTCGGTCAGCTCGGTTTCAGCGGCATTAAATTCTTTTCCTGCTAAAATGTCTAATTAAAATCGGTTGCGTCTCGTTAACGGAGCAATCCGGCATAACGTCCCGCTGCTTTGAGATGGCTGGGAGTTCGTAACCATTCAATTTTTGGCTTTACAGAAAATATGGTGCGAAACGGTAATTCCACTAAATTACAGCTATCTCAAAACAGCTGTTGTGCGTTTGGCTTTATTTTTCGGTTGCATTTATTCGGATTTTAGATATTATTCGGTTAAACATATTTAATGCTTCATAATCTAAAACCTTTGTAATTCTATCGATTCTGTCTTTATAAATTTTGTACTCTATGTTAATTTCAAAAATATCATTATCATCTATTAGTTTATTTAAATACTTTAATTCAGTATTCAGAAGTTTTAGTGCTTCTTCTTTAAGGTTAAAAGGTGAGTTAATTCCAATGGTAGAATACTTTTCCATAGAGCAAAAACACATCATTAATCCGTCATTGAAATTATCCTTAATAAGTGTAGTTCCTCTGTCACTATAAATTAATCCAATCTGGAAATCTAATTCAGATTTTAAAACCATTAAATTATGTTCATAGTCCTTATACTTCTCGTTTTGTTTGTCTCTTTCGGTATTTATTTCTGTCATCTTGGAGTTCCAACGTTCGAGGATATTTACATATGTAAAAACTCCACTAAATGTAATCAGAACTGCAAAAACGACAAGAATAAGATTTGTATCACTGCTTCGTTGGGTAATATAGTAATCTTCTTTAAACGTCTTTTCAGAATTAAAATCAATTGAGTTTTTATTCAAAGAGTTTATTCTAGTTTCTAAAACATTATTATTATGATACTCAACACAACAAAAAACAATCAAGCCAAATAAAATTGAAGTGTAAATAAGATGAATGTTTATTTTCATAAAAAATTTGGTTTATTATTATTCTGTCGGTTTCGGTTCTCCAAGCTGACGCACAACGTCTTGGTGCTACACGTGGTTTGGGACTAAATTAGCGTAATTTTTCGGTTTAACCAAATTCTTACAAATACAAACCTATTTCCCCATTAAGCCAATTGCCCAAATCACGTGTAGCAGCTGTTATGCAGGGTTGTGACACACACGCTGAGCACGAATGTACATCGATTTCAATTATCTATTCCAATTGCGAACGCCATTCCGCCTTCCAATTATCGATTCCAATTGCGAATGAATTTCCTCCTTCCAATTTTCCGCTTCAAATAGTTTCCACATTTTAAGCCCAACTTTGAAAAGCTTCAATTAAACCTCAAAAAAAATCGACAAAAAAATTCCGCCCTCGGTTATCCGAAAAGCGGTTCACGTTTGTTTGTCCGCAACAATTAAAAATCAGATTTCGGTCAGCTCGGTTTCAGCGTCATTAAATTCTTTTCCTGCTAAAAGGCCTAATTAAAATCGGTTGCGTCTCGTTAACGGAGCAATCCGGCATAACGTTCCGCTGCCTGTGGCTGTTGTGGAGGTTCGTAACCTTTCAAATTTTGGCTTAACGTAAAGTTTATGCGAAACGATAATTCCACTAAATCCCACAATAGCCACAGACAGCTGTTGGGCAATCGTATTTTTATTCTAGTTTAAATGTCGCTTTAACTTCGGTTTCAATTTTTATTTTTTCGAATTCAATGTTAATCGGTTCAAAATTGTCTTTTTCTTTTAGGCTAGCCATTCCAGAAATTTGAATTCCCGCAACTCGTCGGCTTAACATATTTGAAATATTATTGTAATCTGATATGTAAATTGCATTTCCAACTTTTTGATTTAGCGGTTTTGTCATTGCAATTGCTTGGTTTTTAGCTTTCAAAATTGCTTTGCTTTTTAAAGTCAAAATCATTTCTTCAGCTTTTGAGAATTCTGTTTTTTCTAAAGTGACATTTGCAATTTCAATTTCTTCTAATCCGATTATTACTTTACCCGCAGTTTTAGCATTATAAACTATCAGAGAATAGTTTTTGCTTTTCTGAATATCTTGCTGTTTTAAAAAGTATTTTTTGTAGTTACTAGATAAATCATTTAAAGTCAGTTGTTTTTCCGTTGCAATTCCGAGAGATTTTAATTTCTCATTCATTTTTCTTTCTTGTTCTTCAACAGATATTTTGCCTTTTGTATCTTTTTCCGTAATCATAATATTTAGATAAATTTTATCTGGAACTACTAAAGTATCAACTTTAGCGGAAGTTTCAATATATGGCAAATCGATAAAATTTTTTGTCTGGGCGAAACTTTTAGCTGACAATAAAATCAAACTTAATACTATAATTTTTTTCATTTTTTCGGTTTAGTTATTTTCGGTTAATATGTTGCCCAACGTACCGGCCGCTTGGCGAAGGGAAAAAAGGCCTTGACGGTGTCAAGATTTGGCCTTTTTTTCTTTCGCCAATCGGCCTGTTGGGGGAAGTTACTGATTTTTCAGTAATGGAGTTGGCGGTACTACTCCAATATTTTTCAATTCAATTATTTTAATGAAACTATTATTTATTGCGCTTAGCAAGCCTGCTAGGCGAAGTCAATAATAGGGTTTTTGGGCTCTATTTTTTTAGGATTTAAAGTTTTCAAAAAAAAAGGTCTTGACTTTGTCATTTTTTTTAGATAACTTAGCCAAGTCTTTACGTTGCCAAACGTTTGAAAGTGAACTTTATACGATTCTAATCGAAAGACTTGAAGCGAAATTCATTTCCCTTTTAAATCCCAAAAAATATCCCGAAAATTCATTGTGCAAATAACGGGTAGGACTCGCCAATTTCGCCCAACGTCCCGCTGCTTTGAGATGGCTGGAAATTCGTAACCGCTCAATTTTCTGCTTAACGAAAACTTGATGCGAAACGGCAATTCCACTAAACTCCAGCTAGCTCAAAACAGCTGTTGTATGCTGTTTTTATTCTTTTAAATCTGTTTTGTCTTTAAGTATTGAATAGATTTCCGCCGTTTCTTTCGAAATTCTTGACCAACTAACTACTGAAGGCTGATGAAATTCCAATGCTTTATTGTTACATATTAATCTTAAAATGAAGTTTTGTCCTGCATTACAAGTTTTAGTATGAATTGTATATTCTTTTAAAGTTATTAGTTTATATGCATTTGAAAATAACTTTTGCTTTTCAATTTCTGTCAGTTTAAAAGATTTATTTTCTATGATAGGTTTTTTGTTGATTATTTTTTCAGTTTCAACTCTACCAATATTACTTTCAATATCTATTATGATTCTGCTTTCGTCAATTATAATTTCTAATTGTTCTCTACAAAAATTTTCATCAATTATATTCTCATTTTGTTCTTTCTTACAATAAACTAAAGTTAGAAATAGAAGTAAAAATATAATTATTATTTTCATTTTCGATTTGATAGATTTTTTGGATATCTCAAATTTATTTTTGATTCCGATTTTCAGTAAAATAGCATACAACTTGTATATACTCGCTACAAAGTAGCGACAATCTACCCAATTTAGGATGGATAGTCGCTACGGAGTAGCGTATTTTTATCAAATGTATAAATAATATTTTTATTACAAATCATCAAAAGGACTTTTTATTTGTTGGATACTTTTTGTACTTACGTGGGTATATATTTCGGTCGTTTTGCTGCTATTGTGTCCCAATAATTCTTGAATGTACCTCAAATCGGTTCCGCTTTCAAGTAAATGCGTAGCATAACTGTGGCGTAACCAGTGCAAAGTAACGGGTTTTCTAATTCCTGATTTTTGTATGGCTTGTTTTAAAACTTGTTGTAAGCTTCTATCATCATAGGGCTTTCCTTTGATTTGTCCTTCAAATAAATACGTTGTGGGTTTAAATACTTTATAATACTCCCGTAGCATTTCTAAAATTTTTGGGCTTAATGGGACTATCCTGTCTTTTTTGCCTTTTGAATTTTTAAGCAATACAATATTCCGCATCGAATCTATGTGAACGGGCCGGAGAGCCAATAATTCGCCACAACGCAGGCCACAACTATAAATCAATGAAAGCATCATTTTATGTTTGATGTTACTATGAGCGTTTAATATCAATTTTATTTCTTCTTTGCTTAATACATTGGGTAAAAGTTTAGCTCGTTTTGGTCGGTGAATTTTATCAACTTCAATTTTTGTTGCTCTGACTGTCATAAAATACAGTTTTATAGCGTTAACGATTTGGTTTTGGTAAGATGCTGACAAATTATTCTTTAAGATATAGTCATTGTTGTAAATGATTACATCGTCATTTGTGATTTCGGAAATGGGTTTTTCCCGATAGAAAATCAAAAAGGATTTCAAGGCATCGCTATAGGTAGTAATGGTACTTTCACTATACCGTTTAGAACACATCCATTGTTTGAATTTTTCGATTTGTGTTATTCCTTCGCTTGAAGGGACCAAATTTGCAGGGGGCGCTATGTTAAAACGCAGTCTGTTTTCCTCTGTGTCTGGGAGGTGCCAAACCGTTTTTTGCTGGCTCCACCGTGCGCCTTCTATTTGTTTGATCCTGGCAATCAGGTCTTGATTTTTTTCAAAATAAACGGCAATTCTATTTTCACTGTTGTGTTTTATCAGTTTTGCTGCCCAAGTCATATCGTGTTGATTTTGTGATTGAAAGATAGTAATTATTTTGGTAAATGAGGTTTTATTACTGCAATGTCGCTGGTGGTATTAAGGCTGTTTTGCGTGAGGGATAAAAGTGAAAATCCTTTTATGAAGCGTAGCGGAATAAAAGATTATAGCGGATAGCCCGACCTTTTTAGGGCACGCCCCAATTGATTTGCTAAATCTTGATTAATTTTTTAAATTATCTAATTATCTAGTTTTCAAATTAACCTATCTTTGCCCGCCGAACAATCGGAAGAAATATGCCAATATGAAGTTTGATTTATTAAAAAAAGATCCGCTGTCTAAAGCCAGAGCGGGAAGTATTACTACTGATCATGGGGTGATCGAAACCCCAATTTTTATGCCTGTTGGAACCGTAGCTTCAGTAAAAGGAGTGCATCAGCGGGAATTGAAAGAAGATATAAATCCGGATATTATCCTGGGAAACACTTACCACTTATACTTGCGTCCGCAAACCGAAATTCTTGAGAAAGCCGGTGGTTTGCATAAATTTATGAACTGGGACCGTAATATTTTGACGGATTCCGGAGGATACCAAGTGTATTCGCTTTCGGCCAACCGAAAAATTAAGGAGGAAGGCGTGAAGTTCAAATCGCATATCGATGGTTCCTATCACTTCTTTACACCAGAGAATGTGATGGAAATTCAGCGTACCATAGGTGCCGATATTATCATGGCTTTTGATGAATGTACTCCGTATCCGTGTGATTACAACTACGCTAAACGCTCGATGAAAATGACGCACCGCTGGCTGGACCGTTGCATCAATCATTTAGAAACACAGCCTGTTAAATACGGGTACGAACAAACGTTTTTCCCAATTGTCCAAGGAAGTTGTTACAAAGACTTACGCCAACAATCAGCAGAATATATTGCAAATTCCAATCAACAAGGAAATGCGATCGGCGGACTCTCAGTAGGGGAACCTGCCGAAGAAATGTATGCCATGACTGAAATTGTTTGTGAAATTCTGCCCGAAGACAAACCGCGGTACCTGATGGGTGTGGGAACTCCAATAAATATTCTCGAAAATATTGCGCTTGGAATCGACATGTTTGATTGTGTAATGCCTACGCGCAACGCCAGAAACGGAATGTTGTTTACAGCAAATGGTACGATTAATATCAAAAACAAAAAGTGGGAAGCTGATTTTTCGCCCGTTGACGAAATGGGAATCACCTTTGTAGATACAGAATACACCAAAGCGTATTTGCGTCACCTTTTTGCTGCCAATGAATACCTCGGGAAACAAATTGCTACGATACATAATCTTGGTTTTTACATGTGGTTGGTTCGTGAGGCCAGAAAACATATCTTAGCGGGCGATTTCAAGCCTTGGAAAGAAATGATGGTGAAAAATATGAACCAGAGACTGTAAAATAATTATGAGTTATAAATTATGAGTTAGCACGCATCTCATAATTCATAACTCATAATTCATAATTTAAAATATGCTAACAATAATTGACAAATACATCGTAAAAAGATATTTAGCCACATTTGTGGTGATGCTGTTGTTGTTTATCCCGATAGGAATCGTTGTGGACGTATCTGAGAAGATCAATAAAATGCTGGAAAATAAAGTTCCGATTTTAGAGATAGGTCTTTATTACTACAACTTTACGGTTTATTTTGCGAACTCTCTTTTTCCGATATTTTTGTTTTTATCGGTGATTTGGTTCACGTCAAAACTGGCGAATGATACGGAGATTATCGCTATTTTAAGTTCGGGGATTTCATTTACACGATTTTTGAGACCGTATATTATAGGCGCATCTATCGTTTCTGTTTTTGTATTGTTAATGGGATTTTTTGTTGTTCCAGCTGCCAGTGAAGGCTTTAATAATTTCAGATACACGTATTTGAAAGGAGGCGGAAAAGAAGCGATGCGCGGTGATAATACAGATGTGTACCGCCAAATCAATGACAATGAGTTTATTTATGTAAACAGTTTTAATACCGAGTCTAAAACAGCTTTTAATTTTTCATTGGAAAAATTTAAAAACGAAAAACTTATCCATAAAATCACTGCCAGCAGAATACAATGGAATCCAAAAGACAGTACTTACACGATGTTTGATTACACGAAAAGAACAGTGGGTGAACTGAATGATAAAATTGAAAAGCTACCCCAAAAAGATGCTGTTTTCGCGTTTGATTTAGAGGATTTAACACCTGTAGTTTACATTGCAGAAACTTTAAGTTTAGGAAAATTGAATGCCTTTATCGAGAAAGAAAGAGAAAGAGGATCTTCTAACATCAATGTGTATTTGGTGGTATTATATAAAAAATACAGCGTTCCGGTATCGGCATTTATTCTCACTATCATTGCGGTTGCGGTTTCTTCAATGAAACGAAGAGGAGGAATGGGGACCAATTTAGCCATTGGAATTGCATTGGCTTTTGCCTTTGTGTTTTTTGATAAAATCTTTGGCGTATTAGCCGAAAAATCGAGTATTCCGCCAATGTTAGCCGTTTGGTTGCCTAATATTGCTTTCGGAATTTTAGCCATTTATTTATTACGAAATGCAAAACGATAATTTAAAAAGTTACTTAAACCTTCATTTAATTGTTTTTATTTGGGGTTTTACCGCCATCTTAGGCGCTTTAATTACTATTACAGCAGATGCTTTAGTTTGGTATCGCATGTTTTTTGCCGGGGTATTTTTAGCCATTTTTATACTATTAAAGAAAAAATCGTTCAGAATCCCTTTAAAATCTTTTCTCAAATTAATTTTTGTCGGCTTGTTGATTGCATTGCACTGGATCTTCTTTTTCAAAGCGATCCATGTTTCCAATGTGTCAATTACGCTGTCGGTTTTTTCGTTGGGTGCTTTTTTTGCATCAATACTAGAGCCATTGTTTTATGGTCGAAAGGTATTGTGGTACGAAGTTTTTTTTGGACTCATCATTATCGCTGGATTGGCACTGATCATGAAGGTCGAAATCAATTATCTTGACGGAATGTTATACGCTCTGGCATCGATTATATTAGGCGTTTTATTTACGTTAATGAACGGAAAACTGATTGCAGATCACGATCCTTCGGTAATTTCTTTTTATGAATTTCTGGCGGGCGTTTGTTTCATCTCGATTTACTTTTTGTTTCAAGGGAAATTCACTTGTGACTTTTTTGTATTGACCGCTAATAATTGGATTCTAATTCTGATTCTGGCTTCCATTTGCACGGCGTATGCCTTTACAGCTTCGGTGAAAGTAATGCAGAAATTAACACCATACACCGTAATGTTGACGACGAATCTGGAACCGGTTTACGGCATTGTGTTGGCGTATTTTATCCTTGGAGGAAAAGAAAAAATGAGTTTTGAATTTTACATTGGCGCACTGATAATCGTCATCACCGTAATCCTGAATGGTGCTATTAAACACTATCAAAAGGGCAAAACAGAATAAGAATCTACTGCTTTGTTGAAGCAGACTTTTACACATAAATAGAATATTTACCTTTTCGACCGATTTAAAATTTTATATTTGCGGTTCCAAATAAAAACAAAAACGCAAAAATCCTATGGAATATTTAGATTTTGAGCTTCCAATAAAAGAACTAGAAGAACAGTTAGACAAATGTCTCATTATTGGTCAGGAATCAGATGTTGATGTAACGAATACTTGCAAACAAATCAACAAGAAACTAGAAGAGACTAAAAGAAAAATATACAAAAACTTGACTGCTTGGCAGCGTGTACAACTTTCCAGACACCCAAGTCGTCCGTATACAATGGATCACGTTCGCGCTTTGTGTGGCGACACTTTTCTGGAACTTTTTGGCGACAGAGGTTTTAAGGATGACAAAGCCATGATAGGTGGTTTAGGAAAAATTGACGGACAATCGTTTATGATTGTGGGACAACAAAAAGGATTTAATACCAAGACGCGTCAGTTCCGTAATTTTGGAATGGCCAATCCGGAAGGATATAGAAAAGCGCTGCGATTGATGAAAATGGCAGAGAAATTTGGCATTCCTGTTTTGACTTTGATTGACACTCCGGGAGCTTATCCTGGATTAGAAGCTGAAGAACGCGGACAAGGAGAAGCGATTGCCAGAAACATATTTGAAATGATTCGTTTAAAAGTGCCTATTATCACTGTTATTGTTGGTGAAGGAGCTTCTGGTGGAGCATTAGGAATAGGAGTGGGTGACAAAGTATACATGATGGAAAACACTTGGTATTCCGTTATTTCTCCAGAATCATGCTCGTCTATTTTATGGAAAAGCTGGGAATATAAAGAACAGGCTGCTGAGGCCTTGAAATTGACTTCAGCTGACATGAAAAAACAAAAATTAGTGGATGATATTATTCCGGAACCTTTAGGTGGAGCGCATTACGACAGAGAAACCACTTTCAAAACGGTGGAGCAATATATCATGAAAGGTTTTAACGAATTGAAAGACTTATCAACAACCGAATTAGTGGCTCAGAGAATGGAGAAATACAGTAAAATGGGCGAGTATAAAGAGTAAAATCTTACAAAATATAATTTGATCCGAAGCCTTACCGTTTCGGATTTTTTTTGGGTTATAAACAAAAAATAGTTACTTATGAACATTTATTTGTAACAACTCAATGCCAATTTTTTTTTTATTTTTGCTACTTTCGCTCTATGGAAAACTTCAGAAATATTAGTCCTGTTAAGGTTGATAAAACTACTATTATAAGCCTTGAAAAAGGAAAATTGCAACCGCAAGTTCTCGATTTAGAAGAGGCTGTACTGGGTGCCATGATGATTGACAAAAAAGGGGTTGATGATGTAATTGACATTCTGCAGCCCGATGCTTTTTACAAGGAAGCACACAAACATATATTTGAGGCTATCGTTCAATTGTTTACAGAAACGCAGCCTATTGACTTATTAACCGTTTCTGCGCAGCTCAAGAAAAATGCAAAATTAGAATTGGCAGGCGGTGATTTTTACTTAATTCAGCTTACGCAAAAGATATCGTCTTCTGCACACATCGAATTTCACTCCAGAATCATACTTCAAAAATTTATTCAACGCAGTTTGATTCGGATTTCGACTGAAATTATTGAAGAATCCTATGATGAAACAACAGATGTTTTTGATTTATTAGACAGAGCCGAATCTAAATTATACGAAGTAACACAAGGAAATATAAAACGTAGTTCGGAGACGGCGCAGAGTTTAGTATTGCAAGCCAAAAAACGAATTGAAGAAATTGCAGGCCAAGAGGGTTTGAGTGGTGTTGCAACCGGTTTTGACAAACTGGACAAGATTACTTCAGGCTGGCAGCCAAGCGATTTAATCATTATAGCGGCAAGACCTGCAATGGGAAAAACAGCATTTGTACTATCGATGGCTCGAAATATGGCAATCGATTACGGAATGCCAGTGGCCTTATTTTCTCTGGAGATGGCATCTGTACAATTAATTACCCGTTTGATATCCTCAGAAACTGGTTTGTCATCGGAGAAATTACGTACCGGAAAACTGGAAAAGCACGAATGGGAACAACTGAGTACCAAAGTTAAGAATTTAGAAAAAGCACCTCTGTTTATTGATGATACACCTTCATTGTCTATTTTTGATTTAAGGGCTAAATCAAGACGTTTGGTTTCACAACACGGAATCCGAATTATTATTGTCGATTATTTGCAATTGATGACAGCTGGAGGAAACGGAAAAGGTGGAGGAAATAGAGAGCAGGAGATTTCAACGATTTCACGAAACTTAAAAGCATTAGCCAAGGAATTGAACGTTCCTGTAATTGCCCTTTCGCAATTGTCCCGTGCGGTAGAAACTCGTGGATCAAGCAAAAGACCTTTATTATCTGATTTACGTGAATCGGGAGCGATTGAACAAGATGCGGATATTGTATCTTTTTTATACCGTCCCGAATATTACAAAATTGACGAATGGGATGACGATGAAGCTTCACCAACTGCGGGTCAGGCGGAAATAATGATTGCCAAACACCGTAACGGGAGTATAGAAAACGTTCGACTGAAGTTTATAGGACATCTCGGAAAATTTGATAATCTGGAAGATTATAGCGGTGGTTATGATGATTTACCATCCAGTATGAATCAGGATGATAATCCTTTTATCACCAAAAATTTACCGTCTGCCAATGACGCGTTTGGAAGCAATTTGAATGATCCGGATGATGATAGTGATGTTCCTTTTTAACATACGTTCCTTTTTTGAAATACGATTCAAGCCTACTTTTGTAGGCTTTTTTGTAATTAATACCATTTTAGTTTTTAAAATACCGGAATATTTATTGTTAATAGTGTCATTTCAACCAAGGAGATTTAAACGAAGTGAACAAGTGAAACAAATCACATCAAGTTATTCAGATTATAAGATTTATTTCTTTAAGTGTCAGGATCTAAATGGCAAATGTGTGCTTATTATTCCAGTGAATAAAAAAGTAAAACTGGAAATATTTAATTAATGTAACATTTTTTATATTGTACATAAACCTTTTCTTCATAAAAGAAAAAAAAACAGTACTTTAGATTTTCTTTTTCTTAACGGAATAGTAGTATAACTAAAAAACTAAACATTATGTCAGAAGAAGCCGTAACAGGTAACAATGCATCTGAGGGTGCAAAAAAAGTAAACACCATTTCGCTAATAGAGGCAAAAAAATGGGCCAAGCGATGGAAGAAAAAAGAAGGGAACTACAACAAACACCACGAATTAAATGCCTTTTTAATTCCAAAAATAGATTTATTGGAGGTATTGACCGAAGACGTTGATGCCGTGAGAGCCTATATTGGGATTGATGATAATGGAGTGGAGAAACTAATGATCGTAGGTACGAAATACGATCCGTTAACAAAGATTTATGTCGATATGATTACCGTTGGGGTGGGGAATGAGCCAGCCGGGCAAGATGATATTTATGATTTTACAACTCCTTGTCCAAATGCTTGTGATAAAAATAGCCCGCTTAATCAGTAGCCGCTTGATTTTAAAAGTTTGAAATTTGTGTAACATTAAAATTTAAGAATTATACTTCAAGACAAAAACTTATTAGATTATATCTCTAACGAAGTGTACAAATCAGTGAAAGGATAATGTGATGACATCTACTCTGGTTTACAAAACGCTGTATTGGTAGATAAAAATATGATTTTGAGCATACTAAGTATTTCAGAAAAAATAGTAGGTATTCGTTTTATGTATGGTTTAAAGGACCATTTAAATCTTAACTCTATTCGACTTTTATTGATACCGTGTTGCAAATTAGATTTCGGCAGCTAATGTATTCCGATTTTAACAAAAAATGGTTATCGTGAATATTTTGGGAATCGTTATTTTGTAGATGAAGTATCTGAATTATTAGTAATTTTTGTACAGTATCAAATGCAATTTAATGATGCTTTAGAATATAAAAAAAACAATAAGAGGAGATTTTTTTGGTGAGAATTCTTTGGATAACAGGTTTTAGAATTAGAATTGCAAGTTTATGGCTTTTCATTTTGAGATAAGTGATAACATTATTAAGTCCGTTCTCTTACCTTAAAATGATCAAACGCGAAATTTTGCTACTGTTTAAATGGATTCGACCTCCAATGCTTCGAGGTTGTGATGGATATTAGACAAGTTTAGCAACATTGATGGTTGAAAAATATTCTACAGAGCGTGAATTGAATTTTTATAGAAAGTTCATTGATGTGATATTTTTTTAAAATTGGATGGGAGTAGCAAGTAAAACGAAATGTATTATTTTGTCTCACCTTTAGTAAGCAGTATGATTAAAATGCAGGATTATATGGAAGAAGCTCTTTCTACGATATACTATGACAAAAGAGTTCTCTTTAAAGCATTGCTTAAAATAATAAATTAGAAGAGGCTTTTGTATGGCTAAAGAGCAAATTTGATGAGTTGGAGGGAGAATAAAATGTTGCTTTAATTTAATAGTCATAGAGATTTGTTGTTTTTATGTCGCGTTGTTTTTTAAGCAATGATTCATATTTTATGTAAATAGAAAAAAAATAATGGCAATTATCAATTAAAACTATGTACTAAAAGACTTATTAGAAAAGCATTCGTCAAATAAATCAACTATAAAACTTAACGAGATGGGGTCGTATACCACTATAAATTTAATGTTTTTGCCCTATGGAGCAAAGGAAATCTATGAATTGTTATATAAATCAGCCAATTACCTGTTAGCTTTTAACATACTTTTATTTCTAAAAACCGCTGTTAAGGAAAAAATCTTTGTAATATTTTTCTGCTATCTTTTGACAGTAGGTGTGATTCAATTCTATTCAACTTATTTATTTAATAAACGCATTAATAATATTTGGTTGTCCCACTATTATTTCATTTCTCAATTTTTATTTCTTAGCTTCTTTTATTATTATTTACTAAAAAAAAGGAAAATAAGAATTGTCATTGGCGGGATTATAATTTTTACGATGGTCGTTTTTACATTTCAATATTCGATTGAGGATCATGTTTTTGAAAAGTATAATTCATTAGGAATTTTTATCACGCAAGTTGTAATTTCGTCCTTTGCAGTAATATATTTCTTAAATACTCTTACTAAAGAAAAGTCATATTCATATATAAATTCCGGTATTTTTATTTATATGTTAACAAGTTCGTTAATTTTTGCGGCAGGAAATTTATTAGTTGAAACTAGTCCTTCTTTATATATGTATTTTTGGGTATTAAATGCTTTCTTTTGTTTATTATATCAAATCTTAATTAATATCGAATGGTGGAAGAGCTTTTATCGGAGGAAAACAGATTAGTTTTAATTGTTGCACTTGGGGTCTTTCTAATATTATTCATGGCTTTGTTGCTAATACTTTTCTTTAAACTTTCACAAAGAAAAATCATTCAAAAAGAATTGGAAAAAAAAGATTTAGAAATTAAGTATCAAAAAGAGCTTTTAAGTGCTGTTATTATTACACAAGAAGAGGAACGCAAGCGTATTGCGCAAGATTTGCATGATGATATTAGTTCTAAACTCAATATAGTTTCATTAAACAGTCATTTGCTGACCGCGCCTAATTTAAGCGCTAATGAAGTAATTGAAATCACAGCGAATATTATTAATCTTGCACACAAAGCATTAGATAATTCAAGGAAAATTGCACACGGTTTGCTACCGCCGGTTTTAGATAAATTTGGATTGCATGCAGGCGTGGAGGAATTATGCATGGAATTTAGCAGTTCCAAAGCTGTAGATATAGATTATCAAAATAAAACGACATTTGCTATTTCAGATAACGATAAACATTTGCATGTGTTTAGAATTTTGCAGGAACTGATGAATAATTCATTACGGCATGGAAAAGCCACGGTTATTTCCATTCTTTTTGAAGAAGAAAATGGTGTAAAAAATTGTCATTACACGGATAACGGTACTGGTTTTGAAATAAAAAATAATAAAAATCAGCAAGGTCTCGGAATGAAAAATATAGAAAGCAGAATCGCTTTTTTGAACGGTAAATTGACCTTAGAATCAACATTAAACAAAGGGATTTCCGTAGTTTTTAATTTTTAAATAATGAATAAAACTATAAAAATTGTATTAGTGGATGATGAAATTCTTTTTAGAAAAGGAATTTCTTTTTTATTGGGGCGCGAGACAAATATTAAAATTATTTTTGAAGCGTCTGATGGGAACGAATTGATTTCTTTTCTCCACAACAATAAAAATAATCACCCTGATATTATTATCATGGACTTAAAAATGCCCGGAATAAATGGTGTCGAAGCAACAAAGATTATGCATGCCGAGTTTCCTGAGTTAAAAATTATTGCATTAACGAGTTATAACTCTAAATCTTTTGTCGCAAATATGATTGATGTGGGTGCGGTTTCGTATTTGATAAAAACCGCGACGCCCCAAGAATTACTGACAACTATAAATGAAGTTGCAGAAAAAGGATTTTATTATACGGATCATGTGATGAAAATCATTCAGGCGGACGTGTTGACTTCTAAAAAAACAAAAAGCATATTAGACACTACTTTTTTAACCGTTCGGGAAATTGAAGTGCTTAAGCTTATTTGTTCGCAAAAGAGTACAGTTGAAATTGCAGATGCTCTTTTTATTAGTCCAAGAACCGTTGAAGGACATAGAAATAATTTGTTGTTGAAGACAGATTCAAGAAATATTGCAGGCTTAGTTGTCTACGCAGTTCAAAATCAAATTATGCTGCTTGATGTCTAAGATTGCAGGTTAAATTCAAAAGTAAGAGCAATAGAGTTTATGGTTAGTAGGTATTTCTGGCGTTTTTAACTTTTTTTGAACTGAAACGTGTACCCTCTCATGTCTTTTTCTAAAGTTGTTTGCAATAATTCTTTAACGGAACTCATGCCTCCAAAATCTCGATGGTAGGAAAATAAAAATTTTGACGTTGTGATTAATTTTAAATCGGTATCGAAATGGGTCTGCGATTTGATCAGTTTTTTGGTGATTTTTTGGAGTTGTTCGTTGATAATTTCACTCTCATAATAATCAATTATTGGATTATTTAAACAAATACTTTTTAACGCAAAATGGATTCTGTAATCCAACTCTTTTACTGCCTGTGTTTTTATAAAATCAGAGTAAAATGGATTGGTAAAGTATCCAAAACCCATTTTAAATTTAGTCTTCCTTAAAATTCCGTGCTCAATATCGTTTAATGAAAGTAAACAATGAGCAATTTTTATTCTTTTCAATGCGAAAATGGCTTCACGATCTGCCGTATCTTTTGAAATGATATGAAAAAATGCATTGTAAATATTTATCCAAAATGTTTTTCTCAAATCATTAGTATCCAAACTTTTCTCCAGTTTGGCTTGTCGGATATAAAAAAGCTGTCTTCTGAGCAATGTGGAATCCCCTTCGAATTTTGCTATAGAGAGAATTTCCTCTGATAAAGTGGTATAATAATTTTTCAAAATGATTTTTTTTAGTGATTTACAGACGGAGATGTTGGAAACAAAGCATGTAGAAAGTTAAAATCAGAATTACTAATAGACATAATCCTATTTTTTTCAATAAATTCATTAAATTAAACGGGTCATTGCTTTCATTTGGATTCATTACTAAATTTTTCATTATGATTGCTTAAGAGATATCTGCGAATTTATGATTAAGATGTAGTTTGGCTATGCGTATTTTTACGTGTTTTATTAAAAAAGACAATTTTTGTAATTCATTTAAAAGTTAAATTTGAAATAATTCAAATGCTTAATTTCTATCTTTGAGGTATCAAAATTTTCAGAATATGCGCAAACGATTTCTATTTATACTCATTTTGTTACTGTCAATAACAAGTAAAGCGTCTTTTATTTTATTACCAATGGATGAAACTTCGCAGAAAAATCATCTGAAAGCGTATGGAATAACTTATTGGTGTTTGGATAAAAATTATAAAGCAAGCTGGTTACTCAATTACCGTGGCGGATCTTTTTTACTGCCTGATGCAGAGGAAATTCGTAAAGAATGTCAGATTCGGGGTGTCAGTTTTGAAATAATTTCTGATGGAGAAGAAGTAGCCATATTAAATGAAATTTCCAGTCCATCCCAGAATATGGAATCAGTAATATTAGAAAAAGCTCCAAAGATTGCCGTTTACACACCCAAAGGAAAACAACCTTGGGATGATGCTGTAACTTTGGTTTTGACCTATGCTGAAATTCCTTTTACTCCCATTTATGATGAAGAAGTACTTAGTGATCAATTATTGCTTTACGATTGGTTGCACTTGCACCACGAGGATTTTACGGGACAATACGGAAAATTTTATGGAGCCTATAAAAATGTTCCTTGGTATATTGAACAAAAGAAAGAGGCTGAAACATTAGCTTCAAAACTAGGATATTCCAAAGTTTCTACTGAAAAAGGAGCTGTAACCAAGAAAATCAGGGATTTTGTAATTGGAGGAGGATTTATGTTTGCGATGTGCTCGGCAACGGATAGTTTTGATATTGCTTTGGCGGCTGACGGACTTGATATTTGCGAAGCCATGTTTGATGGCGATGCCAGTGAAGGAAATTACCAATCAAAGATGAATTACAATAATTCTTTTGCCTT
Source organism: Flavobacterium sp. DSR2-3-3 (assembly GCF_049896585.1). NCBI lineage: Bacteria > Pseudomonadati > Bacteroidota > Flavobacteriia > Flavobacteriales > Flavobacteriaceae > Flavobacterium > Flavobacterium sp. DSR2-3-3. The sequence continues at coordinate 224,652 of NZ_JAFCUP010000004.1, forward strand.
CAAAGATTTTATTTTGGAAAGAAGACCCGAGCAATATGAATTCTCAGATATTGATATGACTTCGAAACGAAGAATTCCTATGGACAAAGATTACTTTACTTTAATGGAATTTTCAGCAAAGTGGGACCCAATTCCTAGTATGTTGTGTCAAAATCACACGCAGTTGGTCAAAGGATTTATGGGGCAAACTACCGCTTTTGATTTGCCTCTAATAAAATCAAATGTCTTGGTTATGGGATCTTGTGAATTAAATGGGGAAGCACGTTATATTCATGGGCAAAAAGGCAAAGGGATGTTCACGTTTTATGGTGGACATGACCCCGAAGATTTTCAACATCAGGTGGGTGATCCACCTACGGTTTTAGACTTGCATTCTAATTCACCGGGCTATCGCTTGATTTTGAATAATGTGTTGTTTCCAGCAGCCAGAAAGAAAAAATTGAAAACATAAGGTAAAAATAAAAGTCAATCGGAAATCGATTGGCTTTTATTTTTTAGCCCTGATGGTAGTGGCATCCTTTCTTTGCCTTCTTTAGGCAAAGAAAGATATAACGGACAGCAGGAATAGCTTCTGAAAATTACAGCACTCCGTGTTCGTTTTCTTTGTCTAAATATTCTTGTACAATATCAATTGCATTCGTAACTACGTCGCTTAAGGCAGTGATGAAACTTCCTTCTTCGGCGCAATTTATGGCATGTTTTATCGCTTCGGTTTCTTTAGGAATAATTTCGTAAGTAACGGTTTTACCGGAATTTTTGATACCTTCAAGAATTAAATTAATGATTTCATCTTCAGTTCTTCCTCTCAGGTATTTTTCTTGTCGGATGATAATGTGGTCGAACATTCGGGCGGCAATAGTGGCACATTCCCTGATATCTTCGTCACGACGGTCGCCAACTCCTGCTATAATTCCAATTTTCTTAGTAGCATCTACACTATGAAGGTATTCTTCGACACCTTTATAGCCTGATGCATTGTGAGCAAAATCAATCAATACTTTGAATTTTTTAAACTCAAAAATATTCATACGACCTGGAGTTTGTGCGGCACTTGGAATAAAAGTTTGCAAAGACAAGCTGATATCTTCAGTTTTGAAACCCCATAAATAACTCGCTAAAGTGGCTGCGAGTACATTGGCAATCATAAATTTCGCTTTTCCGCCCAATGTTAAAGGTACGTGAGTGGCACGCTCGATGCGGATTTTCCATTCTCCTTTTTTGATGGTGATGAAACCATTTTCATAAACAGCAACTGTTTTTCCTTCGGCACAAAGTTTTTTTATGAAATCGCTGTCTTCGCTTAAACTGAAATATGCGACATTACAATTCAGGTCTTGACCTATTTTTACACAATGTTCGTCATCACCATTCAAGACAGCCCAGCCGTTTTTCTTGATACTTTTGACCACTGTGGCTTTCACCCTAGCCAAATCACTTAAGGTATGAATGTCACTTAAACCCAAATGATCTTCCTGAATGTTAGTTATAACCCCGATATCACAACGGCTAAAACCCAGTCCAGAACGAAGAATTCCGCCTCTGGCAGTTTCCAGAACAGCGAATTCTACAGTTGGATCTCTCAAAATATATTCGGCGCTTAAAGGTCCTGTAGTATCTCCTTTTTCCATCATGTGATTTTGAACATAAATCCCGTCTGATGTGGTGAATCCTACTTTAAATCCATTATTTTTAACAATGTGTGCCAAAAGGCGGGTAGTAGTAGTTTTTCCATTAGTTCCTGTCACAGCAATTATTGGAATACGACATGATTTTCCCGGGGGATATAACATGTCAATTACCGGTGCCGCAACGTTTCTTGGCAATCCTTCCGAAGGCGCAAGGTGCATTCTAAAACCGGGCGCCGCGTTGACCTCCAAAATTACACCGCCATTTTCTTTTAACGGTTGCGTTAAATTTTCGGCCATAATATCAACTCCGCAAACATCGAGTCCAATGACTCTTGAAATCCTTTCGGCAAGAAAGATATTTTCTGGGTGCATCATATCAGTTACATCTACAGATGTTCCGCCGGTGCTTAAATTTGCTGTGGATTTTAAAAATACAATTTCTCCAATATTTGGAATAGTTTCTAATGTGTAGTTTAGTTTTTTCAATAAATCTTCGGTATCCCGGTCGACATCAATTTGAGTCAGTACATTTTCATGTCCGTAACCTCTACGTGGGTCCAGATTTGTGGTGTCAATTAAATTCTGAATGTTGTCCGTTCCATTTCCTATAACATGAGCAGGAACTCTTTTTGCAGCAGCAACTAATTTATTATCGATAACTAATATTCTAAAATCGAAACCAGTAATGAATTTTTCTACAATGACACGTTGGCCGTATGCTTGCGCAAATGTTAAACCGGCAACCGCATCCTCCCAATTAGTAACATTAATAGAGGCGCCTTTTCCATGATTTCCGCCCAAAGGTTTTAGGACAATAGGATAGCCAATTTTTTGTATCACTTCAGCTAAACTGTCTTCGTCTATACAAATGCTTCCGCTGGCTACGGGAATGGAAGCCATTTCCAACATTTTTTTAGTTTGTTCTTTATTGCAGGCAATATCAACCGCAATGCTGCTTGTTTTGCAGGTAATTGTCGCCTGAAAACGCATTTGATTGATGCCGTATCCAAGTTGTACCAAAGAATTTGTTCCAAGTCGTATCCAAGGAATATCTCTGGAAACTGCTTCTTCCACAATGCTTCCGGTGCTTGGCCCAAGTCTCACGCGCTCGCGTATTTCTCTCATTTTCTGCAAGTCGGCATTCACATCATATTCAGTCCCCGCAATTAATGCTTCGGCAATGGCAACAGAGGATTCCGCTGCAAAAAGACCTACATTTTCTTCGGTATAACTGAAAACTACATTATAAGTTCCGGAAGTTTTAGTTTCTCTTGTTCTTCCAAAACCGGTTTCCATTCCGGCAAGCGACTGAATTTCGAGTGCAATATGTTCGATGACATGTCCCATCCAGGTTCCGCGTTCTACTCTGGAAAAAAATCCGCCTCTACAACCTTCAGAACAACGATGTTCAATCATTGAAGGAAACATCGCTTCAATTCGTTCTTTAAATCCGTCTATTTTATTGGTAGGTAATTGCTCCATTTCTTCCAAATCCAAACGCATTTGAATTAATTTTTTTCGTCGAATACTCCAGATATTCGGTCCACGAAGGGCTTGTATTTTAATTATTTTCATAAAAACGGAAAAATTATTTTTGTTTAAAAATGCAGTTGAATAGAAAGTCTTAATTTTCATTTTCACCCATTAATAATTTGGATAAAAAAAGTAAAGTACAATCTAATAATTCAATCTAAATAAGTTATGCTGTAACTAAAGTAAAGTTTTTACAATAGTAATCAAAATTTATTCTTTGAAAATTAATTAATAGTATCTCTGTTGGTAATTACTGAAAAAAAAAACACAACTTCAAAGGCTCTTTTTTATCTTTTTGGTTATTTTTACAAAATGAATATACTTGGAAAACTAATAATAATAGGCGGTGCAGTAGATAAAGGAAGTTTTACAGAAACCGATTTAGATAAAAATGCCACCAATAATTTAAACTTTTTTGAAACTGGAATTTTAAAAAGAATATTAAATGAATCAAAACACAAAGAAAAATCACGAATAGAAGTCATTACAACGGCTTCAGTCATTCCGAGAGAGATTGGTCCTGAATATGTTAAGGCATTTGAATATTTAAATGCTAAAAATATTGATATTTTACATATTGAAAGAAGAGAACAAGCAGCTGATGAAGCAGTTTTGGCCCGATTAAAAGCGGCTGATATTGTTATGTTTACCGGAGGTGATCAACTTAGATTGAGTTCTATTCTTGGTGGAACACGATTTCATGATATGTTATTGGATAAATATCATAATGAAGAATTTATATATGCCGGAACTTCGGCTGGAGCAGCAGCAGCCTCGAATAACATGATTTATCAGGGAAGTAGCTCAGAAGCATTACTAAAAGGTGAAGTTAAAATTTCAAGTGGATTGGGTTTAATTGATGGCGTTATTATCGATACTCATTTTGTGCAACGCGGCAGAATTGGCAGACTTTTTCAAGCAGTGGTTGGCAATCCTAGAGTATTGGGAATCGGACTTGGTGAGGATACAGGACTATTAATTACTAATAATAAAGATATGGAAGCGATAGGTTCTGGTTTAGTTATTTTAGTGGACGGTCGCGAGATAAAAGATACTAATTTGACAAAAGTAGAGTTAGGTCAGCCCATATCCATCTCCCATTTGGTAACTCATGTCATGAGTAAATTTGACACTTACAATCTTGAAACGCACAAAATGTACATTCAATCTTCGCATTATTTGTAACATTTAATGGTGCAAACTAAAAGCATTATCAAATATGAAACTAATTATACATGGTGGTTTTTTCTCGGAATCATCAACCAATCACGAAACAAAAGTCGCTAAGCAAAAGGCTTTAGAACGAATTGTCAAAGATTCTTACGATTTTTTGAAAACACACACCGGATTAGAGACGGTTGTTTATGCTATTTCCCTTTTAGAAGATGACGAATTATTTAATGCTGGAACTGGATCGCAAATACAAAGTGACGGAAAAATAAGAATGAGTGCTGCGATTATGGATGGTGAAACCCAGAAAATGAGTGGCGTCATCAATATTGAAGCAGTTAAAAATCCTGTTCAGGTTGCCCAAGTGCTAATGCAATATGACGATAGAATTTTGGGAGGAAGTGGAGCAACTAATTTTGCAAGACAACATGGTTTTGAACCTTTTTCAACTGAAATTCCACAGCGAAAAGCGGAATATGAAGCGAAACTAAAATCACTGGGAACAGGAACGGTAGGTTGCGTGGCTTTGGACCAACACGGTAAAATTGCCGCTGCGACTTCTACTGGCGGTAAGGGATTTGAAATGCCGGGTCGTATATCTGATTCTGCTACTGTAGCCGGGAATTATGCCAACGCATTTTGCGGCGTGAGTTTGACCGGAGTAGGTGAGGACATCGTGAGTAATGCGACGGCGGCAAAAATCGTCACTCGAGTTACCGATGGGTTTTCATTGCAGGACGCTTTCACCAAAACGTTTAACGAATTGAAACCTTATGATGGTTTTGCAGGCGCGATTGCTATTGATAATCAAGGAAGTGTGTTTCATCAGGATTCGCATCCAAGTATGGTTTTTGCCAGTTTTGACGGAGATAATTTTGAAGTTTTCGATTAAACGGTAATGAATTAAATTGTTGTTAATTTAAAGAAAATTCAAACCAAATAGGAATGTGATCCGATACTGTCCGGGCTTCTTTTAATGAAGTAAAATTTTTATAAAAGTGAATTATACCCGATTTTAGGGAATTTACTTTTAAAGAATTGTAATACATATTGTCAAATTCGGATGCGAGGCATTTTTCATTTTTACATTCTTGTTTAAGCGATGTTTTTTGATCAATCAAAATTGATTCGTACCCCATTTTTTTCAAAGGATTAAAAACGTTATGCGATTGTGGACAGTTAAAATCTCCCGTAAAAATTAAATTTAAATGAGGATATTCGTCCGGTAGAAATTTAAAATATTTAATTTCGGTTTCAGGTTGACTTTTTTTAGAAATGGCATGAAAATTTACCACTGTAAATTGTTTATTTTTATATTCGAACGTACAAAAATAGGGTTCTCTTACTATTTCTTGATGGTATTTTTGTTCGAGCCATGCTCTTCCAATTTTTTTTACCTTGCTAGTTTTCCAAATAAAAGCGTAACGCTCGGTTTTATAGGCACTGCTGCTGGTCGGGTCACTAATCACATAATCCCATTTAGCGCCTTTACGATTGAGTTCATCGGCCAGTTTTGCTACTGCCTGTGCTCCTCCATAACCCGCAACAATTTCCTGAATTGCAATGATGTCGTATTCTCTCAGCGTATTGGCGATGTAGTTTATTGTTTTCTCTGATTTAGATTTTCCAAAATTTTCTATATTCCAAGAAAGCAATTTGGTTTGAGATAGAATGCTGAAGGGGAAAAGTACAAATAGAAGAAAATAAAAGGATTTCAATGCATTCAAATGTTACGGATGTTATAAGTTGTAAAATTAGAATAAATCGACGGTAGTTATTCGATATAAACCAGATTTAATTTATTATTTCTTTTAGTAAAATTGATAAAGGAAGGATTAAATTATTTCCTCATTTTTTTAAATTTGTAGCTATGAAACTGAAATTAGAGCTTCATTACTTTTTTGTATTTTAATAGTATAAATTTCTTTTCGAACCTCATTTACAATATCTATTGTAAGATGTTTTGATTTTAAATGTACTTTATTTTTAAAAATTTGACCGTTTTTTAAGCGTAATTTTAAGCTGTAGCTTTTGTAGTCATTCTTTTTTATAATGATAGCAATTACGACCAAGAAAGCAATGATTAGGATTAAGTCAATTTGGAAATATAAATAATTAAATGCCGCTATACCTGCAGCAGACAGCAATATTAGAACTTCATAAATGGTTTTCATTTTGTTTACAGTTATGTAAATTAGATCTAAATCAGAAAATAAAATTTGTTTATTTTCTTTTGTTTTGAGAATTAAAAGTATTCCATTTTTATTTAATGTTAATTTTCTAAAATTATTTGTAAGGTTCATGACGTGTGTTATTTATCTTAATTAATTTACCGTTATTCTTAGAGTTTGCAGAAAAACTTTTTTTAATTATTTATTTCTTCCATAAATAATAAACTAAATAAATAAGGCCAATTGCGCCTATAAGCAACATTACTATTTGTACAAAAAACAATAAATTTGTATTTAAAAGGTGTAATGGTTTCATTATTTTTATTGTTGGTGTAAATTTTATTTACTGAAAAATTGTTAATCAAGTTTAGTTTCAGGAATTATATAATGATCGTATGAAAGCATGATTTTTCCTTTATTGTTTCTTGAGGAATGCTGGATAGTATTTTCATTCTTGTAAATATCAAACGGATTTTGGATGAAATTTTTCTTGTAAAATTCTTCAGAAATTTTCGTTGAATTTTCTTCGTCAGAATCAAATTTTCGGCCGTTTAATACTGTTATTAAAATTGCATTTTCTTTATTTGTCCTATTATTGTATTTGTGTTTTAGTTTTGTTGGATAAGAAAAAAGCAGGATTAATACTATTACCCCAATTAAAATATTTTTTTTCATTTTGTCTTTAATAAAGATTTAATCACATCATTTATTTACTATTTTCAATTAAATTTTCTAAATTTTTTTATTTGTATTTTTGTCAACAGTCCGTTATTCATTTCCATTGGTTTATTCAATTTCGTATTTAAAACTTCTGTTTTGATTTTCATGTGTAGACATTTTGATAAGGAAACGGTATTTGTCTAAAGTGATTTCTTATCAATCTTTAGATATTCTTTTACATAATTTTCACCATCTTAAATTCTTTTGTTCCATTTGTCATATACTTGATTTTCTTTTTCTTTCACAGTGAAAGGATTCTGAACTTCGTTTTCGTAATTTTTCAAGACTGAATTGATTATGAAAATAATTTAAATTTATGATTTCCTCAAAGTTAAAAGCGATAAAGTAAATTTCCTTACGGTAAACCGTAACGCATCAAAATAATAATATGTATTGTCTAAATGTTATTTTTCGATTCTATTAAAATGAAGTATAGCAGTTAAAAATATTTATGGTGATTGTTAAATTATAAACGCATATTTTTTTTGCAATCGAATCGAGAAGTAAAAGAAGTTATATTTTTATCCAGTTACTGGCAATCCAATCTTGTAAATGATCTTTGTGGACTTCATTTTCTAATTCGGGATGTTGTAAAAAACTTTCTACTTTTTGAAAACTGGCTTTAGTTTGGGGAACTTTATATTTTTCTAAAAACTGATTGCAGAAATGGATTATTTGAAATTCTTCTGTTTTATCGATATATATGTGATCAAAGATTTCAGTACAATCGGAATTATTTGTCAAATCAATTTTTTGAGAATATCCGTTAAATGCTAAGTCTTCTCTTGTGAAATTGGCCATTTTAAATGATTTTAAAGTTTATGGGGTAAACCTAACATCTTTAAAAACTATATCTTTACGGGAAACCGTAAATGGATTGTTTTTTTTTAAATTTAAAAAAGAATGGCATTTATTTTTGAGAGTATTAACTCAAGGTAGATGGTTTAAAATAAATTGGTTCTTTGTTTTACTAATTTTTTATGAAATAGTTAAGTTGCCTAAACTAGCCCTAAATCTTTAGTAATGGCTATCAAATGCACATTGTTAGTTGCTTTAAAATATATTTTTAATTTATTAATTCGTTTTTCTAAGCTGCTGCTTCCATTTGGAATAATGCCTGAATCTTTGAATTCGGAGGATATATCGTCAAGTGTAAATCCTTTCGCTAAGGATTTCAAAAGAGTAATATCATATGCTTCAATTTCAAATAATGATTTGTCTCTCATTGCGTACGCAACCTCTTCAGATAATTCGATTTCTTGGTTGTTATAAATGCGGTAAATTGCTTTTTTAAGTTCCGGAATACTGTCTCTGCCTTTTAATACATAAGCGTTAATACCTATATTTTGAAAAAGTGATTTTATTCGGTAAGACTTATCCTCAATAGAAAAAACTATTGTTTTTATATCTGGTTGTATTTTTTTTACTTCTTTAATCAGTTCTTCACCTGACTCCAATCGAAGTTCTCGATGATCCGGTTTGAATGACAAATCACTAATTAACAATTCATAAGGGACTTTATCATGAAGTGCTTTTTTTATTTTCAAAAAAGCATCATCGCAGTACTTTGAATGATGAATTTCCATTATGGATAGTTCTTCAAGTGCTTTAATTGAGGCTATACTGATACTGTCTAAATCTTCGGCAATTAATACTTTATTAAACATAAGTAACTGGTTTATAATGAAAAATTAAAATTAACTTTAAATCCTACATAAGATTTAGTATCAAAAGTAATAGTTCCTTTTCTGGTTCTATTACGGTTTTCCACATTCAGCAGTCCATTTTTTTAATTAAATATTTTATTTCTTATTCAAAGCCTGCTATCATTGCAATCGAGGTGTACTTTAGTTTAAAATTCAAGGCTGATAAAGTTAAGTTGTCCGATATAATAAACTCAGATTGTTAACAGAAATGTCTATTTACGATCAGATTTACTTCATATCGGGAACTCACAACTCACTTTAAATCCTTTATTAGATTGGGTGTCAAATGAAATTTTTCCTTTTATGGAATGAATGCGATTTTCGATATTCTGTAAACCATTTTTCGAAGCTAATTTTTCAAATGTTGCGCCAACTCCATTATCACTATAATTTATCTGTAACTTATTTTCATTTTTTTTGAAAGAGATTACGACTAAGCTACATTTGCTATGTTTTTTCATGTTTACCAATAATTCTTGAAGGATACGATATATGATGATTTTTTTGTAATTTTCAATATTGGACCAAAATATGGTATCGATACCGTTTGTAATAACATTGACTTCCTTGGTATTGAAACCAGATAACATTTCTTTTAAATGAGACGCAAATGGTGTTCCGGTATTTATATTGCTATTTTCTCTTGAGATATTTCGGGTTTGATAATAAATTGTGTCTAAATGTGAAATCAATATTTTTTTATTTTGACTTGACGATAAATCTTGTGTTTCAGCAAAAGCCATCGTTTGGAAAACGTCATTTGCTAATTCATCGTGAAGTTTTTTAGAAAGCCGAATTTCAGTATTATACGTTGCTTTTATTTTTTCTCTTTTATTTTTTATTTTAAGATAGTTCGCAATAATTATACTCAATAAAATAAGTATTACCAATGCAAAATAGATAAGCTGATCTCTATATAGTTCCTGTCTTTGTTGATTTGCTTGCTGAGTTTTTAATTTTAGATTCTCCTCTTTCACTTTCTTAAAATCGTATTTGATTTTAGCAAATTGATTTTTTGCTTTTTGTCGGACGTCAGTAATACTGTCATTAATGTGAAGATATGCGAGAGAATATTTTTTCAGTTGATCATCTGATGTATTTTGTATTAATAATTTTAAACAAACTAGTCGGTCGTCCACATGGTTTATTTCAGTCGCTTTGTTGTAGGCAAGGAGAGCGTATTTAATAGATAGATTTAAATTTCTAGTTTTGTAATATTCAGATAAATTGTAATAACTTGAAATCAGTCCCGATTTATCTTTTATATCTAACCTTGTTTTTAATCCTTTAATTAAATAAAAAAATGCTTTTGAATTTCCGGATTTATCATAAGCATGCCCCAAATTATCATTTATTCGAGCAATTATCTCGGCATTATTTATAATTCTTTCTTTACGTGTTAATGGCAAGAGAATTTGTATTGCTTTTTGATAATCACCTTTTTCAGTGTAGGCCATACTGATATTATTTAAAATTCCAGATTTAGTGTCTTCATCTGTTTTCGAATTTATTGCTTTTTTAAAATAATATATAGCTTTATCATTTTCATGGGTAAGCAAGTAATTATTACCTAAACCAATATATATATTAGTTTCTCCATATAGATATTTATTTGAATTCTCTATTAATGGAAACGCTTCAATGCTAGTAGTTTCACTTCCGGCATTATCTCCATGGTTTCGTTGTATTTGTGCCAACCAGCTTAAGGTGTGAATAATTCGGGAAGTATCTTTTTTTATTGCGGCAGCATATTTGGCTTTATTAAAGTAATAATAGGAACTATCATATGCTTCGTTTTCATAATGTTTGTGGCCAATATCTATGAGTCTGTTGATTTCTGTAAGATCTTGTTTTTTAGGGGAGTTATGTCTCTTTTTCTTTTCACAGGATTGTGTGGCAAAAAGGAATGCCAAGAATACATAAAAAACCGGTAAATATTTTTTTTTGCACATCATTGCACGAAATTACTGAAATTTAATTAAAAACAGAAGGTAACGGATTGCTATAATTTTTTAATATTTAAAACAAAATTAAAAACAAAAAACCCCAATCTTTCGATTGGGGTTTTTATATAAGTAAGTAATCTAAATTGAGTTGATAAAACGTTTATTTTACTTTATTAAGTACTGCTTTGAAAGCTTCTGGATGATTCATCGCTAAATCTGCAAGAACTTTACGGTTCAATTCGATACCGTTAGCTTTTACTTTACCCATAAATTGTGAATAAGACATTCCTTCCAATCTAGCTCCAGCGTTGATACGTTGAATCCACAATGCACGGAAATTTCTTTTGTTCACTTTTCTGTCACGGTAAGCGTAGCACATTGCTTTCTCTACCGCATTCTTAGCAACTGTCCAAACGTTTTTACGTCTACCAAAGAAACCTTTGGCTTGCTTCATTATTTTTTTTCTTCTTGCTCTTTTAGCAACTGAATTTACCGCTCTTGGCATAATTTTGATGTGTTTTTGTAGCTGGCGGCTTGAATTAAATCAAAAGCGCTTAATGGCCATACTCCAAGGTTATTTTAAATTGTTTTAACCTAAAGATTATTTAGTCAAAAGTTATTAAAGTTGAATCTCGAAAGTCTTTAAGACTTCTGAGTTTACAACTTTAAGACTTACTTATATAATTCTTAATTGTTGTTTGATGCTTTTCATATCTGTTTTGTGAACTAACGCTGAGTGTGTCAGAGCTAATTTACGTTTTTTAGACTTTTTAGTCAAAATGTGACTTTTAAAAGCATGCTTTCTTTTAATCTTTCCAGAACCAGTAACTTTAAAACGTTTCTTGGCGCTAGATTTGGTTTTCATTTTAGGCATTTTTTCCTAGTATTTTAATTTATTCTTACTTACTTATCTTTTTTCAAGTTTAAAGTTGTAAAACTGGACGCTGACCACTTCAAACTGAATACTATTTTTTCTTCTTCGGAGCAATGAACATAATCATTCTCTTTCCTTCTAAAACTGGCATCGCTTCCACTTTACCAAATTCTTCAAGATCTGTAGCTAATCTCAACAATAAGATTTGACCTTGATCTTTATAAATAATTGATCGTCCTTTAAAGAAAACGAAAGCTTTCAATTTTGCGCCTTCTTTTAAGAATTTTTCCGCATTCTTTCTTTTAAATTCATAATCATGTTCATCTGTTTGAGGTCCAAAACGAATCTCTTTAACGACTACTTGTGTAGATTTCGCTTTCAGGACTTTGTCACGTTTTTTTTGCTCGTAAACAAATTTCTTGTAATCCATTATTTTACAAACCGGAGGTTCTGCATTAGGAGATATCTCTACTAAATCCAGTTCGAATTGATCCGCTAATCTTAAGGCTTCTGAAAGTTTAAAAACTCCTGGTTCAATATTCTCACCTACAAGCCTTACTTCTTGTACACCACGAATAAGATTATTTATTCTGTGTGCATCCTTTTTTTCTACGCGAGGTTGATAACCTCTGTTGCTTCTTATTGCTATGACTTTATAATTTAAGTTAAACTGAAAATACTTTTAATGTTTGGTTGATTTCTTCATTTACAATAGCAACAAATTCTTCTATTGTAACGGTGATATTTCCTTTTCCTTCTTGTCCATGACGACGGATAGAGATCGTACCATTTTTCTCTTCTTCCTCACCTACAATCAACATAAACGGTGTTTTTTGCATTTCGGCGTCTCTGATTTTCTTTCCTATTGTCTCGTTTCTATTATCAACCGAGGCGCGAATTTCGTGATTTTCTAGCAAATCTAAAACTTTTTTCGCATATATTTCATATTTCTCGCTCAAAGACAATATTATAGCTTGTTCAGGCATTAACCATAGCGGGAAATTTCCTGCAGTATGTTCTAATAAAATAGCGATAAATCGTTCCATCGATCCAAAAGGAGCACGGTGAATCATCACAGGTCTGTGTAATTCGTTATCCGATCCTTTATAAGTCAAATCAAAGCGTTCTGGTAAGTTATAATCTACCTGAATCGTCCCGAGTTGCCATTGTCGTCCCAAAGCATCTTTTACCATGAAATCCAATTTTGGACCATAGAAAGCAGCCTCGCCATATTCAATTACTGTGTTCAAACCTTTGTCTGCAGCAGCATTAATAATTGCATTTTCTGCTTTTTCCCAATTCTCGTCAGAACCAATATATTTATCTCTATTTTCTTTATCCCTTAAAGATATTTGAGCGGTAAAGTTTTCGAAACCTAATGAGCCAAAAACATACAATACCAAATCAATTACTTTCTTAAACTCTTCATCCAGTTGTTCCGGAGTACAAAAAATATGTGCATCATCTTGAGTAAAGCCTCTTACACGAGTTAAACCGTGTAATTCGCCACTTTGTTCGTATCGGTAAACCGTGCCAAATTCAGCATAACGCTTTGGTAAATCTTTATACGACCAAGGGCGTACATTATAAATTTCACAGTGATGAGGGCAGTTCATCGGTTTCAACAAAAACTCTTCTCCTTCGGCTGGTGTAGTGATCGGTTGAAAACTATCTGCACCATATTTCGCATAATGTCCAGAAGTTACGTACAGTTCTTTTTGGCCAATATGTGGGGTAATTACTTGCTCATATCCTGCTTTTTTTTGTGCTTTTTTCAAAAACTGTTCCAATCGATCTCTCAAAGCGGCTCCCTTTGGCAACCACAAGGGTAAACCTGCACCCACTTTTTGTGAAAAAGCAAATAATTCCAATTCTTTCCCTAATTTTCTGTGATCACGACGCTTTGCCTCTTCTAATAATAAAAGGTATTCTGTCAGCTCTTTTTGTTTGGGAAATGAGGTTCCGTAAACACGTGTAAGTTGTTTGTTTTTTTCATCACCACGCCAGTATGCACCTGCTACACTCATGATTTTCATCGCTTTGATTATTCCAGTATTTGGAATATGTCCACCGCGACATAAATCTGTGAAAGTAGAATGATCACAAAAAGTAATTGTTCCATCTTCAAGATTGGTAATCAATTCTGTTTTGTAAATGTTGTCTTTGTATAATTCTAACGCATCAGCTTTAGAAACTGGGCGTAATTTAAATTCATGTTTTCCTCTTGAAATTTCAAGAACTCTGTCTTCAATTTTCTTAAAATCAGCATCAGTGATTTTATGATCTTCAAAATCTACATCATAATAAAATCCATTTGAAATTGCTGGTCCGAGTGTTAATTTTATTCCAGGATACATTTCCTCCAGAACTTGTGCCATGACGTGTGAAGTGGAGTGCCAGAACGCTTTTTTTCCAGCATCATCATTCCAGGTGTACAATGTAAGACTGCCGTCCGTCGTCAAAGAGGTAGTAGTCTCCACAGTTGTACCATTAAAAGAAGCCGAAATTACATTTCTGGCAAATCCTTCACTAATGCTTTTAGCAACATCCATGGGAGTTACTTCTGGAGCAAATTCTCTAATTGACCCGTCGGGCAAAGTAATCTTAATCATTGTTTGATATTTTAAGAATGCAAAGATAGATCATTACAAAAACACAAACAATATATATGTAAGGTTTGTTAGTCTAAAATTAATAATCCAGCGGGTTTGTAAGAATCAGTGTCGTATTAAAAAATATTTTCGGTCAAACATGCGCAAAACATAATCTAAGATTAATTTTAAAAATCTTTCCTATTTCAATTGTAGCGCGTCAAGCAGTTCTTTTTTTAGGAAAAAAAAGTGTGTTTTTTATAAATCGATTTTCTTTAATTCTGTGTAGTTTCTATTCAATTTTTTTAATAAAATACCATAAATCAATTGATAAAATAACCATACGATACCTACTAAAACAACTACGAAAACTAACATCAAGATACAAATAAAAAATATTCTAGCTCCATCATCATTACCCGTTGCTGATTTAATTTGAATCTCATTGGAAAGTAATACTACAGAAACAAAAAATGCAATAAATAAATTGTATCCTATATAATATCGTACTGTTTTCCGTGTGTTTAAAATGCACTCCATTAGTTTTTTTGTATTTGAAGTAACTGATATTGAGCGGTAATTCTTATAGAATAAATAGATGAAATATAGCGCTACACCGTAGCTTAAATAATCTAAAGCAGTAATTAATATTGTAATTATTTCAGATTTACTTACCCGATCATCTGGAAGTAAAAAGCTTAATGAATTTAATACTATAAATTCTATGATACTAATAATAAAAATCCACTTCACTATCGAAGAAGATTTTTTATGTATCATTTTATAAATCTCGATTTCGGATACTTGCTCAAAAGAGTTTTCGCTCTTCTGCCAATCTTTTTTTAATAAATCCAGCTCTTTCATATTCCTAATGGATTTAATATTTTTTTTAATTTCCCTTTTATTCTATTCATTTTCACCCTTGCATTTACTTCGCTAATCCCCAATGTTTCTGATATTTCCTGGTAATCTTTATCTTCCAGATACATAAATATCAACGCCTTTTCAATATCATTCAGTTGGTAAACTGCTTTGTACATTAATTTTAATTGTTCCTCCTCTTCATAGTCATATTCCACATCATTCAGGAAATGTTGTCGTCCTTCAAATTCTATAGTAACTATGGATCGTTTTGTTTTTCGATACAAAGTAATTGCTGTATTTAATGCAACTCGATACGCCCAAGTAGAAAATTTGCTGTCACCCCTGAATTTTGGAAAAGCCTTCCATAACTGAATTGTAATTTCCTGAAACAAATCCTTGTGTGCATCATCGCCATTAGTGTATAACCTACAAATTTTGTGGATTATATTCTGATTTTCCTGCAACTGCTTTACAAAAGAATGTTCTAAATTATCACTCATATATACGTTAGTAATTCAATACTGGTTTTTGTTACAAAGTAGCACTTTTTTTTCGAGGAGCACAACACTATTCATTTCATGACTAAGACTCGTCCCGCTATACATTACAATCTTTATTTCCTGATAAAAATCAGTAAATAAAGGATTTTCATTGCCATCGGGGCTACTTCACCCGTATAGTTTTTAGAAGAGCATTTGTTAAAAAACAAAAATTTCGATACTATTTGATGAAATTCAACAGTAGAAAACATTGTATCTTTGATTCTTGACAATTTTGAAACTTTTTTATAAAAATATGAACATCCCAAATTCAACTTTACCCAGAATAGTAATTATAGGAGGTGGCTTTGCGGGGATTGCATTAGCCAAAAAACTAAAAAACAAAAAAGTTCAGGTTGTCCTTTTAGACAAACACAATTATCACACTTTCCAACCTTTATTATATCAAGTAGCTACAGGCGGTCTCGAAGCGGGTTCTATAGCATACCCAATCCGAAAAGTAATTCAGGAATACGATGACATCTATTTCAGACTCACCAATGTTCAAGAAATCGACACTAAAAACCAAAAGATAATCGCCGAAATTGGAGAATTGAGCTATGATTATCTCGTGATTGCCACAGGTTCCAAAACCAATTATTTTGGCAACAAAGAAATTGAGCGCAACAGTATGGCTATGAAAACCATACCGCAATCGCTCAATATTCGAAGTCTGATTCTTGAAAATTTTGAACAAGCGGTTTTAACCACTGATGTAGCCGAACAAAATAGTCTCATCAATTTTGTACTCGTAGGTGCTGGACCAACAGGAGTAGAGCTTTCCGGAGCTTTAGCCGAAATGAAAAAAGCCATTCTGCAAAAAGATTATCCCGATCTTGATATTGCCAAAATGGAAATCAATCTGATTCAAAGTGGCGACAGGATTCTTAATACAATGAGTGAGAAATCATCTGAAGCTGCCGAAAAGTTTCTAACTAATTTAGGAGTTAAAATCTGGAAAAACGTTCGCGTAACTAATTATGACGGACGCACGATAACCACAAATTCCGATTTGACTTTTGAAACTGCCACCGTAATTTGGACAGCAGGAGTTCAAGGCGCTCTTGTCGCGGGATTGGATGGTAAATCTTTGGTTGACAAAGTAGAACGAATTAGGGTCAATGAATTCAATCAAGTGGTGGGCTACGACAATATTTTTGCAGTAGGCGATATCGCTTCCATGGAATCCGAAAGCTATCCGCAAGGACATCCCATGATGGCACAACCTGCAATGCAACAAGGGGAATTGTTGGGTGAAAACTTAGTAAAATTAATTCAAAAGCTACCTATGGAAGCCTTCGAATACAATGATAAAGGTTCGATGGCAACCATAGGCAGAAATAAAGCGGTTGTCGATTTACCTAATTACCATTTCAGTGGCGTTTTTGCTTGGTTTGTTTGGATGTTTGTCCACTTGTTTTCCCTTATTGGATTCAAAAATAAGGCCGTCGTATTCCTGAATTGGGTGTACAATTACATTCGTTTTGATCGTGAAGGAAGATTAATCATTAGACCCTACAAAAAGAAAAGTTTTATGACTTTTACGAGTGATGAAGTGTAATTTTAGAAAGTCTTAAAGTCAAATGTTGGTAGTTTTTTTGAGTTGTTTGTTATTCCACTGTAACTTTTTTCTTTCATTATCAAGGGATAAAAAATCAAATTATGTCTCTTAAATAACGCTCTAAATTCTCCTTATCTCTTTTTAAATATTTAAATCTGTCTCAAAAATTAGTATTAGAAGGATCGTCAATTTACTTTTAGACATTTGACTTTCAAACTTTAAGACTAAAATTCTTTTTCCTTATAATAATTCACCATCAAATTCACAAATTTGCTGTAGCCTTCCATGCCGTCTTTTTGCTGGTTCACTTTTAAGAATTGGTCGTAAAAAGCATGAAAACCCTTATCGATAATCGTGTCGTATTGCTTCCAGAAATGCTCACTTTCTTTGTAGTTTTTCAAAATTCCGGGATGGACAGTTTTTAATAATTGTTTGTAAATCGTTTCGTCTCGGGCTTGCCAATTACCTAAACAATAGCGTAAAGCCATGCTGTAGCCCGAATACTGAATGTATGGATCATCATTTTTTATAGTTGCTAAAAAGCCGATAAAGTTGCATTCACTTTCGCTGGCGTAACCCATTTGGTGTGCCATTTCATGATTTGTAGTCATCGGGAAACTATACATTGGACCCAAATAATTAACCTGTGCTTCATTAGTAAACGGATTCAAATAGCCTCCAAAACCCATATAAGTCAATGGCAAACTAATCAGTGATTTCTTGGTACTCAACTTGGAATAGGAAAAATAAGGATATTCCGCGGATAAGTTTTTGTATCCATTCAGACTCATTTCAAAAACCTGTTCTTGGGAGTAAGGAAATTCCACTTTCAAGCTGTCGTTTTTTGTGAGTTGGTTTTGAACAGCATTGGTTTTGGCAATTATTTTTTTGGTGAAAGCCAACAAATCCTCATCCGAATAATCTTTTTGAATTTCCATTTTTTCAAAAAGCGGTTCACGGTAATAATTCAACGCCCAAAGAACATGAAACAAAAAGTAAAAAACTGAAACAAAACTCAAGATGCTAAATAAAGTGTTTTTCCATTCGGATTTCCATGTTTTTCGTTGGTTCCAAAACCATTTAAAAATCAATAGAATAACAAGGAAATAAAGACAGTCACCGACAGAAAAAGGAATTTCACCGAAAATAGTTCTTGAAAACAATGAAAGTATCGGATAGAAACCATTGCTGTACCATTCTTCTATCTGTGCGGGGTAAAAGGGAATAATTTGCAAAAGCAGTATTTGAATAAATAGAAAGAAGGAAAGGAAATATTTAGTTTTCAATGTTTGAATTTTGGTAATGTAAATATAATTACAATATCAATTACTACCATAGGGAATTTAAACTTTGTAACTTTGGTACTTGTAAATGTAAAACCTCAAACAAAATTAAATGAGCCAAGAAATAAGAAATCTGGAACCAAAAGCACTTTGGAATAAGTTTGCCGATTTGAATGCAGTGCCTCGTCCTTCTAAAAAAGAAGAGCGTGTGATTGCGTTCATGAAAAACTTTGGCGAAAGCCTAGGTTTAGAAACTTTCGAAGATGAAATTCGCAACGTAGTCATTCGAAAACCAGCTACTGCTGGAATGGAAAACCGAAAAGTAATCGTACTTCAAGGACATTTGGATATGGTGCACCAAAAAAATTCGGATACTGTTTTTGATTTTGATATACAAGGAATTGACATGTATATTGATGGGGATTGGGTTCGTGCTCGCGGAACAACTCTTGGTGCTGATAATGGTCTTGGAGTTGCGGCTATCATGGCAATTTTAGAAAGCACTGATATTCCGCATCCTGCAATAGAAGCTTTGTTTACCATTGATGAAGAAACTGGAATGACAGGAGCTTTGAATTTAAAAGGAGGTATTCTGCAAGGTCAAATTCTGCTGAATTTAGATACAGAAGAAGATGATGAAATTGACATTGGTTGTGCCGGAGGAATCGATGTGACAGCTACTGCTGAGTATGATGAAGAGGAAACTCCGGAAGGTTCTGTAGGATATACAATTACTGTGAAAGGATTGAAAGGTGGACATTCAGGAATGGATATTCACAAAGGTTTGGGTAATGCCAATAAAATCATGAATCGATTGTTATTTGATGGTTTTGATAATTTTGGTTTGCAAATTGCTGAAATAAAAGGAGGCAGTTTACGCAATGCAATTCCTCGTGAAAGTCAGGCAAAAGTAATTATTGCCGAAGTGTATGATGAAGCTTTTGTTTTTGACATGCAGCAAATTGTAAACGAAATCAAAACGGAGTTTAAAATAACGGAACCAAATTTTGAAGTTGTTTTTGAAAAAATGGCTGCAGCTCCTACTAAAGTAATGCCAACAATTGCTCAGTTTTACTTTGTGAGATCCATGTATACTGCTCACAACGGAGTGTATAGAATGAGTGCTGATTTTGACGATTTAGTAGAAACATCAAATAACATCGCCAAAGTGATTGTTGGAGATGGTCAACTTTCAGTACAGTGTTTAACGCGTTCTTCTGTCGAAACATCTAAATTTGATTTGGCTAATGCGTTGCGTTCCGCTTTTGAATTAATGGGTTGTGAAGTAGAATTTTCAGGTTCATATCCAGGTTGGACACCAAATTCAGAATCAGAGATTTTAGATGTTTTAGTTCCAATATATGAAAAACAAAACGGTGAAAAACCAAAAGTGGTGGCGTGTCACGCAGGATTAGAATGTGGGATTCTAGGAACTAATTATCCTGATATGGATATGATTTCTTTTGGACCAACGATTCATGGTGCACATTCTCCGGATGAAAGAGCGAGTATTTCTTCTTCTCAGAAATTTTGGAAATTTCTATTGGAAATTTTAGCTAATATTCCGGTGAAATAATATTCAGTGTTCAGCATTTAAAAAAAAATAGTGTTCAGTAACAAATGAAACTGAACACTATAAACTGAATGCTGAACACTAATTTTAATCTCTTTTAGGACTGTTTTTCTTGTCTCTTTTTTCTTCTTTCTTTTCTTTAGCCGTTTTTAAGGGCTCTTTCTTCGCGGTTTTCTTTGCGTCTTGACTTTTTGCCATGATATAGGAATTTAGGTTTTGTTTTTAATTGTTGATTCAGGTAAATGTATATAATATTTTTGATTTGTCTTAAATATTATTTTAAAAAATCCCCATCGATAATTAATAATGCTACACCATTAACAGACATAGAGCGATGCGAACTAGCATCATCAGAAACTACATAGGTCATTCCTTTAGAAAGCAGAACTTGTTCTCCCGATTTTAATTCACTAATAAAATCTCCTTCAAGACAATGAACAACATGTCCTTTTTGACACCAGTGATTTGCCAGATAATCTTTGGAATACCTTACTTTACGAATTCTAAGTCCGCCTAATTGTATTGTTTGCCAATGCGCTATTCCTGTTGTCCCGATATGTTCAGTTTTTTCTATTGAATCCCAATCAATAGTTTGGAAAGGTATATTGGACATTTATTTCACTTTTTTGATTATTAAAATTTTGAATAGAACTTGAATGTAATGACTTTAAAATAAAAGTCCCCAATTTTTTCAGAATTGAGGAATAATCTAATTTATTATAAAAGTCTAAACTTTAATTCAATAACAATTTTTATTTTTTCTTTAGAACTTTATATTCCTCATAACAACCACTAATGGCGTCCATAATTTGTAGGTCGTTCGCCGTTTTTATAAACGATTCCGAATAGTTGCAACGCTGTAAAATCTCAGGAATTTCATTTTTATCAATATTTAAAAGTACGGCTATAGTTTCTCTGTCAAATTTTGATTCCAGAAGATTACGTACCGTATCATCTTTCTTCATTTCTTTGAGTTTTTTGAGCTCTTTTGGATTGTTACCAAAGAAATTATACAGCATATCTGCTGGATTAAAGATAGAACCAAGAACTTTTCCAAACGCATTTGGAGAATATTCGCCAGCTTCATATCCCTGAGTCAAGCCGGAAATACTGTAGCGATAGTTTTCTTTTACAGGAATAATTTTGGTGTCTACTTCAAGATAACCGGTCAGATTAAAAGGGCGTATTACCACTTCTTCAAGTGCGATCGCTTTTTCAGTAAGTTGTATTTTGGTGCTTTTATTTTTGATCCAGTCATTGGTGACCCTAACACGAAGAGATTGAAAACCCAGACTTGTAATGTGTAAGGTGTCGTTTAATTGAACATCTATCTCAAAAAATCCTCCTGCATCAGTTGTAGCACCTCTTACTTTGTTGATATTAATAATATTTACGCTGGATAGGGGTTGTCTGGTTGAATTACTGATGATGATACCATCAACTTTTTGTGAAGGTTCTTTAACTTGCGCAAACGCTGTTGTGGATATTACTAAAAAAAAGAAAACTACAAAATATTTCATAAACTGATTTAAGACTTTAAAAGTAATAAAACAGGATTAAATATTTTGTAGTTCCAGTATAATTATAAGAAAATTAACAATATCTGTTAGTCTCTTCTTGGTCTTCTTGGTCTTGGTGAATCACCAAAGCTTTCAGATCTTCTCGGTGCTCTATCAGATGAACCTTCCGTTCTAGGCCTGTCAGATGAAAAACCACCTTCTCTTCTTGGAGCATCACTTCTTCCGCCAAATCCACCTTCTCTTGGAGCCGAACTTCTATCGCTTCTAAATCCGCCTGAACCTTCTCTTCTTGGGGCAAAACTTCCTTCTCTTCTTGGAGCTGAACTTCTTCCGCCACCAAAACTTCCACCTGAACTTCTTCCATTATGGTCACGTCTTCCGCCACCGTCGTTTTTAGAAATTTCAACATTGATTCTACGTCCTTCTAATTGCACGTTATTCAATATTTCCATTACTTTGTCAGTATGTTCGGGATCTGTGTTAAAGAAAGAGAAACCTTCTTTTACATCTACTTTGAAAACGTCATCACGACCTAAGTCCAATGTTTCTTTCAAATAATCTTTTAATGACATCCAATCAAAGTTATCTCTAGAACCTATGTTCACAAAATATCTTGTTGCACCACTATTGTTATTTTCTCGTGGAGCACCGTCTCTGTCATCATGATCACGTCTTTCAGAACCTGATGCTTGATTAGAAATATCTCTAGTTTTCTTATAATAATTGATAAAACGATTGAATTCAACCGACACCATTTTCTTAATAAGTTCTTCTTTAGATAAACCCTCAAGTACACTATTGATTGCAGGAAGGTAAGTGTCAATTTCATGATCAACTTCAGTATCCTTAATCTTCGTTGCTAAGTGTAACAATTGGATTTCACAGATTTCAATTCCAGAAGGAATTGTTTTCTCTTCAAATTTTTGTTTGATGATTCTTTCAATTGAAGAAATCTTACGCAATTCACTTTTAGTCACAATTACGATAGAAGTTCCTAATTTACCAGCACGACCAGTACGACCAGAACGGTGATTGTACGTTTCTATTTCGTCGGGTAATTGATAATTTACTACGTGAGTAATATTGTCAACGTCAATTCCACGTGCAGCAACATCAGTCGCTACAAGCATCTGAATTTGTCTTCCGCGGAAAGATTTCATTACCCCATCACGTTGCGCTTGAGATAAATCTCCGTGCAAAGCAGCAGCGCTGTATCCGTCTTCAATCAATTTTTCAGCAACAGCTTGCGTATCTCTTTTGGTACGACAAAAAACTACTGAGAAAATGTCTGGATTAGAATCGGCTAAACGTTTCAAAGCTTCGTAACGGTCACGAGCATTAACAAGGTAAAATTCGTGTGAAACTGTAGCTGAACCCGAGTTTTTAGTTCCAACTGTAATTTCAATTGGATCTTTCATGAATTGTTTTCCAATACGTGCTACTTCAGCAGGCATTGTTGCAGAGAATAACCATGTATTTTTTTCGTCTGGCGTAGTCGAAAGGATGTTTACGATATCTTCATAAAAACCCATGTTCAACATTTCGTCAGCTTCGTCAAGAATACAATAATTGATTTGAGAGATGTTTACCAAACCTCTATTGATCATGTCTTGCATTCTTCCTGGAGTTGCCACAATAATCTGCGCACCTCTCTTTATGTCTCTCGCTTGTTCTGTTATGCTAGCTCCACCGTAAACTGCTACCACATTAATACCTTTTTCGTATTTAGAGTAGTTTTTAATTTCGTTGGTAATCTGCAAACACAATTCGCGGGTTGGAGATAAAATTAATGCTTGTGTGTTTCTGTTGTTGGCATCAATTTTCTGAATAACTGGAAAACCAAAAGCTGCCGTTTTCCCTGTCCCTGTCTGAGCCAACGCAACCATATCTGTGTCTTTTTCCAATAATAGGGGAATCGCTTTCTCCTGTACTTCGGTCGGATTTTCAAATCCTAGATCTAAAATCGCCTTCAGTAACGATTCACTCAATCCTAATTGTTCAAATTTATTCATATGTATTTTTAAAATAGGGTGCAAAATTACTGTTTATAATCCATATAAACTAATGCTATTTTAAGATTTGATGATTTATTATAATTTGATTATCAGAAAGTTATATTTTTATTTACAAATTTGAAGTTTCGATTTAGAAAATTGCGTGTAAAATTATGACATTGAATTTAATATTGTATTGTAAAAATGTTGTAATCATAACTTATTCGGTTTCTTTCAAAAAAGTAATTAATTGCTGAGTCGCCTTTCCTCTGTGACTTATTTTATTTTTTACGTCCAATGATAATTGGGCAAATGTTTGAAGAAATCCTTCCGGTTGAAAAATGGGATCGTAACCAAAACCTTGATTACCAATTTTTTCTAAAGTGATCTCGCCTTTTGCAATTCCTGTAAAAAGATATTGTTTGCCGTTTAAATTTAATGCAATAACAGTTTTAAATTGTGCTTTCCTTTCATTTTGAAACATTAAGGCTTCTAATAATTTATTCATGTTGTCATCTGCACTGCGTTGTTCGCCAGCATAGCGTGCAGAGAAGACACCCGGATCGCCATTTAAAGCGTCCACTTCCAGTCCAGTATCATCGGCAAAGCAATCATACCCGAATTTTTCCGTGACATAATTTGCTTTTTGGATTGCATTCCCTTCAATAGTATTCGCGGTTTCTGGAATGTCTTCAAAACAACCAATGCTCTCTAAACTTAAAATGGTTATAGTTTTAGGAAGCATGCTTTGTAATTCCGAGATTTTATTTTTGTTATTTGAGGCGAAAACAAATTGCATTTTTTTAGTTTTAATCTTCAAATATACATTTTCTACTTATTTATGAATTGAAATGGTTGATTTTTTATTACTAATATGTATTGGCTCGATATAAATATTTGAGCATTTTTTATATATGTTTTATTTATCGTCTTAATATTTAGTTAAATAATTGATTGTTAATATTTTAAATAAAATATTAACGTATATTTGAGCGTAGTTTTGATTGGTCACTTGAATAATTTACCAGCGATGGTGATAATATTCAGATAGTCAATTGTTCTGAACGGTAGAGTTGATAATGGTAAATCAAAATTAACAATTGGAGGTCTTTAACAAGGCCTCCTTTTTTTTTAAATATTTTCATCAGAAATTTTTTATTCTAGACTACATCGATAACGGGTTGTTAATAGACTGTAATCCAATAAGTTAAAAACATGTTAAAATATTAATTAATTGTTTTTTATGTTTAAAACCTTTGTACATTTGAATATGGTTTTGGTTTTTTGTTGAATATATCCATCTGCAAAGAGAAGAGTATTTAATAGTTAGTAGCATCGAAAGATTCAATCTGATAACAACAAACCAAAGTCCATATTTGGAGGCCCTTTAAAAAGGCCTCCTTTTTTTGTGCCTATTTGTAAAACAAGAACATGATTTTTACAATTTTTCAATTGTTGAAAATGCATTCACTTATTTATTCGTAATGTTGGGATTTAAATAAACTGTTTAGAATTGTTGTTATTGTATTGGCAAACAGCACGTTAAATACATGTTAAAGTCTTTATTAAGGGTTTTTAATTCAAAAACTGTTGTATATTTGAATATGGTTTTGGTTTTTTGTTGAATATGTCCATCTGCAAAGAGAAGAGTATTTATTAGTTAGTAGCATCGAAAGATTCAATCTGATAACAACACACCAAAGTTCATATTTGGAGGCCCTTTAAAACGGCCTCCTTTTTTTGCTCTTTCTCCAATAAATAATTTTGCAGTTTGTTAAGATCTCATTTTAAATTTTAAAAAACTATATGATAAAATTTCCTTTCAAATATGAATTATATAAATGAAATAATGCTTTTAAAATTTTAAATTATAGTTAAAATACTGACAATGAATTTATTGCAATAAAATAATTGTATCTTTGATTGTGGTTTTGATTAATTGATTAAGTTGTTACTTTTATAATGAGATTGACAACTTATAATTGACTCTATCAGTAACGGTATGAGTTAGTATTGGTAAATCAGAATCAACAATTGGAGGACTTTACAAGTCCTCCTTTTTTTATTACCACTAATACATATTAGTTTTGTTTCATAATCGTAATTACTAAAATCACCTGTTAATTTGAGGTTAAAGTATTGATTATTAGCACTTGTTAATTTATTAAATCTTAAATTTAAATGTGGTTTTGATTCATTACTTGAGTATATCCATCTTACAATAAGATTTGATAATTCAATAATCATCTATACTTGTAACAGTATGAGTTGATAATGGTAAATCAGAATCAACAACTGGAGGGCTATAAAGGCCCTCCTTTTAATTCAAGCGTATTTTACTTTGATTCTTGATTACACTTTTTAAATTATTTCGAAAAATATAAATCGGATAAATGAACTAATTCAGCACCGTGAACAAAAATATTGATGTCAACTCCAGCAAAGCTTTTTTTACTTGCTGCAGGAAGGATCACGTCAGCGGAGTATAAAGTGTTTTTATTAAAATTAAAAACGCGTTCTGTCTTATCTGTAACCACTAATCCTTTTATCCTCATTTAGTCTTGTGTTGCAACTCTTGTTATACATTGGTTATTGTTTCATCCTAACGCTTAGATACATCCCAACAATAATATACATCGGCGCGCACTATTGCAGATGTCAGCGCCAATTGCTCTTGCTCTCCGTATGGAATATCCAAATATAAGTTTACCAATGGAAATGATTCGGATTTTTTCTTTAATTCTAAAACTAACTAAAGCTTTGTTGACAAAAATATGTAATGACTCAAATGGCATTCCTGCACCATCTGCAAATTTTAATGATCCAGTAATAATTCCTGCCTCGGCACCATCAACGGTAATGAAATCAGGAAAGCAGTTTTGGGTAATCATTTCGTGGCATACTAGTTCAAATTCTCGGGTATCTCCAATGCATAATTTAAAGACAATTGGTTTGCCATTAGACAGCTGACGTAATTTTGCTATTAAAGCAATTAAAGCTATTATATCTTCAAAAGCAGCACGACTAGGAGAAGAAAGTATTATTGTGTTTAGTAAAAGACCTCTTATTTTAGTAATTTGCAACGTGTTTTTTGCTACAGGCAAAACACCTTCGTGACCTTATTTTGCTGGCTTCGGTAATTTAATTAAACTCATTTTTACTTCTGGCAAATTTGCTTTTTCAGCAAAACTAATGCCATAGAGTCCACCTCTATCATCTCGGCAGCCAAAACAACCAGTACCCATTTGCCAGAATACGTCGCCATGTGTTGATAGTATTGTGATGTAATTTTTCTTTTTGGGCTCCTTGGTTCAGTTTCACTATTGCATTTTTGCTTAAAGAATCAAAACTCATTGCTGAAATGTTTAATCAGCAAGGTTAATACTGTTGTGTTCAATCAGGCGCGCCAATTGAAACCCGCAGAAGCTCTTAATTGTCTGCTGTTGGGAAAATAGAATGTTTATTTCCTTCCTACATAGACTGGTTTTAATTCATTTGTGTCCCAAACGATGTCTTCGAATCAATATTTTTAGCTCTTTGATACGTGAGCGAACATTCATTTCTTGAAAATGGTTTTCCGTTCGTGGAACGTTCTGAAAAATATCGCTGAATCGCAGGAGCTATCATTTCGAATATATCTGAAATAACCCAAAACAGCAAAATTTCTTAAAATGCAATGTTTGTACCGTGAAGCATTTGCAAAACTTACTGAGAATATACAATCAATGCAGCCATGAATAGCAATCCAATATTAAAATAATAATAAATGACAGGTTTACTCATAAGTACGAATATTACTAAAAATATAATTTTTTGACTTATTGTAAAGTTTTTTCAGCCCCGACAATAATAAGAATTTTAAATATTTTGGACTTTTAATTCTGTTATTTGACAGAAATTGCTTTATTTCACAAAACAAATGTAAAATTTAAGCGTAGTTGGAAAACTAAAGTTTCTTACGTTACGTACATATGTTGCTTAATCATAATTTATTAAACATGAGTCAAAAAACCAATAAACAGATTTGTGCTATTTTGAAATTATTATTTTTCACCTTGTTTTTTTCAAACACCTATTCTCAATATGTCTTTAGCGGTGATACAATTCCTAAAGAAATCTCTTTGCATAATCACACCACAATTGCAGATGTAGGGAAAAGAAGTTTGAATATCAAATATGTTGTTGCCAATTATGACACCCTGAATCCCACAAAACTTATCAGTGAAAATGATGATTTAGGTTTTACTCAAAATAATTTTTGGTCAAAAACAAAAATAAAAAATCTTACAAATTCAAAATTAAATTATTATCTGGAAACGGCACGTCCCATAACAGATTTAGTAGAATTATTTATTGTTGATGTAGCCTCAGGAAAAATAACTACCAAGATTAGTGGGGATAATTTGGCATATTCCGAACGTAGTTTCGATAATCGAAAAACTATTTTTAAGATTGAAATAGCACCAAAATCCAGTTTGCAATTATATATGCATTTAAAGAGTGACGGTGAGGTAATAAAAATTCCCATGATGCTTTATTCGTCGGAAAGGTTCATACAAATGATTTCAAATGAACAATTATTTTTTGGAATTTTTTACGGCATTTTGTCTATCGCAGCCATTATCTATTTTTTCTTCTTTTTTGCTTTAAATGAAAAAATATTTTTATACTACAGTCTATACGTTTTATTTGTTGGATTACTACAATTCGCGTTAGATGGTTTTTTCTACAAGTATGTCACACCAAATGCAGGATGGTTTTCAAATCATACTGTCTTATTTATGGCGATAATTGCCGTCTTTTTTTCGGGTAAATACAGTGAATTATTTTTAAAGATTAAAAAAAATAGTAAGAAAATTTATATTCTGTTTAATATCGCTTACGTATTATTGTTTTTATTATTATTATGCATCATTTTTATTCCCTCAACTTTATTATTTTCGTATGTTTTAGTTAATGTTCTTACGCTTGTGTTTTTAATTTTGATTGTTTGCTCAATAATATATTTATATTGTAAAAAAAAGTACATAGATCCTTTTTTTACAGCTGGTATTTCATTTCTGATTATCGGATTCGGTATTTTTATTTTATATAATTTCGGATTATTACCTAATAATTTTTTCAATCAAAACAGTTCAAAATTAGGGACTGGATTAGAGGTTATTTTTCTTTCACTTTCGATGGCAAATTTGATACGGAATTTGAAAAATGAAAAAAACGAGCTCAATCGTCTTGCTTTGATTCGCTCCGAAGAAATGAATGATTTAAAATCCTATTTCTTATCGAATATCAGTCATGAATTGCGAACGCCGCTGAATGCAATTATAAATTTAATTGATTCTATTTCTAGTGAAGTTCAGGATGATGTAATCAAAAAAAATTGCCAAATTATAAAGTACTCTTCTCATAGTTTATTAAGTTCTGTGAATGATATATTAGACTTTTCTAAAATCGAGAAAGGAGAATTAAAGCTTGAAAAGAACCCATTTGATCTAGTACAGGTTTTGGGAAATTTAAAGAATAATGCCATCAATAGAGCCGAAGATAAAGGATTAGTTTTTCAGTTTTCAAAGTCAGGTACTTTTCCTGATTTAGTGATCGGGGATGTTAACCGATTGGTTCAAGTTGTGAATAATGTGCTGAATAATGCCATCAAATTTACAGCGACAGGATTTGTCAAATTTCATGTTGATTGCCAATTGAAAGAGGGAAATATAGCCAGTTTGATTTTGACTGTTTCGGATTCCGGTGTTGGCATTTCAAAAGATAAAATGGAAAGTATTTTTGACTCTTTTTCTCAAAATATTATTGATAATAAACGAAAATTTGGCGGACTTGGTTTAGGACTTTATATCGTGAAAACTTTAGTCGATATGCAAAGCGGAACCATCAAAATGGAAAGTAAAGTAAACGAAGGAACGACTGTCGTTATTACAATTGATTTTGCCATATCAGCACAGCAAAAAAAGCTAGAGGCTCCGGCTAAAGTTGTTTTGGATGATTTGGTAGGAAAATCCATTCTAGTGGTCGAAGATAATTTCATTAACCAGATGGTGATAAAAATGATTACAAAAAAATGGTTGGATACTAAGGTGGTTTATGCTAATAATGGTCAGGAAGCATTAGATGCATTTAAAACAAATCAATTTGATATTGTATTAATGGATCTACAAATGCCAATCATGGATGGCTATGAGGCAACAATCGCTATCAGAAATGGCGAAGTTGGAGCGCACAACAGCAATATTCCTATCATTGCAGTTACCGCCGATGTAATGGAAACCACAAAAGATCGTGTAAAGGAAATAGGAATGAATGATTATTTGTCGAAACCACTAAAGAAAGAAACTTTATATGAGGCGGTTAAAAAATTAGTTTAACTGAAACGCAGTCTTACATAAACATGTTTGATTCCTTTTTTATCAGAGTCTCTTTCGTCGATTTCGAGTATGTCAGTCAATGATTTTAGCATGGGAGTTAATTTTGAAAAGCCATAATTTCTTGGGTCAAATTCCGGTTTTTTCTTTACAATTAGGTTTCCCACATCACCTAGAAACGCCCAACCGCTATCGTCAGCAATATCTTCTATGGTTGACTCTATTAATTCTATGGTATGCAAATCGACTTTATTTAAGCTTTTTGGCGTTGCTTTTTTAGTATCAGTTGCGGTTCTTTTTGGTAACTTCTTTTTAATGGCGCCATCCAAAACTTCGATATAAATGAAACGGTCACAGGCTACAATGAATGAGTTTGGCGTTTTTTGTTCGCCGATTCCAATGACTTTCATTCCGGATTCTCTTAATCTGATGGCTAAACGTGTAAAATCAGAATCACTGGATACGATACAAAAACCATCCACTTTATCGGAATACAATAAATCCATAGCATCAATAATCATCGCTGAATCCGAAGAGTTTTTTCCAACTGTATAACTGTATTGTTGAATAGGAGTAATGGCGTGTTCCAATAAGACACTTTTCCAGCCACCTGCATTTGGTTTAGTCCAATCGGCGTAAATACGTTTGGTGGTGGGTGTTCCAAATTTAGCAATTTCTTCCATCATTCCTTTTACATTGCTGTACGGAACATTGTCAGCATCAATGAGAACGGCTAATTTTAATTCTTTTGTATCTTGTGACATTTTATTAAAAGTATTGATTTTCGTACTTAAAGGTACAGATTATTCTTTTGAATTGTGTTTATTTTATTTTTTGGAAGCCAAATCTTTAATTGAAACGTCATTGATGCGAACATCCTTAAGTACCGCTTCTCCATTTTTTACTGCCACTAAAGCGTAAGTTTCGTTTTTCTTTTTGATAGAGAATTCCTGATAGATTTTCTCCGCTTTTTGCGCAATATCTTCATTCATATAAAACCGATTGAAAGGAAAATCTATTAGTATTTTGGAGTTAATATAATCCAAACTAATTTTCAATTTAATATAGGATTCGTTATTTTTTGGTTTGATTTTAGAAATAGAACTGATTTTGGCAAACCCATTTTTGTCGGTAGTGAGTGTTGCAAAAACAGTTTCACCGCTGTGCCATTTAATGTTTTTTTGTACAGTGATTTCTCTTTCTTTAAAGAATAATGTAATGTATTTTCCTCTAAAAGGATCGTACGGATCTATTGGAATAGTTTGGAATCTAAATTCTTTTCCACTTTTTATAATATCTTCCTGATTGTATATCATTTGGAATGGAACGTATAATTGCGCCATAACAATCAAGATGAAAATTAGGAATGTAATTTTCTTATTTTTCATTTTTGTTTCTTTTTTTAAGGATGAAATAATTAGCCAAAAAGAATCCTAAACCAATTGTTATAAATAGAATCCCTCGAAGGACGAAACTTAAATCAGTATCGAAAAAACGACACATGATAAGAACAGTAATAAGGAGTAATCCAAAATTCAATAGTCCCATATGATTTCGTTTTAAGCCTCGTTTAACTTCAAATATACCAATGAATAATACGAGTGCATTTGCTGCTAATGAAAACTCGTAACCGGTAATGAGAAGAAGTATGTTCATCAAAAATGAAAGTTCAAAAAGAGAGACTTCCTTAAAATTTGTTGGACTGTTTTTCTTGTAAAAGAAAAACGCTGCGAGTACTGTGAGTACAAAAGCAGTTACGAATTCTATCGACAGCAGTGTTTCTAATATTGAATCCGTTTTGTAAAAAGATTTATTCCAAAACCACTTAAAACTATATAACAGCAATAAATAGAGTATCCCTAATTTTCCAACAATCAGAAAGCTGTTGTTTTTTAATTTCTGCTGGTCAAAAAATGGAGTCTTACCAATGAAGTAAAAAATCGTGAATAAACTCATGTAGCTTAAATACAGTAAATGTCCATTTTTATGGGCAATCGTACCGAGGCAAATTACAATTGATATAGAAATAAACCAGTTGTGAAACAGTGTAAAGTTGCTTAGTGCTTTAGTTTTTACCAACTGATAATAATAGGGAGCAATTCCTAAAAGTAAAAACCAGTGTAAAAAGGAATGCGTACTTGGATAGGTAAAATAATTAGAATTACAGCCATAATACGTAATCCCAGCAATATATAAAAGAGAAACTATCGAGGATTGAAGCAGATAAACCAGTGGTAAACTCAATAGCATCCAAGCGATAATGAAGGAATTAATATCTCCGGGAATATTATAAACCTGAGCAACTAATGAAATGCTTGCGCCAATGGCAAAGAATACAAAAACGGATGCTGTTTCTCTCCAAACCGTACTTGCGGATTTTTTTAAAAGAGAATAGCCGCAAAAAATCTGGCCAATCAGAAGCGGGAGAAAAGATAATACTACTCTGGTAAGTCTAGAAAGAGTATCCCAGTTATGTGCGAAAACAAGAATAATTCCAAGTCCAACAAGTATGGCTCCCAAAATCCCAAAAACGGAAAAGAGTCTGTTATAGTTTTCTTTTTTTTTTTGGTGGAAGTAATCGCGTATTCTCTCGGCTGTTTCTGCACTAACTACCTTGGCATTTAGTAGTTCATGCAGTTCATTTGTTATTTTGTCAGACATAAACTATGTTTTATATAATTCAAATATACAAAGTTTACCATTTGAATCGTTTTTTTAGCCCTGACCGCAACGGCATCCTTTTGCATTGTCATTGCGAGGAACGCAGCAATCTTCCTGACAGTGCAAAAGATACAGTGTAAAGCAGGAATTAGCTCCAGATAATCATAAAGTTAAAGCTTGAAAAATAAATTTACTTTCAAGTCCTTTATAAAGTTTAAATAATTATTTTTGCCACTTCTCAAAATTAAAATTATTACTTGATATATTATGGTAAAAGATTTATTCGAAAGGATTCAAAACAATAAAGGACCGTTAGGAAAATGGGCTTCACAAGCAGAAGGTTATTTTGTTTTTCCTAAATTAGAAGGTGAGTTGGGTCCAAGAATGCAGTTTGGTGGAAAAGATATTTTGAATTGGAGTTTGAATGACTATTTAGGTCTTGCTAATCATCCCGAAGTGCGTCAGGCAGATACGGAAGCAGCAGCACAATATGGCGCCGCTTACCCAATGGGAGCGCGTATGATGAGTGGTCACACTAAATATCATGAGCAATTAGAGAATGAATTGGCAGCTTTTGTAATGAAAGAATCGGCATATTTGTTGAATTTTGGATATCAGGGAATTATGTCAACAATTGACGCTTTGGTTACAAAAAATGATGTAATTGTGTATGATGTTGATGCTCATGCTTGTATTATTGATGGCGTTCGTTTGCATATGGGCAAACGTTTTACATACCGTCACAATGATCTTGCAAGCATGGA
Organism: Flavobacterium sp. DSR2-3-3; assembly: GCF_049896585.1. Classification (NCBI taxonomy): domain Bacteria; kingdom Pseudomonadati; phylum Bacteroidota; class Flavobacteriia; order Flavobacteriales; family Flavobacteriaceae; genus Flavobacterium; species Flavobacterium sp. DSR2-3-3. The sequence goes on from NZ_JAFCUP010000004.1 coordinate 258,127, forward strand.
AAAAAACTTGGAGCGTGCGACAAAATTAGCGGAAGTTACAGGAGGAGGAATTCTTTTTATTACCGAAGGTGTTTTTGGAATGCGTGGACAACAAGGAAAATTGAAGGAAATTGTTGCCATGAAAGAAAGATATAATTTCCGTTTGCTGGTTGATGATGCACATGGTTTTGGAACACTTGGAAAAACAGGTGCCGGAGCAGGAGAAGAGCAAGGTTGTCAGGACGGAATTGATATTTATTTCTCAACTTTTGCGAAATCGATGGCAAATATTGGTGCTTTTATAGCCGCAGACAAAGACATAATTGATTATTTAAAATACAATTTGCGTTCTCAAATGTTTGCTAAAGCATTGCCAATGATACAAACAATTGGTTCGTTAAAACGATTAGAATTGTTGCGTAATCACCCGGAATTAAAAGATAAATTGTGGGAAAACGTAAATGCGTTGCAAAACGGATTGAGAGAGCGTAATTTTAATATAGGTGACACCAATACCTGTGTAACTCCAGTATATCTTGAAGGAAGTGTACCGGAAGCAATGATTATGGTAAACGATTTACGAGAAAACTACGGCATTTTCTTATCGATTGTAATTTATCCTGTGATTCCAAAAGGGATTATCTTGTTGCGAATGATTCCTACAACGTCTCATACTTTATCAGATGTTGATGAAACACTAACTGCTTTTGAAGCGATTCGTGAGAAACTAGAAAATGGGACATACAAAGAAATTGCAATTAGAACTACAGTCGATTTAGATGCATAATTAAGTAATTAAGTTTTTACATATAAATCCATCATTTTTCGCAATGATGGATTTTTTTGTATTTTATTGTGTCAGGAATTAGTATATTTATTAAACTAAATTGAAAATATATGAAAAAAGTAATATTATTGGGTGTCGTTTTTATTAGTGTTTTTGTTTCTTGTAAAAAAGGAATGAAAACGGAAGAATCTCCTGCTGTTTTAGAAAAAATTGTTGTTGAAGAACCTGAATCTAAAGAGTGTTACCGAGCAATTCTTAAAAAAGACACTGTTTCATTGACTTTAAATGTAAAAAACGGTCAGCTTTCTTCGGGAAATTTAAGCTATAATTTTTTTGAAAAAGATAAAAATGCAGGAACACTTGTAGGAGAATTTAAAGGAGACACGCTTTATGCGGATTACACTTTCATGTCCGAAGGTATTTCGTCAGTTCGAGAAGTTGCTTTCTTAAAAAAAGACGATTCTTATGTCGAAGGTTTTGGAGATGTGATTGATGACAATAAAGGGAAAGTAACTTTTAAAGATAAAAAACAATTACAATTTGATGGAAATGTTCTGTTGTCAAAAGTGGATTGTAAAATGTGATTTTCATGAATGGCATTAGTAAATTAATCTAATTGTCCGTTCAATCGCAGTCGAGAAATCAATTACATCTAGACTGCGCTCAAGGTGACAAAATAATATTATTTACGATTACTGTTTTCTTTTTTTCATGATATAGCGGTACAAGTATTGTGTGTCACCTATTTTTTCATTGTCAATACTTATGAAATCATATCCATTTTTACTCATAAAATTTAAAGCATCAATCATAGAATTGAATTGATTTGGATTTCCGCTCAGGTCTTTTAATTCTTCTACTTTTTCTTGACCATAATCAATACTAATACTTAATTTTTTAGCAAATAATTTTGCTTCTGCTTTTATTTTTATGTAATCAATATCTAGTTCTGAAATTGGTTTGTTGTCTATAAATTGTGCGACAGCGCTGTGCATTGACATTAATAAAAATACGATTGTTAAGAGTATCTGTTTTCTCATGTAAATTGTTTTACTTGTTTTAAATATTTTAAGATAAAAAATGTTTTAAAACCCTAAAGTAGAATAAAATTTTCACTGCAATGCAAAAGAAAGTTTATTTGAATTAATGTTAGACAACTACTTATTACAACTCTTTTCTATAAGTACATCTGCGCTTGTGAATCTGAGGATCAAAATGTTTCCACAAGTTGATGCTTGCGGCGTTATCAACTAATTCAGGAGTTCTGAAACAATTGACAATACCTTTTTCTTTGAAAGTTTCGTAGTATTCTTTGAATATAATGGCTGTGACCGCTTTGTTTTGGTATTCAGGCAACACACCAATAAGGTAGAAAATGACGTCCTTACTTCGTTTTTTTGCTTTGAGCAAATGAAGAAATCCAAATGGGAATAATTTCCCTTTTGCTTTTTGTATCGCCTCAGAAAAAGAGGGCATTACAATACTGAAAGCAACAATATTATGGTTTTTGTCTTCCACGAATTTGATAAATTCAGGATTGATGAAACTTATGTATTTTTTCTTGAAATATTCTTTTTCTGTATCTGAAATAGCTACAAACGAAGATAACGAAACATAAGACTTATTGAATAAATCAAACATTTTATCCACGTGCGGCATTACTTCTTTGGTCGTTTTAAAATTAAGCGGACTTAATTGATACCTTCTTTTAACCAAATCATTTGCTTTTTCAAAAAATTCAGGCTTTACGTTTACAAAAGGAAATTTACTTTCAATATATTCCTTCTCTTTTACGTATCCCAATTGTTCGAAATGAGTGGCATAATATGGATTATTGTACCAAGTAATCATGGTTCCTATTTCATCAAAACCTTCGGTAAGTACGCCCACTTTATCCAGATTTGAAAAACCCATAGGTCCTTCAACATATTCTAAATAGTTTTTTCGACCTAATTCATATACTTTTTCTAAAAGTGCTTCAGTCACCTTTACATCATCAATCACGTCAAACCATCCAAAACGAACTTTCATTTTTTGTTGGTCTTTTACCTCGCTCCAATTGATGATTGCGGCAATTCGGCCTACAGTTTTGTTATTTCTTTTGGCAATATAAAAATATGCTTCAGCAGTTTCAAAAGCAGGATTTTTAGTTTTATCAAATCCTTCCAGTTCCTCACCAATTAATGGCGGAACCCAATTCTTATTGTTTTTATATAAAGAAAAAGGGAATTTTACAAATTCAGTTAATTCACTTTTAGTTTTTGCTTCTTGTATTGTAATCATTCTGTTTTTTAAATTCTGTGATTATCCTTTTTTTGTCTTTTTTGCTCTTTTTTCCGCTTTCTTTCCTGAGTCCCCTGAGTCATTGTTTATGCGCACTTCCTGATAATTGGCGTCATAACGCCAGGAAAAACCAATTCCGCCATAGAGGGCAGATGGAGTGTCTTTCAGACTTGTAGCAATCGAAGCGTCAATTTGCATGTCTTTATTTAATAAATAAGCGGCGCCTCCGCGAACAATGGCATCGCTATAAAAATCACTTTTAAATCCTTGGTTTTCCAAAAATCCGGACCATTTATCATTAAATCCTCGGGTTAAAGTCAATACATAACCATAACTAGGAAAATCAGTTGTTACATAATCAGCTATTATATTGGTTACAAAAACCCATCTACCGTCACCCAAATGGTTTTGAGTTATCAGTATTATCTTTGGGGAAATGCTGGATTCTTTAGAAAAAGAATATGGATTGTCCGCCATAGTGAAATTTGCTCCGGCAAAAACAGAAACGGCAGGTACCAGTTGACGCCAATTAAAAGCTCTGTTGGCTTTCCAGCTATAAATATTCACCTTTTTCTCGTAATTTTTGAAAGGATCGTAAATCAAATATTTGGCTCCCAAAATAGTTTGTTTGAAGTCGGCTCTTTTCGAGCTATTGAACAAGGTGGTATATTTCTCGTTCTGGTACTGTATGTCAGCTATCAATTCAAGTTTTTCCATGAACATTCCCCATCGTAAGGTGGCATCAACACCAAAACCATTGGCATCATAATTCAACAAACTATGGTTTTGTTTGATTCCGTAAACGCCTGTTTCTATTTGGATTACTGATTTCCCAACTGCAAAAGCCGACATGGTTTCTCCTGGTCTGTTAGAATTTATTTGATCCGTATGCTGGCTGTAATGAATACTTGGAAACATTGCAATAGCTGCGATAAGTATGATTTTGATTTTGGACATATTATTTTTTTTGAGTTAAAAAGTAATAACGCTTTTCAAATGTACTATATTTTATTATTTATTTAAGAATGATATTTTTATTTTGTCCCGAACTTTCGAGATGAATTTATTAATTTTGGAAAAAATTACACTTCTATGCAAACAGCTTCATTTACGGGTTTTATAAAAGCACTATTTTATATGATTGCTTTCTACTATATTTTCAGATTTTTAGCAAAATTATTTTTGCCTTTAATAGTTAAAAAAGTAGTTGAAAAAGCGGGCGAAAGTATGCAGAAACAACAAAAGCATGCGGAAGACAGCACTTGGAAAAAAACACAAAGTAAGGATGATGTAACATACAATTCAGTAAATACTAAAAATCCCCGCGAAACCAAAAAAGTGGGAGATTATGTTGATTACGAAGAAATAGATTAAGTTTGTCATTATTAACAAGCTTTTTATTCTAATCCAAACTTTTTTAAATTGAAAATAATAAATAGGTTCTATCCACACGCCCTTGCCCTACTTGGTTTTGTACTTGTTTCTACACTCTATTTTTATCCTGTACTACAAGGAAAACAAATTTTCCAGTCTGATATTGTACAGTATACCGGAATGGCCAAAGAGCAAAATGACTTTAGAGGCACGGATCATATAGAACCTTATTGGACTAATTCAGCTTTCGGCGGAATGCCAACGTATCAATTAGGAGCAAAATACCCACACGATTATATTGGCGCTATTGATGATGCGTTGCGTTTTTTACCGCGACCTGCGGATTATTTATTTTTATATTTTTTAGGATTTTACGGTTTGATGCTGGTGTTAAAAGTCGATCCTTTGAAAGCCTTTTTTGGAGCATTAGCTTTTGGTTTATCTACCTATTTGATCATTATTTTGGGCGTTGGCCATAATGCCAAAGCGCATGCGATTGCTTACATGCCACTTGTTATTGCTGGGTTTATTCTGGTTTTTCAGAAAAAATATATTCTGGGAGGTTTGATTACACTATTTGCAACAGCATTAGAAATCAATGCGAATCACTTCCAAATGACTTATTACTTATTGATTTTCTTATTAATTCTTTCTGCTTATTTTATCTATCAGCTAGTAAAAGAAAAGGAATATAAATCAATGTTGTATTCCTTTGGAACATTGGCAGTAGCCGGAATTTTTGCTCTTGGTGCGAATGCGACTAATTTATTGGCAACTTCTGAATATGCGGATTTTAGTACGCGTGGAAAAAGCGAATTAAGTTTTAATCCTGATGGTTCAAAAAATACAAACAGCAGTGCGCTGACGCATGATTATATTACGGAATACAGTTATGGAATTACTGAAAGTTTTAATTTGATTGCACCGCGACTTTTTGGTGGGTCAAATAATGAGGCCGTTGGGAAAGATAGTAATATGTATGAATTCATGATTGGTCAAGGCGTGCCGGAAGATCAGGCAACTGATTTTGTTTCTGGAATGCCAACGTATTGGGGCGATCAGCCTATTGTAGCGGCTCCTGCCTATATAGGTGTGGTGGTTTTCTTTTTAGCAATAATGGCTTTGTTCATCGATAAACGTAAAATAAAGTATGTATTCCTATGCGGTTCAATAATTGCGTTAGTGCTTTCATGGGGAAAAAATTTCCCAATATTGACGGACTTTTTCATTGATTATGTTCCGATGTACAATAAATTCAGAGCAGTTTCCTCCATACAAGTTATTCTTGAGTTGTGTTTCCCTGTTTTGGCGATTATGGGGTTGCAGTCTTTTTTTCAATTGGATAAAAAATTACAGTGGAAAGCTTTATATGAAACTGGAATTTTAAGCCTCGGAATTATTGTAATATTGTTTTTGAGCAAAAGTATGTTCAGTTTTTCTGGCGGAAATGATGCTTATTTTCAACAAACCTACGGTCCGGATTTTGTAAATGCATTGAAACAGGACAGGATGAGTTTGTATAGCGCTGATTTATTGCGCTCTGCTTTCTTTATCTTACTAACTACGGGAGTTTTGTGGTTATCGATTAAAGATAGATTTGCTCAAAATACGGCTATTATAATCGTGGGATTATTGATGGTTTCCGACTTGTTTTTCGTGGATAAAAATTATGTTTCGGGAAAAGATTTCGTTACCGGAAGAGAAGTAGAAGTTCCTTTTCAAGAATCCCCTTCGAATGTTGAGATTCTTAAAGATACCACACATTACAGAGTTTTCGAGGTCTCTGGGAATTTATCCAGTGCCAGAGCTTCCTATTTTCATAAATCAATTGGAGGTTATAGTGCAGTAAAACCGCGAAGAATGCAGCAGTTATTCGATTACCAAATTTCTAATAACAACATGGAAGTACTGAATATGCTTAATGTAAAGTATGTAATCCAAACTGATAAAGAAGGGAAAGAATTTCCAACGTCAAATCCTAATGCAAATGGAAATGCATGGTTTGTAAGTCAAGTAAAATTGGTGACTTCTGCTGATGATGAGATGAAAGCGTTGGATAGTTTAGATTCTAAGAATGTGGCAGTCGTAAATAGTAAAGATTTTGAATTAAAAAAGACGGCTTTCGCCAAAGACAGCGCAGCGACTGTAACTTTAGAAAACTACAAACCCAATTATTTGAAGTACAATTCTGAAAACGCAAATGAAGGTTTAGCCGTTTTCTCCGAAATGTATTATGGAAAAGGTTGGAATGCGTATATAGACGGTAGAAAATCAGATCATATTAGAGTAGATTACGTTCTAAGGGGATTGCAAATTCCAGCTGGAAAACACTCGATAGAATTCAAGTTTGAGCCACAAGTCGTTAAAACCGGAAGTACAATAACGTTGATTAGTTCCATAGGGATACTATTGCTTTTGATTGGGGGGATCTATTTTGAAAGGAAGAAAAAGGCGTTAGCTGTCTGATATTTATTTGTAAATTTGATCTAATAAATTTCGAATACATTCTAAATTTTTAAAGCAATGGGTAAAGTCAAATTAAATCACGCACCTCCGTCAGTTATGGAGGCAAGATATATTGAAGAAACAAGACAATTGACTTATCAACAACGTTTTGAAAAACTGATGGCAATAATCGAACTTTCTTGCGTATTAAAATCGGCAAAAAAATATTCAAAATCAAAATAATTTGAAACAAATATGCAGAAACAAATAATAGATGTTTGGAAGTATTTGTCAGAAAACAATGTAAACTATCTAACCATCGGTGGATTTGCTGTAAACATTTATGGCTACGGAAGAAATACAGGAGATATTGATATTTTCATTGAAGATACGATTGCTAATCGTGAAAATTTGAGAAATGCTATTAAACAAATGGGATTAGGTGATTTTGAAAGTATTAAAACGATGCAATTCATTCCGGGTTGCACAGATTTCACTTTAAATATTAATTTTAGATTGGATATTATGACTTCCGTTAAAGGTCTAGAAAATAAGCCTTTCGTAGTACTTTTAGAAAAAGCAAATATCATAGATATAGATGGAATTCCGGTTTTTTTTATTGATTACGATAATCTGATTATTGCCAAAAAAGCAGCCAACAGACTGAAAGACCAGCTCGATATTGAAGAGTTGGAGAAACTAAATAATAAAAATATTTGTTAAAAGTATGATAGAATTATTCGGTTTAAAATCGTTTCAACAAATATTGTTTTGGCTTTTTCTTGTAGGAATTATTATTGGAGTTTTATTAACACTATACTTCATTAATCGGGACAAATTTAGATTAATATTGTTATTACCGTCGTTACCAGTTTTATACTTTATTTCAAAAGGATTGTATAAAAACAGTAATTCGTTTTTTATGGATTTAAAATCAATTACTACAAAAGCCTAACTTTGGAACCCAAGAAAATTTTAATAATTACTTATTATTGGCCTCCTGCTGGAGGACCAGGAGTGCAACGTTGGCTTAAGTTTGTCAAGTATTTGCCAGATTTTGGCATTCAGCCGATTGTTTATATTCCGCAGAATCCTACATATCCTATTGTTGATCAAAACTTGGTAAAAGAAGTTTCGGAGAAAGCCATTATTCTGAAACAGAAGATTTTTGAACCGTATCAACTGGCGTCTTTTCTTTCGAAGAATAAAACAAAAAAAATCAGTTCAGGAATTATTCCAAATCAGAAAAAGCAATCTTTTCTGGATAAAACCTTTCTTTGGATTCGTGGAAATCTTTTTATTCCCGATGCGCGTGTTTTTTGGGTAAAACCATCGGTTGCTTTTTTGGAGAAATACATCGTTGACAATAATATTGATACAATTGTTACTTCAGGACCGCCACACAGTCTGCATCTTATTGGATTGGAATTAAAACAAAAATTAAATCTGAGATGGTTTGCTGATTTCCGTGATCCATGGACGACAATTGGCTATCACAAATCATTGCGATTGTCGAGTTTTGCTGCCAAAAAACACAAAGTTTTAGAACATCAGGTTTTAAATTCAGCCGATACCATTATTGTAACGAGCAAAACCACCAAAACCGAATTCCAGGAGATTACCACTAAACCTATTGCGGTAATAACGAATGGCTATGATAAGGAAGAAGTTGAAAAACAAACGCTGGATTCTAAATTTAGTTTAGCACACATCGGTTCTTTTTTGTCGGAAAGAAATCCTCTGATTTTATGGGAAAGTTTGGTTGAATTAATTCATGAGATTCCAGATTTCAAATCGCATTTCGAAATAAAACTAATCGGAGCGGTTAGTCAGGAAGTTTTAGAAACGTTAAATCAATTCGGGCTTAATACGTATTTGAATAATTTGGGTTATGTTTCCCATTCGGAAGCGATTGCGCACCAACGAAAGTCGCAGGTTTTGTTGCTTGTCGAAATTAATTCGGAAGATACTAAAAGCATTATTCCGGGAAAATTATTTGAGTACATGGTTTCAAACCGGCCTATTGTTGCCATAGGTCCTAAAGATTCAGATTTTGCTGAGATTATTACGAATACTAACACGGGTGTGTTTTTTGATTATTCCGAGAAAGTAAAACTTAAAAGTGTAATTTTGGACTTTTATAATCAGTTTTTGAAAGGTAAATTACAATCAAATGGAGTCGGTTTACAAAATTATTCCAGAAGAAACCTAACGAAAGAATTGGTTGAATTGCTTAACAAAATGTAAATTAGAAAGTGAGGTTTCTCAATACTTCGCAATGATAAAATAATGGGAATAGTATTAAATCAGTCTTTAAAGAATACAATAATTACCTATTTGGGTTTTGGAATTGGTGCAATAAATACGCTGTATTTGTATCCTGTTTTTTTAGGAGATACTTATTATGCTGTAACAGGTTACATTCTATCTTGTGCAAATGTAATCATGCCTTTATTTGCAATAGGGATGCAAAATACGTTAGTGAAATTTTATTCGCAATATGAGTCAGAAGAGGAAAAATCCAGATTTTTATCTTTCACCGTGTTGTTTCCTTTAGTTTTGTCTATTCCTTTAATATTGTTAGGATTACTTTTTTTTGATGATATTTTATTCTTTGTAACAAAGAAAAACCCGGTAGTTAAGGATTTCATTTGGCTTATTCCATTTGTAGGATTATGCATGGCTTATTTCGAAATTTTTTATGCTTGGGCCAAAGTTCACATGCATTCGGTTTTTGGTAATTTTGTTAAAGAGGTAGGATTGAGATTGTTTTCATTATTTGCGTTGATTTGCGTTTATTACAGATGGATAACAGTTGTGGAGTTCGTTTACGTGACTGCAGGAATTTACTTTTTGGCATTAATTATTACAATGGGTTATGCTTATTATATTAAAAAGCCTGATTTCCAATTTGCAATACCTTCTAATGTAAAAAATATAATGGAGTATACTTTTTATATTATTTTATCAGGGAGTGTAGCTAATTTGCTATTGGATGGGGATAAAATTATGCTTAACCAATACATGATTATTGAGAATATAGCGTATTACTCCGTTGCTACTTATATTGCTTTGGTTATTTCTGTTCCAAGTCGCGCGATGCACCAAATTGTCTATCCAATTACGGCCCGACTGATGCATGATAACAAATTTGAGGAATTAAATATTTTGTATAAAAAGACATCTATTAATTTACAAGTCGTGGGTGGCTTTGTTATGTTGGGTATATTTGTCAATATCAATCAGTTATATGAAATGGTTCCCAAAGAGTACAGCGGTGGTATTTTAGTTGTATTTATGATTGGATTATCTAAATATTTTGATTTAATATTAGGGAATAATAATGCAATAATTTTTAATACAAAATATTACAGAGCTGTGTTGTTCCTCGGTGTTTTTTTAGTTGCTTTAGCTATTGGGTTGAACGCGATTTTTATTCCTTTGTACGGGATTATGGGATCTGCGTTTGCAACATTATTATCAATAACATTATATAGCATAGCCAAGTTGCTTTTTGTGGTGAAACGTTTGCATTTGTATCCATTTACAAAGCAAACATTGTATTCTATGGGAATCACATTGCTATTGTTTCTTTTGTTTTATTTTTGGGAATTTCCTTTTGACCCAAAAATAGCAATAATATTAAAATCAGTTTTATTAACTATTTCTTACATTTACATTAATTATAAATTTGTTATTTCGGTCGAAATTAATCAAGCTATCGATGTTGTTTTGAAAAAGCTAAGATAAATTAGGAGCGTTTCTGTTGGATAATAAAAAAAAATAACTGTTTCATTTCCTATTACTTATCGAAAGTTACTTTAGCTTTTTTAACAAAAAGAAATCAAATATCACTAAAAGTGGGTATTGTGGAATTTTAAATTTACTATTATTTTTGCAAAGTCAGTTTTATTAAAGACAGCAAAAAAGTATTTAAATTTCAATGATAAGCATGAATAGTAATAAAAGTACAAGCGATGATAATTTAATCAAATTTTTATCTATAATAGCCGATAAAACCAATGATGGGTTTGTAGTATTAGAGCGAAACGATAAGTTACCTTTTGTCGTTTTATTGAAAAAGAAAAAAAAGGTTGATCATGTTTTTAATTTTTGCATCTTTTGCGCTACTCTTGGACTTTGGTCTATAGCTTGGATTTACATTTCGCAAGTTTCATCAAAAGCTAAAAAGATTTTAATAGCAATTGATGAAGACGGAAATCCTTTTGAAGAAAAATGTTACATGGGATAATATTTATAATTTATCTTTCAAATATTTTCCCGTAACAGATTCTTTTATTTTTACAACTTGTTCCGGAGTTCCTACTGCAAGTAATTTGCCACCATTTTCCCCGCCCTCGGGACCTAAATCTATGATCCAGTCCGCGCACTTTATTAAATCAAGGTTGTGTTCGATAACAATAATCGAATGCCCTTTATCAATTAATGCATCGAAGGAAGCTATTAGTTTCTTGATGTCATGAAAGTGCAATCCAGTTGTAGGTTCGTCAAAAACAAATAAAGCTTTATCTTTTGTAGCTCCTTTTACCAGGAATGAAGCGAGCTTTATTCGCTGTGCTTCTCCTCCGGAAAGTGTAGAAGACGATTGTCCTAATTGCACATAGCCCAAGCCTACATCCTGTAAAGGCTGTAATTTTTGAGTGATTTTAGATTGTTTATTTACTATAAAAAAGGCAATAGCATCATCGATTGTCATCGTTAGTATATCGTGAATGTTTTTACCTTCAAAAGCGACTTCCAGAATTTCTTTCTTGAATCGTTTTCCGTTACAGGTTTCACACGGTAATTGAACATCGGCCATAAAAACCATTTCTACGTTTATAGAACCTTCTCCTTTGCAGGTTTCGCATCTTCCGCCATCAACATTAAAAGAAAAATGTTTGGCCTGATACCCTCTTATTTTTGATAGTTTTTCTTTGGCATACAATTCCCGAATGTCATCATACGCCTTAATGTAAGTCACAGGATTTGAACGGGAACTTCTTCCTATTGGGTTTTGATCAACGTATTGAATGTGTTTAATTTGTGCAAATGAACCTTTCATTTCTGTAAACTGTCCTGCTTTTTCACCTACGTTTTCCAATTTTTTTTGCATGGCCGGAAAAAGGATCTTCTTAACAAGAGTACTTTTTCCACTTCCAGAAACTCCTGTAATTACCGTCAATACATCCAGCGGAAAAGTAACATCAATATTTTGTAAATTATTTTCTCGTGCTCCTTTTATGTCGATAAAATTCTTAAATAATCTTCTTTTTTTAGGGACAGTAATTTCTAAATCACCATTTAGATATTTCGCTGTAAGTGAAGTCGATTTTAATATTTCGTCGTAGGTTCCCTGAGCGACTAAATTCCCGCCTAAAGTTCCGGCCTCCGGACCAATATCTATAATCATGTCAGCAGCTTTCATGATGTCTTCATCGTGTTCTACTACGATAACCGTATTTCCTAAATCCCGTAAGGAAAGTAATACTTTTATCAAGCGTTCTGTATCTTTTGGGTGTAACCCAATACTTGGCTCATCTAAAATATACATGGAACCAACTAAACTGCTTCCAAGCGAAGTTGCTAAATTAATACGTTGCGATTCTCCTCCGGAAAGTGTTGCTGAATTCCTGTTTAATGTCAGATAATCCAATCCTACTTCGGTTAGAAAAGACAAACGGTTGTTGATTTCCACCAATAATCGTTTGGCAATTTGTTTTTCATAAACATCTAAATCAATGTTTTTGAAAAAAGTAACCAAATGTTTTATCGGTAAATCAACTAAATCAGAAACTGTTTTTTCATTAATTTTCACGTAGGAAGCTTCAATTCTTAAGCGTTTTCCTTTGCAGGAATGACATTTAGTTTTTCCTCTGTAACGCGAAAGCATCACTCTGTTTTGGATTTTATAATTCTTTTCTTCCAATTCTTTAAAGAAATCATTTAACCCCTGAAAATAGGTATTTCCATTCCAGATTAATTCTTTTTGGTCTTCAGATAATTGGTAATATGGTTTGTGTATTGGAAAGTCAAATTTGTACGCCTTACTTACCAGTTCGTCACGAAACCAACTCATACTTTCGCCTCGCCAAGGGAAAATAGCATTCTCAAAAACGGATAATGTCGTATTTGGTATAACTAATTCGGCATCAATACCAATAATATTTCCATAACCTTCACAAACAGGACATGCTCCGTATGGATTATTAAAACTGAATAAATGAACGTTTGGTTCCAGAAATGTGATGCCGTCCAATTCAAAATTATTGGAGTAGGAATACTTTTTATCAGAGTTTAATTCTTGTAAATGGCAAATTCCTTTTCCTTCAAAAAAAGCAGTTTGAACCGCATCAGCAAGACGATTGTAAAACTCTTCTTCTGCGGAAGTGTCGTGATTAACCACTATTCGGTCGACGATTAAAAAGATTTCTTTTTTATCTAATGAGTCTGGTAAATCGTCTAAACGAATCATTTCATTATTTACCAATATTCGGGCAAATCCTTGTTGCAAAAGGACTTTTAGTTTGTCTTCCAATTTTCGTCCTTCTTCCAAATGAATAGGCGCGAGCAACAACCATTTGCTATCCAATTCAAAATTTTTCACATCGGAAACGACATCAGTGACGGTATTTTTTTTGACTTCACGACCGGAAATTGGGGAATAAGTTCGTCCTATTCTGGCAAAAAGTAATTTTACGTAATCATATATTTCTGTTGAGGTTCCTACCGTCGACCGCGCGTTTGTCGTATTCACTTTTTGTTCGATAGCAATCGCAGGAGCAATTCCCTTAATATATTCTACTTTTGGTTTGTCCAATCGTCCAAGAAATTGTCTCGCATACGAAGATAAACTTTCTACATAACGGCGCTGTCCTTCGGCATATAAAGTATCGAAGGCCAAACTTGATTTTCCTGAACCCGAAAGTCCTGTGATAACCACTAATTTATTTCGGGGAATAGCAACATCAACATTTTTTAGGTTATGTACCTGTGCACCTTTTATGATGATATTTTTCCTTGGATCCAATTTCGAAAGGTCAACTTGCATAAAAATGATAATTTTTACAAAAGTAATCAATTTTCAACAGAGAAAAGGGAATGAACAACTCACAAATAATCATTAAAAGCACGGTTGAAAACTGATTTTTCTTCTGGTATAGTTTTTATGCATAAATAAGTGAAACTAAAATAAGCAGACCTTATTTTAGTTTTATTTTTATTAAAATTTTTAGATTAAATTAACGCTTTCTTATGCATCGGCATGCTATTTGTGTGGTAAATGTGAAAAAAGAAGATAAATTTTAACAAATTTAAATTTTGAAATGTTAATTTTTATTAATTTTACTTGCATGGTAAAATAATAATTAGTTAAATTTGAAAACTGAACAAACCTAAACACACTTTAGCCTATAATAAAAAACTACTTTTTAGAGAAAACTCTCCAATTTTAATTAAAAACTAAAAAGTATTATTATGGTTAATATACAACTCCCAGACGCGTCATTAGTTAAGGAATATGTCGCAGGTAATGAGGATGCCTTAGCTAAACTAATAAAGAGGCATGAGGGAAAAATATATGGATTTATTTATTCTAAAATCCCGGATAGAGATATTACCAACGATATTTTTCAAGATACCTTTATCAAAGTAATAAAAACCTTGAAATCAAACTCTTACAATGAAGAAGGTAAATTTTTACCGTGGGTAATGCGTATATCCCATAATTTAGTAGTTGATCATTACCGAAAAACCAAAAAAATGCCAATGTTCAGGGAAACAGAGGAATTTTCAATTTTCTCTATTATGTCTGATAATTCCTTGACGATAGAAAATAAAATAATATCTGAACAAGTTCAAATGGATTTACAAAAGCTAATTGAAGGACTTCCTGCTGATCAAAAAGAAGTTTTAGTCATGAGAATGTATCAAGACATGAGTTTCAAGGAAATTTCGGAAATAACTGGAGTGAGTATTAATACTGCATTAGGAAGAATGCGTTATGCTTTGATGAATTTGAGAAAGGTAATTGATAAGCACCAAATTGTTTTAACCAATTAATAATATTTTGAAAAGTGCTGCGTTGTAATGTAAAACAAATACATATTACTTTATGGCAAAAACTTACTCAAAAAAATCATTATTTTCTCAAGTAATGAAACCAAGTAAAGAAACAATTTCTTTTTTATTAGGCTATTCAAAAGCGTTAACCATAATAGAAATAGAAAATATAAGTTTTGAAATTATATCAAATTAGAATCTATATAATTCCAAAAGAAATAAATTTTAGTAGCCCAATTCGGTAATGAAAAAAAAACCACTGATTTTAAATAGAATTAGTGGTTTTTTTGTTTGTCTTCAGTTTATTTTTTATAATATGCATCGAGTACCGTTTTTCGGCCAATTGTTTTGGTAATACTATCCTTTTCTAAATCCCAGCCCCGAGCCGGAGAATATTGTCTTCCGTACCAAATAATCTGAAGATGCAGGTCATTCCAGATTTCTTCAGGAAAAATGCGTTTCGCATCTTTCTCCGTTTGAACTACGTTTTTTCCATTGGTTAAATTCCATCGATACATTAAGCGATGAATGTGTGTGTCAACAGGAAACGCAGGAACTCCAAAAGCTTGCGACATGACGACACTAGCCGTTTTATGTCCTACGGCAGGTAGTTCTTCCAGAAATTCAAAGCTTTGCGGAACTTTTCCATCATGTTTATCAATTAATATATGAGACAAACCATGAATACCTTTTGATTTCATTGGAGATAAGCCACAAGGTCGAATGATTTCCTTAATTTCTTCCACAGACATTTTTATCATATCATACGGATTATCTGCTTTTGCGAAAAGTAAAGGTGTAATTTGATTCACGCGCACATCGGTACATTGGGCAGAAAGTAAAACCGCAATCAATAAAGTATAGGGATCTTTATGATCCAGTGGAACTGGAATTGTAGGATAAAGTTCTTTTAACGTATTTATAACAAAAGTTACACGTTCTTGTTTATTCATTATTAGTTAAATTTGATTGGCAAAGAAAAACAATTTCAATAGCAAAAGCAAAGTGCAACTTTAATTCAAATAAATAAAAAAATATAAATAATGACAACATTAAAAAAAGGAGATAAAGCCCCTAATTTTTCTGGTCTTGACCAATCGGGAAAATCACATCAATTAGCAGATTACGCAGGAAAAAAACTGGTGGTTTTCTTTTATCCCAAAGCAAATACGCCAGGTTGCACCGCAGAAGCTTGTGATTTGAGAGACAATTTCGAACGTTTTCAAGCTAATAATTATGCATTGTTAGGCGTAAGTGCCGACAGCCAAAAAGCACAAGCTAAGTTTAAAGATAAGTATGAATTTCCTTTTCCATTACTTGCGGATGAAGATAAATCCATAATTCAGGCTTTTGGTGTTTGGGGACCTAAAAAATTCATGGGTAAAGAATATGACGGAATTCACAGAACTACATTTGTAATAGGCGAAAACGGAATCATTGATGAGGTGATAGCTGATGTAAAAACTAAAGCTCATGCGGCACAGATACTAAAATAAGCGTTTAGTTACTACTCGTTTCAAATTATGTTTTCATAAACTGAATTTAGATTATTAAAGACAAAGGAAAGTCCAGACTTGAGGTAATAATTGACCGCAGTTCTGGACTTTATTTTATAACTTTTATCGAAATTTAAGACGGATTCTGATATTAATTATATCTAAAAACTGATTATTGACTATTATCAATTAATTGCTTTCATTCAAGACTTTATTTGGATCAAATCCAAAAAGTCTGTGTTCTTTAATTATTTCTGCAATACCAGAAGGAAGCATTTGTTCCCAGCCCGGTTTTCCATGATTTATCATATTCAAGACTTCGCGGGAGAAAACCTCTAAAATCGTAGGATCATAATCATCAATATCAACTACTTTTCCGTTGAATTTAAAGAATTTATAGAGTTCTTTCATTCTTGGATGTACTTTTAAATTCTCGGATGTAATAATTTCTCCATTTTCTCCAATCATTGGATATAGGAATACTTTCATATCGCGATAAAATAATTTTCCAAAAGCTTCCAGAATTCCACCACTTAAATGACGGTAATATTTTTCGTCAAAGATATCTACTAAATTATTTACGCCCATGGCTAATCCCATTCTGGCTTTGGTATAATTAGCGAAATACTCGACCACTTTATAATATTCTTGAAAATTAGAAATCATAACTGTTTGTCCAAGAGAACACAATAATTCAGCTCGATCCATAAAATCCCGTTCGTCTATTTCTCCATCAGAACGCAAGTTGGATAATGTAATTTCAAAGACAACTAAAGTATTTTCGGCATTTACCTTATTTTCATTAAGGAACATTTTCAATGATTTCTCATACATGTCCATATTTACTTTTGTAACGGGACGGAAACTCCCTCTAAAAGCAAGAATGTTTTTCTTGTAAAGTATGGCTGCAGGAAGAATGTTTTTTCCATCAGGATTAAACATTACAGCATCAGTCATTCCATTTTTCACTAATTGTAAACTCATCAAACGATTGTCTACATCAGCAAAACGGGGCCCTGAGAAATTAATTGTATCTATTTCTAATTGATCTTTGTCTAAATGATCGTATAAATAACGCAATAATCGCTTAGGATCATTGTATTTGTAATACGCACCGTAAATCAAATTTACGCCAAGAATTCCCAGTGTTTCCTGTTGTAAACGAACATCAGTTTCTTTAAAGCGAATGTGAAGAATAATCTCGTTGTAATCCTCATCCGGTTCAATTTGATAACTGATTCCAACCCAGCCATGTCCTTTAAATTGTTTAGCAAAATCAATAGTAGCTACGGTATTGGCATAACTAAAAAACATTTTGTTGGGATGTTTTTCTCTGCTCAGTCGTCGTTCTATAAGATTTACTTCATGAGAAAGCATTTTTTTTAATCGGCTTTCCGTTACGTATCGGCCGTCTTCTTCTATTCCATATACAGCATCACTGAAGTCTTTATCATAGGCTGACATTGCTTTTGCAATTGTACCTGAAGATCCACCAGATCTAAAAAAATGTCTTACAGTTTCCTGTCCTGCTCCAATTTCTGCAAAAGTTCCATAAATATTTTCATTCAAATTGATACGGAGCGCTTTATCTTTAGTAGAAGGAATTTGTTCGATGATTTTATCACCTTTTAATTTAATTTCTGTATCCATTTTCTTTTAATATGGCTAATATTTGTCAAAGTTAATGAATTAGGTTTCTAATGAAAGAGAATTAATCCTATTTTTGTAAACAAAATCAAGAAAGTTGAAGGTATATTTTTTAGGAACTGGTACGTCACAAGGGATTCCCGTTATTGGGAGTAATCATCCCGTATGCAAAAGCACTGATTTTAAAGACAAAAGACTACGCGTTTCTGTATGGATTTCTTGGGAAAATTATTCTTTTATTATCGATTGCGGACCTGATTTTAGACAGCAAATGCTTTCGTCTAATTGTCAAAAGGTGAACGGCATTCTTTTTACCCATGAACATTCAGATCATACTGCTGGAATTGATGATATTCGACCTTTTAATTTTAAACAAGGAGAAATTCCAATTTATGCACACCAGCGAGTGATTTATAATTTAAGAAAGCGTTTCGATTATGTTTTTGAAACGGTTGATAAATATCCCGGTTCTCCTTCCGTAAAAACTATCGAAGTTATTAACGACCAGCCATTTGCTATTGGAAACAAAACTGCTGTTCCAATAAATGTTTTGCATGGAAATCTTCAGGTTTTTGGGTACCGAATTGATGATTTTGCTTATTTAACAGATGTGAAAACTATTGAAAAAACAGAAATAGCCAAGCTAAAAAATTTAAAAGTTTTGGTTGTGAATGCGTTACGAGAAGAACGGCATGACACACATTTCAATTTGAAAGAAGCGTTAGAATTCATAACTTTGGTGCAACCAGAAAAAGCGTATCTCACGCACATCAGTCATATAATGGGATATCATGAAGAGGTTCAAAAAAATCTTCCCGCAAATGTTTATCTTGCCTACGATAATTTAGAAATTAAAATTTAATTTTATTAAAAATGAAACGATCATTATTCCTTTATCTCACTATTCTAGCTGTTCTTTCTTCAATTTTTACGTATATGTTTTTGAGTAAACAAGTAGCTTTCGAACAAAATAGATACAAAAAAACAACAACAAAGTTAAAGGACAGTTTAGCCTCGGTTACTAAAAGATTAGCGGATGCCAACTATTTTTCTTTGGAAAAAAATGAAAATGCGCAAAACTACTTTGATTCTGCAAGTTCTGAAAAAACAATCCAATACGAGAAATTAATTCCTTACGTCACTGAAAAATTATTAGATTTTAATTCCAACCCAAAAGGAAATCCTTACACTGGTCAAGATCAAATTGGTGCCAATAAATTTATTATCAATAAGGCAAAAATACTAAATCACAGATGGATTATTGCTGACTTTAGTGATGGTGAAATTTGGGGTGAGGTTTTATTAAAATATTTTGTAAATGCAGATGACAGTATTTCATTTGAAGTAAATCAATCCTTATTATACCAAAAATAAATATTCAGTCGCAGCTTTCAGAAATTGTCAGTATTGAAAACTGCGACAGCTTACTAAATACTACTTTTCCTGAAGCCAATTTTTAAAGTCATAAAAATTTTGTGGAGCTACTCCATGACCCACAGGATATTCTTTGCATGTGATATTTATTCCTAAATTTTCTACTATTGCAGGTGTTTTTCTTGCCCATTCCACTGGGATTACTTGATCTACAGTTCCGTGTGAAGCAAATATTTTCAAGTTTGTAAAACTATTTTTAAGATAATCATCAGCCATAATCTCTAAATTCAAATATCCACTCATAGCTACTACTTTCTGAACTTTTTCTGGGTATGAAAGTGCCACAGCATAACTTAGGATGGCGCCTTGGCTGAAGCCAACTAAAGCAATTTGTTTCTCATTAATTGGATAATTAGCAATTAGCTCATCAATAAATCCAGCGATTAAATCCCTTGAAACTTTAGCTTGTTCGTGGTCAGAAAATTTGTTTTCATCCGCATCGAAGTTGATTGCGTACCACGCAAAAGC
Source organism: Flavobacterium sp. DSR2-3-3 (assembly GCF_049896585.1). Classification (NCBI taxonomy): domain Bacteria; kingdom Pseudomonadati; phylum Bacteroidota; class Flavobacteriia; order Flavobacteriales; family Flavobacteriaceae; genus Flavobacterium; species Flavobacterium sp. DSR2-3-3. The sequence continues at coordinate 278,101 of NZ_JAFCUP010000004.1, forward strand.
ACCATTTTGCATATCATAAGGCGCACGTGCCGAGATTATGTAATATTCTTCCGGAAGTTCAGTAGCAAATGAAAATAAATCATCTTCATTGCTGCCGTACCCGTGCAATAAAAGGATAAGCGGATTTTTGTCTAATTTTATTTTAGGTTCTCGTATTTTGTATTTTAAGGATAAGTTCATTGTAATTATGATATGTTTGATAACCATTTTTGATAATAAGTTCCCAGTAAAGGAACTGGTTTTGTTTCTCCTTTTATAGCAGTATTAATTCCATAAGACCACAAAACAAAGACGAAAATCCACATTGGAGCCGAAATCAGTAAGCTGTCAAAATTACTGATGATTAATCCCAATGATATAAAAGTTAACGTGAGTCCAAGTCCTTGGCGAATGTGAAAAGAAGCAAACTCATTTTTGTCTTCGGAGTTCATGGACATCGCTATGAAAACACCAATTCCTAAAATATAACTGGTTATGGCAGCGGTCTTTCCTGACTCTGAATTATTATTATTATTATTATTATTATTATTCATTTTTTTCTGATAAAATTAATTTTCCTTGATTGATAATCCCATAAACTTTTCCTTTCATTTCTGTTTGCAGAAATGCGGAGTTTTTTGATTTTGATAAAATTGATGATTTTGTGAAAATGCTTTCTGGTTCTGGATTAAACAAGGTAATATTTGCTTTAGACCCTTCACTAATCTTTTCTGTGTCGATACCAAAAGTTGTTTTTCCGGATGTCAATTTATCTATTACGATTTCTAATGGTAAGACTGTCATCAAAGCACCAAAAGCACTTTCCAATCCAATTGTTCCATTTTTCGCATAATCAAATTCCATTTTCTTATGTTCAATATCTATCGGATTGTGGTCGGATGTAATCATATCGATCGTACCATCTTTTATTCCTTTCAGCAATGCTTTTCTATCAGTTTCAGTTCTAAGTGGCGGCGAAACTTTATAGCGGGTGTCAAAACCTTCCAGTTTTTCATCGGTTAAAACCAAATGATGCACTGCTACGCTACACGTTACATTAAGTCCATTGGCTTTGGCGTCTTTGATTAATTGAACTGATTTTTTAGTCGAAATTGTCGGGATATGTAGTTTTCCACCGGTATATTCTAACAAAAATAAATTTCTGGCAAGTTGTAATTCTTCAGCAAGATTTGGAATTCCTTTCAGTCCCAATCGGGTAGAAACAATGCCTTCATTCGCCACTCCGTTTCCTTTTATATTTTCGTCTTGTGAAAAAGCGATGAGTAATCCATCAAAATCCTGAACGTATTGTAAGGCAATTTTTAGCAAATTAGCATTGTCTAAACTTTTATTATAATCTCCAAAGGCAACTGCTCCAGCTTTTTTCATATCATACAATTCAGCCATGTCTTTTCCTGCACTCTCTTTGCTCAAAGCGCCAATAGGATAGAGTTGTGTTGCAAATCCTTGTGCTTTATTTAAAACAAAATTTACTTGGGATTGATTGTCAATAACAGGGAAGGAGTTGGGCTGTAATGCGATTGCCGTAAAACCGCTTTTGGCAGCTACATTAAGTCCGTTCGAAATGGTTTCTCTATCTTCAAAACCAGGTTCTCCAAGCGAAACGCTACTGTCAAACCAGCCTTGTGATACGTGAAGATTGTCAAGTTGTATTTCGTCTGCTTTATCTGGATTTGGAATCGAAGTTCCAATTTTTTTTATAAAACCATCAACAATTAAAATATCTAGAGTCTTGTTATGAAAGGGACTTTTCGAATCGATAATTTTGGCACCTCTGATAATTAATTTCATATATAGATAATATTTGTTTTTTTGATGGAATATGGAATTCGCAGAGCTGTATTAACTCTTACGACCAATTGATGGTCATGCTTATTTCATATTAATTTTTTAATTATTGGACCTTCGTTAATTACTTTACGAATCGTATAATTGCCATTTCGGTTATTAGAAATAACAGCGCAAAGATAACAAACCATTTCCAAAGTTGATTATCAGTTCTGTCAGTTTGTAAAGTGTCAAATAGCGATGAAATTGATTCGATTGTTTTATATTTCGAAAGAATATTTTCATTGCCTGAAGCCAAATCACTTTCAGTTCTGCTGTAATTGAAACTGATGTTTTCAATCCATTCTTTTTTATTGCAAATGCTGAAATTTCCGGCTTGTTCCGGATAATCATTGAAAGTCATTTTGACTTTATTATTCAGAATTTGTTGGATAGGAATAAATTGTTCGTCCAAACCTTTTACAGTTAAAATAGCGTCTTTGTTTAATGATGCCTCTGTCAAATGCGGGTTGTTATTTCCTATTATCAAAGCATTTACACCGTTGTTTTGATTGTTCATCGCCATCTTGTAAAATGTAGGCACAATTAATGGAGATTGCTGGAAATTTGAATTTTCGATGTTGATAGGAGCTGCAAAAACAGCAACAGCTGAAACCGAATTTGCTATCGAAGTCAAAAAAATACTTTGGTCTTCATAAGACAAAGCCGCAGGACTGGAACTGGATAATAAAAACGAACTTTTTGTCTTTGGATATTCGAAATTAGTCACTTTATTTTCAAAAACACCTGTGAATATAGGATGATTGAAGTTAATTTTAGTTATCAGCTTTTCTCTGTTTTCTAAAGAATTAAATTTTAGATTCCCAAAATTCGATACAAAAGAATTCATACTAGTGGTTGAAATTATTGCCGAAGGAATTACAATTAAATTACCGCCTTTTTCTACAAAAGATTTCAAAGTGGTAGCCAAAGCTTGCGGAATTTCATCCAATTCATTTAAAACAATCGCATCTTGTTCTTCCAAATTATTGTAATCTAACGCGCTTAAAGTATAATTGTTATAATTGAATTCTTCACTGGTGTAAATTCGGGACAGGAAATTGCTTTTTGTCGGTTCTCCAATGCTGATTATGCTGGTTTTATTAGTTTTAGAAATACTAAAAAACAACGTATTGTCATAAGATAATCCATTGTCAACTATGGAAAAATAGCCATGAAAAGCTTGTTTTGGAATCGTAAAATTCAGCTTTTTTTTCTTGCTGTTCAATGGTACTATTGTCTTTGCAATAAGCTTGTTTTCATTGTACAAAGAAATTGGAATCGGGTTGAAATCATTTCCATAACCGGATATTTGGACACTGATTTCATAAAAATTGTCTAATGTTTTATTGATGAAAACACTATCAATAGAAACGTTGTTTTTTTGTTCTGCTTTTGGGATTATAAAGAAAAGAGAATTAGTAGCATCACTGTTTTTCAGTTGTTTTTCATTCAGACCTACAGCATCGGTAATGACAATGATATCTTTTTTAAAAGCTGATTTATGCGCTTTTAACTTCGCTAACATATTGTCTAATTGAAAAGGAGTAGCACTGTATTTTAGATTTTGCAAAGCACTACGAACAGACTTAATATCTGTGTTCCAATAATTTTCGGAAGTGGTGAGCAAAGAGAAATTCACGTTTTCCGGAGTTTCTTCGAGTAGTTCCTGAACGGCTCTTTTCAGCAATTCACCTTTTTTACCTTTGGCTTGCATGCTAAAAGAATTGTCCAAAATAATGTAAAGTTCATTACTGGCATTTTTGCTGTCTTTTGACTCAAAGAAAGGTTGTGCAAATGCTGTAATGATAAACGTTAGCAATAATAATCGGCAGGCGAGAAGTAGCCATCTCTTGATTTTAGAACTTTTTCTGGTTTGAATCGAAAGTGCTTTTAAGAAACGAACATTAGTGAAATATTCTTTTTTGAAACGGCGTAATTGAAATAAATGAACCAAAATTGGAACAATCAACAAGAACAGAAAGTAGAAAATTTCGGGATGTTTAAAATGCATTCTGAGCTTGAGTTTACTTCACTGAATTTGGTTTTCAATGGAATTCATTGAACTTCGTGAGTCAAAAATACAAATTTGTTGACAGTTTTAGATGAAGTTGTTAAAAATTTTCAAAGGAATAAACAATTGAAATTCTTTCTGAATATAATGTGTATTTTAGCTGTACAATAAAATTTAAAAACATGAAAAAACCATTTGCTGTTGTTCTATTAATTTTCATTTTTACAAGTGTTCAAGCACAAAAGAATAAATTTAATCTACTGATTGGAACCTATACCCAAAGCTGCGATAGTAAAGGAATTTATGTGTATGAATTTGATTCAAAGACAGGTGATTTCAGTTTTAAAAATGCGACTGAAAAGGTTATAAATCCAAGTTATTTGTCAGTTTCAAAAGATAATAATTTTGTTTATTCCGTGAATGAATTTGGGGCTGAAAGTACCGTAAGTTCTTTTAGTTATAATCCAGCAAGCGGAAAATTAGACTTAATTAACAAACAAAGTTCAAAAGGTGCTAATCCTTGTTACATTATAAACGACGACAAAAATGTAATTGTTGCAAACTATTCTGGCGGGAACATCTCCGTTTTTAATAAAAACAACGACGGAAGTCTTGCTGAAGCAAAGCAAGTTATTCAACATTATGGAAAAGGAACTAATGCGCAAAGACAAGAAGGTCCTCATGTGCACATGGTTCATTTTTCTCCAGATAAAAAGTTTGTTTTGTCCAATGATTTAGGTAATGACAAATTATATTCATATGCTTACAATCCTAATGCTGCACGTACTGTTTTAGAAATTAAAGATACCATTTCAGTGAAGTCTGGAAGTGGACCGAGACATTTGACGTTCAGTAAAGACGGGAAATTTGTTTATCTATTACAAGAACTTGACGGAGCTTTAACCGTATTTAGGTACTCAAACGGAATATTAAAAAAGATTGATGAAACCACTGTTCTTGCAAAAGACTATAAAGGGAATTTTAGTGCTGCGGATATCCATATTTCGCCGGACGGAAAGTTTTTATATGCTTCTAATCGCGGGGAAGCCAATAACATTACAATTTTTAAAATTCAAAAAAACGGAAAATTACAATTGAATGGACAAACCAGCACTCTAGGAAAAGGACCTAGAAATTTTGCCATTGATCCAAGCGGCAATTTTCTTTTGGTAGCACATCAATTTACAAATGATATTGTAATTTTTAAGAGAAATAAAAAGACTGGTTTACTTACTGATACTAGTAAAAAGATTGCGTTGTGTTCTCCGGTTTGTTTGGTTTTCACAAAGAATTAAACTAAAAAATTCAATAATATTCATAGAAAAAGGGTTGGAAAATGATTTCTATTTTCCAACCCTTTTTTACTATTTATTTTTGTTTTAATCTTTTATCCTTCATGCTAAGCAAAAAAAGAGGACAAAGAAACGGAACACTAAAAACGGAATACTGATCGTTATTTGTTCTTGTCTTTTCTCTTTTTGTCTCTGGTTTTTAGCATGTTTCTGTTTACAGAACCGTGTGTTTTTTTCTTGGTAACACCAGGTCCTCCCAAATTGACTTTCTTATTCTTTTTACTTTTCTCTTGAAAAGCACCATCTCCGTCAAGTTTCTGTTTTTTCATCATAAACTTAATCGGTTGTCTGTCTTTTTCAGGCTCGATTAATTTGGATGAAACTTCAACGCTTTCCGGGAAAGGCTCAATCGCCAATTCCATATTCATAAGTACTTCGACCTCTACTTTAAATTCTTCTTCACGAGGTGCGATAAAACTTATGGCGGTTCCTGAAGCATCAGCACGACCGGTTCTACCAATTCTGTGCATATACAATTCAGGCATTTCGGGCATTTCAAAATTGATAACGTGGGTAATATTCGAAATGTCTAAGCCTCTAGCCATAATATCAGTGGTAATCAGACCACGTAAATTTCCTTCTTGGAAGGACGCCATCGTGCTCAAACGATAATTTTGTGATTTATTAGAGTGAATTACTCCAAACTGACTATCAAAATCTTCTTCGATTCGCTCGAGAACCATATCCGAAATCTTTTTATTATTGACAAATACCAGAACACGACTCATGTCCTCGTTATTTTGCAACAGGTGTTTTAGAAGGTTTATTTTGGTATTGAAATTAGGAACCTTGTAAGATAATTGTTTGATGTTTTCTAATGGAGTTCCTGATGCCGAAAGTGTAACTTCTTCTGGATAATCAAAATAATCATTCAAAATTGCATCTACTTCATCGGTCATTGTAGCGGAAAAAAGAATGTTTTGACGTTTTTTAGGCATCATCGCCAAGATAGCTGTCAGTTGGGTACGAAATCCTAAATTAAGCATTTCATCAAACTCATCTATGACCAGCTTTTGCATTTCTTCAAAACGAATTACATTGTCCAGCGTTAAGTCCATGATTCTTCCCGGAGTTCCCACCAGTATGTCGCAACCTTGATAAACAGTCGTTTTTTGAGTATTAATATTGACACCACCAAAAATCCCAATAGTTCGAACCGACATGTATTTTGTCAGTTTTTCTACTTCCTCAACTACCTGAACCACAAGTTCGCGAGTAGGTACCAGAATAACTATTTTTGGAGTATGTCCGGGTGTGAATTTATATAATTTTAATAAAGGCAATAGGTAAGCAAATGTTTTACCGGTACCCGTTTGAGCGATTCCCATCATATCTCTTCCGGACATTATCACAGAAAAGGTTTTTTCTTGAATAGGAGTGGGTGTTGTAAATCCTAAATCGTCGATCGCTTTTTGTACGGATTTAGGAAGGTTGAATTGCTCAAAAGTAGTCATTTGCTTAAATTTTTTGCAAAGATAGTCTTTTTGAAAGTAAAACTATAAAATCTACTGTATTCAAGGAACGGGCAATTTGTTTTGCATTATTTTATTTGAATTTTAAATCCCACGAAAGAGCTAATGAATAAATCCAAAAGAAATTCCCTTGGTCAAATATTATTTCCTGGTGTGAAACCGCAAATTGTGCACCCCAGGCGTTTTGTTTATTTGCAGAAGTAAAATAATAGCCCAGATTGATTCTCTGAGATTCCAAATCAACAAATTTGGCTGCATTTTCATTGATATTAAATTGATTAATTTCCGGTGAAAAACCCACACTGACAGCTACGCCTAAATAATTATCAGCATCACTTCGGTATTTTCGATAGTTTAAAGTCCCGGATTTGCTAATTCCTGCTTCTCCGGGAGTAAAGTAGGGACGGAACGATAAATAACTATTTCCGGTGTACCAGCCTATTGATCCAGTGTAGATATTGGTGGTAGTATTGTACTTCAAGGTCCGGAATCCCAATGAAACTTCGAAGCTTTTAGGCAACGATTTGAATAATTCAGCACCATATTTTACGTCAGGAAACAGAAAAGTATTAGCAATACCAACATTTACATAGGCGTACAGTCCTTTTGCAATTTTTGGGTACAAATCCACTTCATATTGCAATCCATTTTCGTTAAATCTCCTATTGAAATTTACTCTTCCTATAATACTTCCATATTTGGTTTGTCTCCTGTACGTCAACGCATAATACTGCATTGGGTCAAAAACATCGGAATAAATATCCACTGAAGAGGTTATTCCAATCGCATTTCGGCTCAAGCCATTGTTTAACGTCGCTTTATAATCTTTGGCTTTCTGGTCGTCAGGATTTTGATCCAACACGAATTGAATCGTACTTAATGCTTCTAATGGATTATTTGTATTTTCTTGCGCACTTGCTTTCAATAACAATAACTCGGAGTCATTAGGGAATGTTTTTAACGCGTTATTCGTCATTTCTATTGCTGCAAACGGCAAGTCACCCCACAATTCATTTTTTATGGCTGCCATCCAAATAGTTTTATTCTCTTTGTCTTTCTCCAGAACATAATTAAATTCTTTTCTGGCTTTTTTATATTCACCGTCCCAAGAGTATGTCGTTGCCAAAAATGATCTTACGTCATGGTAATCAGGATATTTTGTCAGGATAAATAATAAGGTGTCCTGCGCTTGTTTCCGCTTAAGGTTGAATGCTAGATTACGAGCATTTTCGAAAGAAGCATCCGGATCACCATCAAATTTAATTTCTTGTCCGGACACTTGAAAGCTGCCAAAAAGTACGAACATAAAAGTTAATTTTATAATTATTTTTGCCATCATTTTTTTAAGGAATTTTTAAAATTTGAGTATTCTTTATTTTTAGGATATAGCACCAATAGGCTATCCATAATTTTGTTTGAATCTTTATAATTCTGCATTCTATTGTATGCCTGAGCCAATTTATAACCCAATTCGGCATCATTTATTTGATTGCTTAATGCTTGTTTGCCAATAGCCACTGCTTTTTTATTTTGGTTTGACCACCAATACACATCAATCAGCGCTAAATAGGAATCACCAAAAAAAGGGGTTCTGTTGATTACTTCCAACAATTCTTTTTCCGCATTTTTATAATCGCCATCCCAAGCTAATATTCGCCCTTTCAGAGTTCTGACGTCGCCATAATTAGGAAGGTCATTCAGAACATAATTGCATAATAATCGTGCTTTTTCGCGCTCTTTTTTGAATGCTAAATCTCGTGCTAAAAAGAAAATGCGGTCGTGATCCAGTCCTTTTGTTAATTTCTTAATGGTCGAAAATTCTTCAGCAGTAAAAGTATATGTCGGTTTCTTATACCCTGAAACAGCGTTGGTGATTTTATTTTTTGTTGTCAAATAAGCATTTAATTTTTTAAAATCCGTGAAAGAACTACTTACCGTTTCCGTCATGTTGTTGTCCGTTTCACTCAGATTGAAATTTTCATCAATTTTAAACAAAGTCCCATCAGAATAGAAATAATCTTTATAAATATAATCATTGATGCTTCCTTTGTATCGCATCAAAGGAATATTGTGAATATTTCTAAATTGTCTCACAGTGTCGAGTCCCTTACTAAGCCAAGTTGTTTTTTCTAATACATTGAATTTGTGATTATTTGTTAAGAAAGAAACTAAACTTGGCGTTACATCACTGTGTGAAGAAATAGATTTGAATTTTGCCGTTTTCTTCAGCATCGGGCTATAAATGTAAAAAGGAACATGAAAACGGGATAAATTATCTTTTTGCGGTACCGGAATTAGCCTGTGATCACCTGTAATTATAAAAATGGTATTTACATAATCAGGTCTTTTAGAATAGGCTTCCATGAAATTTTGGATAGAATTGTCCGTGTACAACAAACAGGCAAATATGTCTTTGTATTCATTTAGTTTGTTTTTCTCAAAATATGATTTGTTTTTTAAAATGTGTTCCACTTTTTCTAAATACACTTTTTTAGAAGGGAAATCAAAAGGTTCGTGATTGGTGAGCGTCATTATAATATCCAGCCTAGGTTGCTTGCTACCTTTTAACTCAGTTAATGCTTTACGATATATTTCAGCGTCGGGATAACCCCATGAAAATCCACCGGCATTTTCTTTTGTTTTAACGTATCCGGGGCCAAATTTATTGATATCTATTATTTTATCGGTACCATTGTATTCTAAGAAATTACTTTTTCTGTCAAAACTGGATTCATCACCACAAAAATAATTGGTAGTGTATCCGTTTGATTTCAGTATACTGATAAGTGAATTGTGTTTTGGTAACGGATTTAATTCCATAAAGCCATTTTCGCCAAAAGGCAACGAACCTAATAACGAGGGCAGTGCGCCAAATGTTCGACCAGAAGTACTTACGAAATTCTCCCAATAAAGGGATTTCGAAGTCAACGAATCCAAGTACGGCGTGAAACCTTTGTACTCACCGTCATCCGTAAAATCACTACCAAGTCCTTCGACAATTATAAAAACAACATTTGGTTTTTCTTTGCTGATGTTGAAAAATGGCGCCAGAACATCTTTAGTGTTTTCTGAAGATTGTTCTAAAGGGTATTCTTTTCTAAAAGTGGGATTGTCCTGAGTAGCCAAAGATTTATCATTTTCAGCACGAATGATGTCACTCAACAAGAAATTCAATTTGTTTTGAGTAGCAGGTTTACCGCTTCCGGCAAGTACTAAATTTAAACTTCCAAAAAAGAATACAGCTACAAGTAAAATTTTAGAGTTGATTTTATGTCCAAAAAAATGCAACAACCAGTTCATTCCCAAATAAATAACAGGCAAAATTATCAACGGTAAAAATAGAAGGAATGAAATGGATATAGATGCAGTAACAGTAGTGTAGATATCACTCAAAGAATACCCTAAAAGATCTGCACCAAGATTAATATGAGTGGTTAGGCTGTATCCTATTAGTCCAAGTTGAATGAGCGCAATAATAGAGAATAATATTTTGATGACAATTATTCCCACAGAATTTTTAATGTATTTTAAAACTAAATACAACGGAAAAAACAACAATCCAATTAACATACCGGTGAAAAAATCATTTAATATTCTATACGCAAATGACAGTTTATCAAAATTTTTAATTACTTCAATAAAACTCAACAGGCAAAAAACAAGGATTAACGAAACCGTTGCATATAGGTATTCTAAAATGTCTTTATAAGTAAATTTCATTTTCATTGATCTGTGGTTTATTATTTTATCCTTTCGTCATTCCTTTTCGGGTCATTTCTCCCCATTTCTTATTTTTGTTAAAATAGTAATCTATATTTCCTCGAATTGCGGCATATAATATAAAAGGATGAGTAACGATTGGTTCTAAAAAAGCAATCCGTAATAAGCGAAAACCCGTTCCTTTCTTTTTATACTGATGATAGGTTAATTCTTCAGTAACTAAAGCTATCAGCGAAAAGAAAACGGTAAATAAATAGGCTAAAGTAATAAAGGCAATTGAATAATCCCATCGTACTAGATTCAGCAAAATAAGAATTCCAAAATAAAACAGACCAACCACTTCAATTACCGGTGCCAATCTTTCGAAAAAAAACCAATATGGATAACTCAGCATTCCCAGCGCTTTATATTTTGGATTAAAGCCAATTTTACGATGTCTTCTTAAGGTTTCAATAGTTCCGCGCGTCCATCTGTTTCTTTGGGAAATAAATATTTTATAATTATCAGGAGCTTCGGTCCAGCACAACGGATCAGGAATATACGCTACTTTATATTTTTTTTTCAGCTCCTCCATGTGGCCTCTCATTCTCACCACAAGCTCCATATCTTCTCCTACAGTTTTAGTGTCGTAACCGCCAACCCTAATTGCGATTTTTTTATCAAAAAGACCAAAAGCTCCAGAAATAACTAACAAACCATTGAGTCTGCTCCAAGCCATTCTTCCTAATAAAAAAGCACGAATGTATTCTAGAATTTGTCCTTGCTCTAATAGTTTTTTAGGAAAATTAACGTCATGTAATTTACCGTCGATGACAACACAGGAATTCGAAATTCTGATCACTCCACCGGCAGCAATAACTCTCCTGTCAGTGGTCTCCAGAAATGGCTTTATCATTTTTTGAAGAGAATCTTCTAATAATAAGCAATCTACATCGATACAAGCTACATATTTATTGTTGCTTATATTAAGTCCCATATTCAAAGCATCAGATTTTCCTCCGTTTTCTTTATCAACGATAATGAGTTTTTCAAATGCGGGATTTATTGATTTGTAAATTCCTTTTCTAAGGGGTTTGGTCGGAATTTGTTCGTTGATGAGATAATCTACCAGTACCAAATCATAAACTTCAATCAGTTTTTCCAAGCTATCATCTTTACTTCCGTCGTTTACTATGATTACGTTGTAATTTACATAGTGATTAGACAATAAGGAACGCACGTTTTCAACAATATTTAAGCTTTCATTATACGCCGGTGCGATGATAGAAATAGAAGGTGAAATGTTTGAGGACATTATTTCTTTGTAATTGACAAAACTGTTTTTTCTTTTGTATTCAACCGTCTCCACACCAGAAATGGCGGCAAGTAAAAGATAAGATCCTATTGCCGCAATGCTGTAAATAAAAAATAAATAATGAATTACCTCAAGAATAATTTGATATGTAGTTACACCCATCTTTAATTGTTTTCTATAAAATTAACAATTCTCAAAAATTTTGGCTCTGAAGATTCGAACTTAAGAAGATTGAATCTTTCTCTGTTAAGTACTTTTAAAATTTTTAAAGTAGAAACTTTAATTTCAAAAATTTCGTGATGGATGTATTTCACTACAAAAGATTCATCCGTTTGTTCATACAAATCCTCCATCATTTTAAAAAACGCAATTTGTTCCTCCGGACTGCGTTCTTCGATATTATTTTTCAAAATTTCTTTGGCTTCCAAAGCATTCAAATAACTTAATACATGTATTGCCTCCAGTCTGATTTTTTTATTAATGTGGTACAGCAAAATAATCAGTTCATCTTTTGCCTCGAACTGATTGTAAATTTTTGCAAGTTTTAAAGCAAAAATGATAACGGAATCATTATCGGAATTCAACCAAGATTTAATATTAGAAATATTTTGGTTTTCCATTCGTTGCAATACTTCTAATAATTGAATCTGGTCCCACTCTGATAATTGCGTTTCTAAAATATCTAAAAAATCAAGTCCTTCAAAATAAAATAAATTGACCATGTACAATTGCATTTCTTTTCGGACTTCTTTTCTGGGATGATTGATGTGAACAATAACTTCATCATGTGCTTCCTTGACATGAAATTGCTTTAGTTCGCGAATTCCTTTAGCTATGACGTACCATTTTTTATGTTTTAATCGTGATAAAGCAAAATTGACAAGACCGGTATGAAAGTACAGTTTCTGAATAGATTCAGCAATTTCCCCTGAAACTTCATTTTTTAATTTTAACAAAACAGCAATTAAAATTTTTCGTCTGAAAGGGTCTGGAATACATTCTTTTAATTGATTAATAATTACTTTTTGCTCTGCGCTTATCTCCTCTTCGTCATTTCCAGAATACAAATATTTAATAAGAGACGATTCGTAATCATTCTCAAATTCAGCAGTCACTCTCTCTTTTTTTCTTAAATGTCCTCTCAAAAATTTTAGATAAAGAATCAATGGAGTGAGAATTATAAAAAACACACCACTAATGATCCATGCTACTTGAATAATAGATGGCGATTCATGAAAATAATCAATCAAATAGTAATTTGTATTCATAGTGTAATATCAGGCAATTTAAATTATTACGGCAGTAATCTTTTTATTCTAATGACCAGTTCATTAGGGCTTAAAGGTTTACTCATAAAATCAGTAGCACCTAAATCAAATGCTTTAAGGACTATTTCCTCTTGACCGGCTGATGAAAAAACAATAATAGGAGTTTGCATGTTCAGTTTATTTCTTACATGACTAATGACTTCTAATCCGCTGATGAAAGGCATCATAATATCGGTCAAAATTAATTCTGGACTGTGTTCTTCAATTAATTCAATTGCTTCTTTGCCATTTACAGCGGTCAGAATTTTATAACCTTCTTTTTCTAACCTAAATTTTAACAACAACAAAAAAATAGAATTATCTTCTGCTAAGACAATTTTTTTGGCATCAATCATGGTACATTAATTTTAATTCTGGTAAAAATGTATACGACTGCTGCTTTAAAATTAATTGGTAGAAATTTATGACTTCTGCAATTTTATTTCGTAGTTTTTCTCTGAGTAATTTTTTTGTCATAAAGTGAATCTCTAATTTATTCTACTTGGGAATGCCAAATAGGAATGATTGGTCTAATACCTATCATTTATATTTACGAAAAGTCATCAACAATGGTTTCTGACTTATGTTAATTTAATGAAGTTATTTAGAACTTGGTGATTTTAGTAAATTATCAAAGTACGTAAACAAAGATTATACCCATTGTGATGAAAGCTTATTTGTAATTTTTGTTACAAACTAATACAATCTATGTTAAGAAAGACTTGTTTTGACGAGATCATTAAATATGTCTTTGTTGCCAAATCCATTATTTTTTAGATTTAGCAACAGATGGAAGCTGGGAAAGATAAAAAGCAAGTTGTGTTTTATAAAATGCCGAATCAAATCACTTGGTAATTTGAGTTTATAAAAAGAATTATTGGGAAAATTAAATTCAGTTTTTAAATTTTTTAGGCTATTGAAAAATATTAATTCAGCTCGGAAAATAATGTTGACTTCAATATTATCTCGCAGCAAAACATTCAAGTAGGTTTTCATGTTTTTGTTCAGTTTAAGTTCAATTTTTGTAAAGGCATTTGTCGTAAATAAAATAGCGGGAACTGTTCTAAAACAACTTTCGGTTTAAATATATAAATAAAAATTACACAAACGATAAAATACCGTTTCAGGAAGTCAAAATCCTTCGAAAACCCCTAATCCAAATAAAGCAAAATCGTACTTTACGGGATCTTTTGCATCAAATTCACGAAGTTTTAAATCCAATTCTGACAAAGCTTTGCCGTCATTTTGTTTTCGTGTCAATATTGCTAATTTGCGTGCCACATTTCCGGAATGTACGTCCAAAGGGCAAGATAATGAAGCTGTTGAAATACTTTTCCAAATTCCTAAATCGACTCCTTTGTTGTCTTGGCGAATCATCCAACGAAGATACATGTTGATTCTTTTTGCTGCCGAATTATTCAGCGGATCCGAAATATGTTTTTGGGTTCTGTACTGGTGTGGAACTTCGAAGAATATTTTCTTGAATTCATGGATGCTTTTTTGCATTGAATGGGTTTCCTGATGTTTGCTGAACACCGCTTCTAAACCGCCGTGATTGGTGTAGATGTGCTGTATACTTCTAATAAAACAGGCAAAATCGATTCCGTTGAACGTGCGATGTACAAAAGTTTCCAATCGTTCCAAATCATTTTCGGTGTGCGACATGACAAAATCAAACGGGGCGTTTCCCATTAAATCCATCATACGATATGAATTACTTATGATCATCTTGCGATTTCCCCAAGCAATAGTGGCACTGAGAAAACCGGCAATTTCAATGTCTTCTTTTAGTGAGAATAAATGTGGAATTTGTACCGGATCACTTTCTATGAAGTCGGGTGTGTTGTATTGCAAGACTTTTTCGTCGAGAAAATCTTTAAGTTCTGATGGATTCATTATTGATGATGACTTATGATACTAATTTTTTTTAGGAAGTACAGCTTGTTCTTGCAAGGTTTAGCCCAGATAGAAACGGCATCCTTTTTATTTTTTCTTTAAAAATAAAAAGATATAGTGAATAGCTGGAAATAGCTCCTAATTACTAATTAATCCGTCAACCATTATTAGTTTTCTATCGGCCATATTGGCTAAATCTTCATTATGAGTAACAATGACAAAGGTTTGTCCCAATTCATCTCGCAGTTTGAAAAATAATTGATGCAGGTTCTCAGCGGAAGCCGTGTCGAGATTTCCGGAAGGCTCATCAGCAAAAATGATGGCTGGTTTATTAATCAGCGCTCTGGCCACCGCCACACGTTGTTGTTCCCCACCAGAAAGTTCATTTGGTTTGTGGTTCATTCGATGTGAAAGGCCAAGATATGTCAATAATTTTTTGGCTTCGACCTCAGTTTCCTCTTTGGATTTATTAGCAATAAATGCAGGAATACATACATTTTCCAGTGCGGTAAATTCAGGCAATAATTGATGGAATTGAAATATAAAACCTAAATTTAGGTTCCTGAATTTAGATAAGTTTTTGTCATTCATGGTCAGAATGTCTTCATTGTTGATGCGCAATTCGATTCCGTTTTCAACGGTTGGCTTGTCTAAAGTACCGAGAATTTGCAAAAGTGTCGTTTTCCCGGCACCGGAAGCACCTACTATGGAAACAATTTCTCCCTTTTGAATATGCAAATCTACTCCTTTTAATACGTGAAGTTGATCATAATATTTATGTAGATTTTTTGCTTGGATCATTTTAAAACTGTTTTGACAAAGAAACAAAGATTTTAGTGATTATTGAAAGCATCATAGTAAATTTTGATTTGACAAAGTATAAACTTTAGTTAAGAGGGAATATTCGAAGGATTTTAATGAATAACTTTGACTTTAAATCATATATAATGAAAAAAATAATTGGGTTTTTTTTGGCGCTGTTGCCTTTTTCATTTTGTGCAAAAGAAAAGAATGTTATTTTGCCTAAAAGTATAGAAACTAAAAATATGGAAATACAAAACGAAATTGAAGTTGCAACCTTTGCGGGAGGTTGTTTTTGGTGTACTGAAGCAGTTTTTTTAGAACTGGACGGTGTTAGTAAAGTGGTTTCAGGATACATTGGAGGAAACACGTTAAATCCTACGTATCAGGAAATTGGTACTGGAGAAACCGGCCATGCTGAGGCGATTGAGATTACATTTGATCCTAATAAAATCAGTTTTGGTGAGCTTTTGGAAATATTTTTTGCCACACACGATCCCACGACATTGAACCGTCAGGGGAATGATGTAGGGACACAATACCGCAGTGAAATTTTTTACCATAATCCTTTCCAGAAACAAATGTCCGAGGATTATATGGCTTTAATGACTACTGAAAATACGTTTGGCAAACCAATTGTTACCAAAGTTTCTCCAGCCCCCAAGTTTTATGTTGCGGAAAATTACCACCAAAACTATTACAATCAGAACAAAATGCAGGGATATTGCAGCTATGTTATCACGCCCAAAATTGATAAGTTGAAAAAATTATATCAAGCTAAGCTAAAAAAATAATTGGCATTAGATTTGTAAGTAGTTTGAAAATAATAATCAAAATACCATGACAGAACAAGTGTCCGTTAGTGCAGTAAATAACAAAACTAGAGATTTGGTGTTGGGAATTCTGTTTGATTCCATTGGAATGCTTTCATTTACCGTCCCCTTAATCGGTGAATTTTCAGATGTAATTTGGGCTCCTTTAGCTGGTTTTTTGATGACTTGGATGTATAAAGGAACAATAGGTCGAGTGGGAGGAGTAGTGACATTTCTGGAAGAAATTTTACCATTTTCGGATTTTATACCAACGTTTACCTTAACCTGGATTTATAATTATGTAATTAAAAACAAAAATGCCTCGTAATTCGAGGCATTTTTAGTTAGTCGTTAAAAAGAAATCCTAATCCCATGCGTTTCAGCAATTTTTTTTCGAAAGCCCAAAAGAATCTGAACTGTCCAAATAAAAAACCAATTAGAACCAAAAGTACTTGATAGATCGGGAAAATTAAAATTAATCTGATAGGAGTGAACCAATAGCTTAAATCTTCTTTTGTAATTCCAAGCCAAAAACAAAACGGTTTTGAAAGCCATGCCGATGCCGATCCGGTTATTGCAAAAACAATAAATATTAGGGTAAGTTGAAAATTAGTTTCAATTCCCCATCGCTGTTTAAGTTTGTTCATTTTTATTTATAATGAATACAAATATAGCAACATTATCTGATGGGGACAAAACCAAAAAGTTTTTGTTTGTACGTGTTTTGAAAATAAATCATATAATTGTATATCAAATAATTTACCTCGTACCCATAATCAATATTAGGGTCATAATTGATTGTCATTTCGTACAAATTGGGATCATATCGTTGCGGTTGCAACACCCGACTGTTCCATTCACTCACATAAAACTGGTTTTTGTTTTCAAAAAAAGATTGAGAATGATATTGTCGTGGGAATGCTCTTGAATTGAGCCAGGTATTAAAACCGGGATCAATAATAATCACTTCATATTCCAGTTTGTCATTGGCAATTCTTACCGTATCGCCTTGAGCCGCAACTGATTTTTCAGTATTTGGAAAAGCAGACTTTGAGGTAGTACAGCCCAAAAGCAAACAAAAAATGACAATTATTATGTAGTAGCTATTCTTCATGATAATAAAATTGAATTATAAAGTTACATAAAACAAATCATTGATTGGTATACTGTTAAGTAAAAAAAGAGGCTGTTTTTATCAAACAGCCTCTCATTAAATATTTAAGAAGGAAAAATTAACCTAATATACTAATAATTTGTGAGGCTAATTCAGTACCAATTCTATCTTGGGCTTCTCCTGTTGCCGCTCCAATGTGTGGAGTCAACGAGATTTTATGATTCATCAAAATAGCCATTTCAGGAGTTGGTTCGTTTTCAAAAACATCTAGTCCAGCAAATAATACTTTTCCGCTGTCTAATGCTTTTACTAATGCAACTTCGTCAATAACGCCGCCACGAGCGCAGTTTACAATACCTACACCGTCTTTCATTATAGCCAATTCTTTTTCTCCAATGATGTAACCATCTTGTGCGGGAACGTGTAACGTAATGAAATCAGCTTCTTTGAATAAAGATTCCAATGATTGAGAAACGATATTTGTTGTGATGGATTGTCCGTCAAAAAATTCAACTTTAACATCAACTTGCGGGATAAAACTATCGGCAGCAATAACTTTCATTCCTAATCCTAACGCCATTTTAGCGGTAGCTTGACCAATACGGCCAATTCCAACTATTCCAAGTGTTTTTCCTCTTAATTCGATTCCGTTTGCGTATGCTTTCTTCAAACCATCAAAGTTGGTATCTCCTTCAAGCGGCATGTTTCTGTTCGAATCATGTAAAAAACGAACACCAGAAAATAAGTGTGCAAAAACTAATTCTGCAACTGATCCTGAGGATGAAGCTGGAGTGTTTATTACGTGAATCCCTTTGCTTTTCGCATAATCCACATCAATATTATCCATTCCTACACCGCCACGACCTATAATTTTCAATCCTGGGCAAGCATCAATGATATCTTTACGAACTTTAGTCGCACTACGAACCAAAACTACGCTTACATTATTTTCATTAACAAAATTAGCGACCTGTTCTTGCGCTACTTTAGTCGTTATAACTTCAAATCCACCTTTTTCTAAAGCTAATATTCCACTTTTAGAAATTCCGTCATTGGCTAATACTTTCATTTTTTATGTCATTGCGAGGAAAGAAGCAATCTAGTCCTCATATTATTTTTATTTTATTTTTCTGAAGCTATTTCCCGCTATCCGTTACAATCTTTCTAGTCCTGAACTTGTTTCAGGATCCTGAAACAAGTTCAGGACTAGAAAGGATTTTCACTGCTATCAGGGCTAGGAATCCAGAATTCAATTGCTATTTTGTATAACTGAAAAGTGCGGCTAAAAACTAGACTTTGGCTTCCAATTCTTTCATTACATCCACTAACACCTGAACACTTTCTAACGGAAGCGCATTGTACATAGAAGCTCTGTAACCACCTACTGAACGGTGCCCCGGTAATCCAGATATTCCCGCTGCTTTCCACATTGTATCAAATGTCTCTGCATGCGCTTCATCATTTAATAAAAAAGTAGCATTCATGTTCGAACGATCTTCAACAGCTGCAGCTCCTTTGAATAATGGGTTTCTGTCAATTTCTCCATAAAGCAATGCCGCTTTAGCATTGTTTATTTTTTCAATAGCAGCAATTCCACCAAGGTTTTTCAACCATTGTAGCGTCAATAAAGATGCGTAAACAGGGAAAACAGGCGGCGTATTGTACATGCTTTCGGCTTTGATATGTTTGGCGTAATCCAGCATACTTGGGATTATTCTACCATTTTTACCTAAAATTTCTTCTTTTACAACAATCAAAGTAGTTCCTGCGGGACCCATATTTTTTTGTGCTCCTGCATAAATCAAATCAAATTTAGAAAAATCTAATTCTCTTGAAAATATATCGGAACTCATATCGCATATAAGTGGCATATCAACTGATGGAAATTCTTTCATTTGCGTTCCAAAAATAGTGTTGTTACTGGTGCAATGGAAATAATCAGCATCTGCTGGTATTGTATATCCTTTTGGAATATGATTGTAATTTTGTTCTTTTGAGGAAGCGACAACAACTGTATCTCCAAAAAGTTTTGCTTCTTTTATAGCTGCTGCTGCCCAAGTTCCTGTGTCAAGATAAGCCGCTTTTCCACCTTCTTGCATCAAGTTGTAAGGAACCATTAAAAATTCTAAACTTGCTCCGCCAGCAAGAAATAATGCTTGATATCCTTTGCCTTCGAGACCTAAAAGTTCAAGAACGATGGATCTCGCTTCATCCATTACCGCAACGAAGTCTTTGCTTCTGTGCGAAATTTCTAAAAGTGATAACCCGGAATCGTTAAAATTTAAAATTGCTTGTGCTGATTTTTCAAAAACTTCTTGCGGTAAAATACAAGGTCCTGCGCTGTAGTTGTGTTTTTTCATGGTGTAGTTTATGTCCAAAAAATTAAAATGCAAATTTCGACAATAGGAGTTTAAAAAGCGTTAATTTATTCGGAATAATTGAACTTTTTTTGGCTATATCGTTAACATAAATGAAATTGTATCGGTGTTATCTGCGTAATTCCATAATCGGGGATTTTGAGTTTGTCCAAATGCCACGCTGTTTTCAATAGTCTCATCAGCAACAATACATTGTAACAGTTCATTTTCAGACTTTAATCTCATTTTTAATTCATTCAGATCATCGTAAAACTCATAAAAAACACTCGAAATAGGCGAGGCATGACTTTGATCTTCTTTTAAAGTCAGAAATCCATTATCCAATAATTTAAAATTACTCATCAGGAAAACGGCTTTGTTGTAATCGTAATTGTTAGCGTATTTTTCGTAATGAATTACGTCTTGGTAGGCAAATATCGCTTCAAAAAAAGGAACAAAGGAATATCCTTTCGGCACAAAAAGTTTAGAAATATTGCGGCAACCTAATCCAAAATAACGAAAAATATCTTCGCCCAAAGCGGTAAGTTGTTCTTTGGTTTCATTTCCGGTCAAAACCGCTACTGAATTTCTGCTTTTTCGAATAATGGAAGGTTTGTCTTTAAAATAATATTCAAAGTAACGAGCTGTGTTGTTGCTTCCTGTGGCTATTACGGCATCAAAATTTTCTAATTTTCCATCTACAAAAGTAATATTCTCAGCAAATTCAGGATTAACCGCAGTAATGTATTTCGCTAAAAAAGGCAATAAATGCTGATCGTTTGATGATGTTTTTACCAGCACATTATTTCCTGTAATCAAAACCGAAAGGAAATCGTGAAAACCTACCAAAGGAATATTACCGGCAAGAATCAACGCGACATTTTTAGGCTCTCGGATCGGAATTGTGTAGCTTGAAAGCCATTTATTCAGGTTCTCTTCTGTTAAAGCTTCTGCCCAAGAATGTATAGAGAAATAGACGTTTTCAGGAGTGTACCAGCCATTGTGCGATTGTGATAAATGTATTAATTCAACAAAAGCATCAAAAAACGTTTCGTTGCGCAAAACGGCCGGATTTTTTAAAGTGTTATTTTCAGAAAACTGACTTAAAAATTTTCCTAATTCAACAAAAACACTTTTTTTTGTTTCTAATGTCATAATGTTTGCTTATGAATAGTTTTGATTGTAATTTTGCACAAAAATAAGCTATAAAACGTATAGTTAAAAGATTAAAAGAGGAAAGATATGAGAATCTTAAATCCAAAATCTTATTTCCTTAATCCTAAATTAAAAAGATGGCAATTATAATTACAGACGAATGTATCAATTGTGGTGCTTGTGAACCCGAGTGCCCAAATACAGCAATATACGAAGGAGCGGACGATTGGAGATATAAAGACGGAACAAAACTAAAAGGGAAAGTGATTTTACCTGATGGAACCGAAATTGATTCTGATGAAGCTCAAACTCCCATTTCTGACGAAGTGTATTATATTGTACCGGGAAAATGTACTGAATGTAAAGGTTTTCATGATGAGCCACAATGTGCGGCTGTATGTCCTGTAGATTGTTGTATTCCGGATGACAATCACGTCGAAAGCGAAGAAACGTTACTGAATAGGCAAGCGTTTTTACACAACGAATAAAATAGTATTTGTTAGTACATCAAACCAAGAATCCTGAGTTTTACGCTCGGGGTTTTTTGTTTTATTTTTGTAGTGTGATCATACTACGCTAATCGGTAGCATATATTTTCCGTCAATAATAGCGGTTAGTAAGTATTCAATTTTGGGAGAGTAAGCGAAATAAAAAAAGGGCTGTCATTGACAGCCCTTTTATAATCATTGGATAATTGAATTAGAAATTAAATCCCAATCGAGCATAATAATAGGCACCACTGAATCCCATTTGTACTGAATCCCAATATCCTCCTGCTTCAGTATTTCCTTGCTCATCTTGTTTGTCAGGGTAAATATTGAAGAGGTTATTGCTTCCAATGCTCAATTTTAATTGCTTCGATAATTTGTAGCCTAAAGTTAAATCAGTAACCGTTTTTGCGTTGTATACGTCATCTTCATCAGCATAATCCACAAGAACTACTTTACTAAAATGGGTGAAAGCTAAACCAGCATCGAATTTATTTTTAGAATAATTAAGATTTAAGCCAAATTTACTTTTTGGCGCTGAAGCCAATAAGAATGCTTTTTCACGTTTTCCAAAAAAAGTACCTTCGTCTAAACTTCCGTTTTTCACATTGTCAATTTTCATGTCATTGATATTTCCAACCAACGTCGCTCCCAATTTTGAATCGCCAAATGTTTTTTTCCATGCAAAAACTAAATCTAAACCAGCTGTTCTTGTATCAACACCATTGGTAAAAAATTGGGCAGCTGAAACACCAAGATTTAGTTGGCTTGCATCAAAATAGCCAGTTAAAACAATTCTGTCTTTTACCTTAATATAATATCCATCGACTGTAGCTGTAAAATCTCCAAAATTTGAAGTAAAACCTAATGATGCATTAACTGCTTTTTCCTCATTTAATTTCCCGATTCCAAATGCTTGCGTTACAGGGCTATTGTTTGGTGAGAGTAGCACTTCTGTTGCTCCTCCGGCATTAAAATTAGTAAAACGTAAGTTGTAGTAAATTTGTGCCAATGAAGGTGCTCTAAATCCTGTGCTTAACGAACCTCTAAAATTAATGTTTTTCGAAGCTTTAAGTCTAGTCGCTATTTTTCCATTAACAGTACTTCCAAAATCACTGTAGTTTTCAAAACGAACCGCTGCACTTACTAAAAAACTATCCGTTATATCAAATTCTGTATCCGTATATAAAGACAAGTTCGTACGACTTTTATCAACGACATTTGCGGGACTATATCCCGGAAACCCTTGAGAACCTCCTGGTCTTGGCTCTCCGGAAATAGGATCGATTGGAGCAGATTGAGTTGCAGGATTAGTTATAGGAAATCCATTGGTGTCATAAGTAGCGTAAGAACCTTGTTCTCCGGCAAAAATGTTGAATTTTTCAGTTCTGAATTCTGCTCCAAATGCAAGATTCATTCCTGATAAAACGGAACTGTAGTTTTTTGAAAAATCAAAATTTGTTGTGTTTTGGCTCAAACTATGTCCTCCGGCGTCAAATTCTGTTGGAGAAGCATCTTCTAATGATGCATTGATAGTTCCTTTGATAAAATAATGGAAAAGGTTTTTTCCAAATGTATTGCTAATGTCTATTTTCCAACCACTTGCCGTTTCAGTTCTAAAACCTGCAGCAATAGAGTTGTCAATAATATTTGACGTAATTCTAGGGGTGTAACCTCCAGGATATACGGATTCTACTACTCTTTCACCATCATTTCTTGTAAAAGCATATGCATCCGTATCTCTATAGTTTCTTCCGCCAAAAGCGTAAAATTCAGTTTTATCGGATACAGGAATAGCCATGTTTCCAAAAAAATTGAATCCTTGAATTTCTGCTTCACCAAAACCTTTTCTGAAATCATATCCAGGGCGTAAGGTTTTATTTTTACTTAAATATTCTGTGGTAAAATTAGCAAAACCGCCTTTTTCTCCAATCGCAACACCATAATTAGCTGCTACTTTTATAGAACCACCATCAAAACTTTTATTTTTGCCTTTAGAATTACCGAAACCATTTTGGTCTAATCGATTGCCATCTGTATTAGCGGTTCCGGGAAGAAAATCTCCTTTTGCATTTGTATTATAGGCACCGTAAGTTACGGCACCAGTTAATTCATTTACATTGTCATTCATAACAATATTGATCACTCCTGCTATAGCGTCAGATCCATATTGTGCAGCAGCACCATCTCTCAAAATTTCAATTCTTTTTATTGAAGATGCCGGAATCGCATTCAAATCTGTTCCGGTATTTCCCCTTCCACGAGTTCCAAAAAGATTGACAAGAGACGATTGGTGTCTTCTTTTTCCGTTTATCAAAACGAGCGTTTGATCAGGGCCTAAACCTCTTAGTGAAGCGGGGTCAACATGATCTGCACCGTCAGAACCTGATTGTTTGTTCGCATTGAATGAAGGTGCAACATATTGGAGTAATTCATTAATTTCTAATTTTCCGCTTTGTGTCGTTACGTCTCTTACGTTAATAATATCAATGGGGACCGCTGAATTTACTACCGTTCTTTTTGAGTTTCTGGAACCCACAATTACAATATCTTTCAGGACTTCTCCGCCCTCTTCTGATAAAACAACCTTGATAAAAGTGCCTGTAACCAATTTTTCGATAGTAGAGAATCCTACATAACTAAAAACTAAAGTGGCACCTTCTTTCACTTTTATTTTATATCCTCCATCGCTGTCGGTGGAGACCCCGTTGTTCGTTCCTTTCTCGATAATGTTAACACCTGGTAATCCAGCACCAGTATTATCTTGTACTACACCCGAAACTTCCTTTTGGGCAAAAAGAAGCGTGACGTTTAATAGGAATAATAATAATATAAATTTTTTCATAATAAGATGTGTTTAGTCCTTTGTTTAGTTTTAAATTATTCGCAATATAATTTTTTTTAACAAAATATTAGAACATAATTTAATTTTTTTTTAAAAATGTATGATACCTGTTTAAACTGCGATTTTTATCAATTTAAATATTATTAAAATCTTATCTTTGCAAACTTTTGAGCGACCGCTGAATTTACAAATAGCGTGTGATACGTAAAAAAAGTTTCGTAAGATCGGTTGCGAAATAACAACAGGTTCACGACACAATATTCCATTAAAAATAAAATATTATCCACATATGAAAGCAGGAATTGTAGGATTACCAAATGTTGGAAAATCAACATTATTCAATTGTTTATCCAATGCAAAAGCGCAGAGTGCCAACTTTCCTTTTTGTACTATTGAGCCAAATATAGGTGTTGTAAATGTACCAGATCCGAGAATTGAAAAATTGGAAGAGTTGGTGAAACCAGAACGCGTTCAAATGGCAACGGTTGATATCGTTGATATTGCAGGATTGGTAAAAGGTGCCAGTAAAGGAGAAGGATTAGGGAATCAATTTCTTGGAAACATCAGAGAATGTAATGCCATTATTCACGTTTTGCGTTGTTTTGACAACGATAATATCGTACACGTTGACGGAAATGTAAATCCAATTCGTGACAAAGAAACGATTGATATCGAATTGCAGTTGAAGGACTTAGAAAACGTTGAAAAACGTCTAGAAAAAGTAAATCGCGCCGCAAAAACAGGCAACAAAGAAGCGCAAACCGAAAAAGCACTTTTAGACCGAATCAGAGAGACGTTACTTCAGGCAAAATCTGCCAGAACGGTAACTCCTCAAAATAATGATGAGGAAATTTTGATGGAAGGGTTTCAATTGATTACCGCAAAACCAGTCTTGTATGTTTGTAATGTGGATGAAAACTCAGCTGTGAGCGGAAACAAATATGTTGACCAAGTTCGGGAGTTGGTAAAAGATGAAGATGCCGAAGTGATTATCCTTTCGGTTGGTGCTGAAGCTGATATTACCGAATTAGAAAGTTACGAAGAGCGTCAGGTTTTCTTAGAAGACATGGGTTTGACGGAGCCTGGAGCGTCAGTTCTTATTCGTGCAGCCTATAAATTATTGAAGCAACAAACCTATTTTACAGCAGGTGTAAAAGAAGTTCGTGCTTGGACTATTGATATTGGATCCACTGCTCCACAAGCCGCAGGAGTGATTCACACTGATTTCGAAAAAGGATTTATTCGTGCCGAAGTTATTGCGTACGAAGATTTCGTTCAATATGGTTCAGAAGCTAAATGTAAAGAAGCCGGGAAATTTAAAGTAGAGGGAAAAGAATATGTCGTAAAAGACGGAGATGTAATGCATTTTAGATTTAACGTTTAAAAAAAAGTCATAAAGGCAAAAGTGATAAAGTCGAAAGTTAGTAATTGCTTTCGACTTTTTTTGTACCTATTCCAGCTTTCCACTTCAAGATTTTCCCATCAATCTCTTTTTTCTAAGACAAAAAAGAAGCTTCCTTTGGTCGCTCTTTTTTATCAAGAAAAAATAAGATTGTTCTGCAAAATGCTTTCCGTTTCACTCTGGGGTAAAATTAATCTGGGAAAAATGACGTTTGGTTTTTTATTTTCATAATCTGTGAATCAGTAGGTAATTTTTTTGTGGCAGAGCCGATTTTTAGTACTTTTAAAAAAAAACTAATTCTTATGAAAATAATCGCTTTTGGCGCAAGCCCCAGCAAAAACTCTATCAATAAAAAATTAGCGACTTACGCAGCAAATCTTTTCGCAAATGCAGAAGTTGAGGTTTTGGATTTAAACGATTTCCAAATGCCAATATACACCGTTGATATCGAAGAAGAAATTGGTCAGCACGAATTAGCCAAAGCTTTTCTGGCTAAAATTGCCCCCGCCGATGTTTTAGTGGTTTCAATGGCAGAAAATAACGGAAATTATTCTGCTGCTTTCAAGAATATCTTTGACTGGTGTACCAGAATAAATGCTAAAGTTTTTCAGGAAAAACCAATGTTATTGATGGCAACTTCGCCCGGAGCTAAAGGTGGAGCAAGCGTTTTAGGAATTGCAAAAAATGCCTTTCCATTTTACGGTGGAAATATAAAAGCAACGTTTTCATTGCCTAGTTTTGAGGCTAATTTTGATGTCGAAAATGGTAAAATTTCCAATGCAGAGTTGGATAATCAATTGAAAGAAATTATTAATAATTTTTAAATTTTAATAGAAGTACTAATAGTAATTTGAAATCTGCAATCTAAAATCGTTACTCCTAAATCACGAATCGTTTGTCAATATCATTCTTGATAACTTTGGTGCTTTGGTATTTCAAAATGTATCGAATTACACTACATTAGCACAAAATCCACAAATTTTACAATGTCCGAACAAAATCAATATACCGAAGATAATATTCGGTCACTCGACTGGAAAGAACATATTCGCATGCGGCCCGGAATGTACATCGGGAAACTGGGTGATGGATCTTCGCCGGATGATGGTATTTATATTCTTTTAAAAGAAGTTCTTGATAACTGTATCGATGAATTTGTCATGGGCGCCGGTAAAACGATCGAGGTAACTATAAAAGATAAAACGGTTACGGTACGGGATTATGGACGTGGAATTCCACTGGGAAAAGTGATTGATGTAGTTTCTAAAATGAATACCGGAGGAAAATACGATTCTTTGGCATTTAAGAAATCGGTTGGTTTGAATGGAGTAGGGACAAAAGCCGTGAATGCATTGTCGAACTATTTCCGTGTAGAATCTGTTCGTGATGAAAAACAAAAAGCAGCCGAATTCTCTGCTGGAAATCTTGTTGTCGAAGAAGATATTATTGAGACAACGAAGCGAAAAGGAACCAAAGTAACTTTTATTCCGGATGAATCGATTTTCAAAAACTATAAATTTAGATTTGAGTATATTATCAAAATGCTCAAAAACTATTGTTACCTAAACAACGGTTTGACTATCATTTTTAACGGAGAAAAATATTTTTCTGAGAATGGTCTGAAAGATTTATTAGAAGAAACCATTCACGCCGAAGATTTGGAATATCCAATCATTCACTTGAAAGGGGATGATATCGAGATGGCTTTAACACACAGTAAAACGCAATACAGCGAAGAATACCACTCATTTGTAAACGGACAGAATACCACCCAAGGAGGAACGCACTTAGCGGCGTATCGGGAAGCCATAGTGAAAACTATTCGAGAATTTTACAATAAAAGTTTTGAAGCATCAGATGTTCGAAAATCGATTGTTACGGCGATAAGCATCAAAGTAATGGAACCCGTTTTTGAATCACAGACTAAAACCAAATTAGGTTCAACAGATATGGGTTCTGAACCGGGAATGCCTTCGGTGAGAACTTTTGTAAACGATTTTGTAAAAACGAAATTGGATAATTATTTACATAAGAATCCTCCAACTGCGGAAGCCTTATTGCGAAAAATTATTCAAGCCGAAAGAGAGCGTAAAGAACTATCCGGGATTCGGAAATTGGCAACAGATCGCGCTAAAAAAGCGAATTTACACAACAAGAAATTAAGAGATTGCCGCGCGCACCTTCCGGATACTAAAAACCCTAAAAATTTGGAAAGCACGCTTTTCATTACTGAGGGAGATTCGGCTTCCGGATCTATCACCAAATCACGTGACGTAAATACACAGGCCGTTTTTAGTTTACGTGGTAAGCCGTTGAATTCATATGGAATGAGCAAGAAAATTGTTTATGAAAATGAAGAATTCAATTTGCTTCAGGCCGCTCTCGATATTGAAGATGGATTAGAAAAATTGCGTTACAACAACATAGTAATTGCGACCGATGCCGATGTAGATGGAATGCACATTCGCTTGCTCCTGATTACTTTTTTTCTGCAGTTTTTTCCCGAGTTGATTAAGGAAGGTCATTTGTATATCTTGCAAACTCCACTTTTTAGAGTTCGAAACAAGAAAGAAACCATTTATTGCTACTCTGAAGAAGAACGTAGAAATGCTATCGAAAAATTAAAACCTAAACCAGAAATCACCCGATTTAAGGGATTGGGAGAGATTTCTCCAGATGAGTTCAAAAATTTCATAGGAGAAACCATTCGTTTAGATCCTATTATGATGGATAAAAATACTTCTATTGAACAATTACTGTCTTTCTACATGGGTAAAAATACACCAGACAGGCAAGAATTTATCATTAAGAATTTGAAAGTAGAATTAGATGTAATTGAGAAAGTTTAAATCGTTAAAAAATGCCTACAAAAAAAACACTGAATTTTATCGCTATATTACTTGTGATTAGTTTGTCAACTGTTTTTTTTATTAAAATTAGTAATGATCACAAAGAATGTGATCAAGTCGTAAATAAAGAGTTGGATAAAAATGGAATTGAGGCTGTAAAAGAAGATCATGTTTGTAATGAAAAATATTCTTTTTAGCATTTTTAGAACAAAATTAAATTAATTAGTATTCAATAGAATATATTTAATGAAAGACGAAGAAAATACAGTTTCAGATAATCCACAAAATAAAATTTTATTTTCTCAAGTAGTCGCGCTATTGCAAAATGCCCGTCAACAGGTTTTGCGTACCGTAAATTCAACAATGGTATATACCTATTTTGAAATAGGAAGAATGATTGTTGAAGAAGAACAAAGCGGAA
This sequence comes from Flavobacterium sp. DSR2-3-3, assembly GCF_049896585.1. Classification (NCBI taxonomy): domain Bacteria; kingdom Pseudomonadati; phylum Bacteroidota; class Flavobacteriia; order Flavobacteriales; family Flavobacteriaceae; genus Flavobacterium; species Flavobacterium sp. DSR2-3-3. Next base: position 307,227 of record NZ_JAFCUP010000004.1, read on the forward strand.
AAGAACGAGCTCAATACGGAAAGCAACTACTAAAAGGACTTTCGGAACAGTTGACAATTGAGTTTGGAAAAGGGTTTTCTGCTGATAATTTAGAAAATATGAGGAAGTTTTATTTAGCTTACTCAATTTCCGAGTCAATGACTCGGATTTTACAAATTCAAATATTCCAGTCACTGACCGGGGAATTTAAATCTCAAAAAGCGCAGACAGTGAACGCGGATTTAAATAAATTTGATTACGAAACATTATCTTCGTTTTTTAAATTGACTTGGACACATTATGTTTTCTTAATGCGAATTGACGATGAAAAAGAAAGACGTTTTTACGAAATTGAATCTGAGAAATACAATTGGAGTGTTCGAGAATTAAAACGACAATATGATTCAGCTCTTTATACACGACTGGCTTTAAGTCGAGATGCAGCGGGAGTTTTGAAACTTTCGGAACAAGGTCAGATTATAGAAAAACCAAAAGACCTTATTAAAGATCCTTATATTTTATAATTTTTGGGTTTACCAGAGTTACATCAGTATTCTGAATCGGAATTAGAGGAAGAAATTATCAATAAACTAGAACATTTTTTATTAGAATTAGGTCATGGTTTTACTTTTGTCGCAAGACAGAACAGAATTACTTTTGACGATAAACATTTTCGAATCGATTTGGTTTTTTACAACAGAATTCTTAGATGTTTTGTGCTGATTGACTTAAAAATAGGCGAATTAAAACACCAAGATTTAGGACAGATGCAAATGTATGTCAATTATTACGACAGAGAAATGCGTTTGGAAGACGAAAATAAAACGATAGGAATTGTTCTTTGCCAAAACAAAAGTGATTTAGTTGTAGAATATACTTTACCAGAAAATAACGAGCAAATTTTTGCCAGTAAATACAAAACAATTCTGCCAAGCAGAGAGGATTTAATACAATTAATTTCGGAATCGAGATAATGAAAGACGAAGACGACGACAACATATTACCAGAAGGACAAGAATATCAAAACACAGCTGGCGAAGGTGCATTTGAAGACATAATTTCTACAGGTGGACAACATTTTTACGATAATCAAGAAGACGGAAACGATACCATTACCAAAGTTACGGGAATGTACAAGGACTGGTTTCTGGATTACGCTTCGTATGTGATTCTGGAACGTGCAGTTCCGGCGATTGAGGACGGTTTTAAACCGGTTCAGCGCAGAATTATGCACTCTTTAAAGGAATTAGATGACGGCCGTTATAATAAAGTTGCCAATGTTGTTGGACACACCATGCAATATCATCCTCACGGAGATCAGAGTATTGGTGATGCGATGGTACAAATTGGACAAAAAGAATTATTGATAGACTGTCAGGGAAACTGGGGAAATATACTAACGGGAGATGGTGCTGCGGCTTCCCGTTACATTGAAGCGCGTTTGTCTAAATTTGCTCTGGAGGTTATTTATAGTCCAAAAATTACGGATTGGGGTGTTTCTTACGATGGTCGTCGTGCAGAACCCAACAATCTGCCTGTAAAATTTCCATTATTATTGGCTTCTGGAGCAGAGGGAATTGCGGTAGGTCTCTCCACGAAAGTGTTGCCTCATAATTTCAATGAGTTAATTGATTCGTCCATAAAAATATTAAAAGGAAAACCATTTACCTTATATCCGGATTTCTTGACACAAGGCATTGCTGATGTGTCCAATTACAATGATGGATTACGTGGCGGACGTGTACGTGTACGTGCCAAAATTGGGCAGCTGGATAAAAATACTTTAGTCATTACCCAAATTCCGTTCTCGACAAATACGACCACTTTGATTGACAGTATTTTGAAAGCAAATGAGAAAGGTAAAATCAAAATCAAGAAAATTGAGGACAATACCGCAGCTGAGGTTGAGATATTAATTCACCTTTTCCCGGGTGTTTCTCCAGATAAAACGATTGATGCATTGTTTGCTTTTACGGCGTGTGAAACTTCGGTAGCACCATTAGGTTGTGTGATTGAGGATAACAAACCGTTGTTTATTGGGGTTTCGGAAATGTTGAAAATTTCAACGAACAGAACAGTTCAATTACTGAAAAGCGAACTCGAAATTCAATTGAGTGAATTGGAAGAACAATGGCATTTTCTTTCGTTGGAACGTATTTTTATCGAAAATAAAATCTATCGTGACATTGAAGAGCAAACGACAAGAGAAGGAGTACTGAAAGCGGTTGATGATGGTTTGAAACCGCATACAAAACACTTAAAACGAGCTGTTAACGAAGAAGATATCTTGCGTTTATTGGATATCCGAATTATGCGTATTTCCAAATTTGACAGTAATAAAGCGCAGGATAAAATCGAATCGTTGGAAGGGGATATTGAACAAGTAAAACACAATTTAGAAAATCTGATTGATTTTGCGATTGCCTATTTCACTAGATTAAAAGAGAAGTACGGCAAAGGGCGGGAACGTCAAACGGAGCTCCGTATTTTTGATGATATCGAAGCGACCAAAGTAGTTTTACGAAACACTAAATTATACGTCAATAAAGAAGAAGGTTTTGTGGGTACTAGCTTGAAGAAAGACGAATACGTCACAGATTGTTCTGATATTGATGATGTAATTGTTTTTCTGCGTGACGGAAAAATGATGATTACCAAAGTAGATGCGAAGACCTTTGTAGGAAAAGATATTATACACATTGCTATTTTTGACAAAAGCGACAAGCGTACCATTTATAACATGATTTACCGTGATGGAAAATCTGGGCCTTCATATATAAAACGATTCAATGTTTCGGGAGTGACCCGAGACAAAGCGTATGATTTAACCAATGAAACGGCAGGTTCTCAAGTAGTGTATTTTTCTTGTAATCCAAATGGAGAAGCGGAAGTTATTACGATATTATTGCGTCAGGTAGGAAGTGTTAAAAAATTGAAATTCGATATTGATTTTGCCAGTTTAACGATAAAAGGGAGGGCTTCCAAAGGAAATTTGGTAACTAAATATCCAATTAAAAAAATAGAACTGAAGGAGAAAGGAATTTCTACTTTATTGCCAAGAAAAATCTGGTTTGATGACACTGTACAGCGTTTAAACGTAGATGCAAGAGGGGAGTTATTAGGAGAGTTCAGACCAAATGATAAAATTTTAATCATATCGCAATCCGGGAAAATAAAAGTAATTACACCGGAACTATCTACTCATTTTGATGAAGATATGGTAGTTTTGGAAAAATGGGTTCCGAAGAAACCAATTTCAGCTATTTATTATGATGGCGAAAAAGAGCGGTATTACATCAAACGTTTTTTGGTGGAAACCGAAAATAAAGAAGAAAGTTTTATCACGGAGCATCCTAATTCACAATTAGAGATTGTATCAACAGATTATCGTCCGGTAGCAGAATTAGTTTTTACAAAAATAAAAGGAGTTCAAAAAGAGACGATGACGGTAGACATAGAATCATTTATTTCCGTAAAAGGATTTAGAGCTTTAGGAAATCAATTGACAACCGATAAGCTAAAACAAGTAAACCTGCTTGAATCGTTACCATATGAAATCCCTGTTGAGATTATCCCTGAGGATTTAGAAGTAAAAGGAGAAACGGATGCTGATGATGCGGATATTCAATTAGACGATGACGGTCAGATTACTTTATCTTTAGAATAAAAGAAGCTCCCGCAAGGGAGCTTTTTTATTAAATAAAAAAATTTTATTATTTGTTTTTCTTCATTTTCATGTTTAGTACTTCAACTAATAATGAGAATGATATCGCAAAGTACAAGTACCCTTTTGGTACTGGTGAAACGTGACTTCCAAAGATTAAAGCATTCGATAAATGAGCACTTTCAGTAAGCAGCATCATTCCAATAAGAATCAAAAACGATAAACCAAGTATTTGAATTGAAGGATGCTTGTTGACAAAGTTTCCAACAGGAACAGCAAATTGCATCATGATTAATACAGAAATAACCACAGCGGTAATCATAATATACAAAGCACCTTCAACTCCGTTAGTCATACCTACCGCGGTAAGAATACTATCAAAAGAGAAAACTAAATCAATCATTATAATTTGAAAAAGTACATTTTGAAACGATTTTGTGGCCGATTTTCCTAACTCTTTTTCTTCATGCCCTTTTTCGTCTACTTTTTCTCTAATTTCATTCGTACTCTTATATATTAAGAATAATCCACCAGCAAGTAAAATAAGGCTTTGACCTGTGATTCCCGCTGAAAACCAACTGAAATCAATATGAAACCAAGGTTCTTTCATTTGAATTAATAAATTAATACCAAACAAAAGCGCGATTCTCATGAACATGGCAAGAAACATTCCGATTTTTGTGGCTCTTTTACGTTGTTCGACAGGTAATTTGCCAGTGGCAATTGATATGAAAATGATATTGTCGATTCCTAACACAATCTCCAGAAATGTTAATGTTAAAAGGGCAATCCACGCATCCGGATTTAAAAATACTTCCATGATTATTTAATTATAGTTTATACTATTTAGTCAGCAATCTTTGTAACCGTTCCTCTTTGTTTAGCATCAGAACCCACCAAACCAAATTCAAAGGTATAGGAATTTTTTGTGGTTGTCAAAATTTTCATGCCAATAGCCTTTTCTTCGGCCATATTTTTTGGATGCAATTTTAGCAAAACATATTCGCAATCGTTTACCCATCGTATCGAAGCGGTGTCAGTCTTTCCTTCAAAAGTTTCTATTTCAATACTGTCGTTTCTTTCAAAAACAGTTGTTTTCTTGATACCGTCAACTTCATATTCAAATTTGAATTTACCGGTTTTGAAATCTTTGCAATTGCGCTCCGCATCATAGCATGACAACAGTAGCAATAGTGGGAGGAGGAATGTTATTTTTTTCATTTTTAAATTATTTATTTTTTAGGACCTAATCCAGCTGTACGTTGCAACTCCCAAGTCTAAAATCTTTTTTTCTATTGACAAAAAAGGAGCTTCCTTTGGTCGCTCTTTTTAGTCAAGAAAAAATAGCTTTGAGCCTTGCGGGTTTTCACTTCCATCTGGGGTAATGCATTATTGTATTTTAATATCGTATTTGTCCAGAAGACCAATAATTCCTTGTGTCGAAAATTTTGCTTTTTTCATTGGATTGAATTCAGGATCAATTTTATAATCAGTTGCTTTCGAAAAATCGGCGCCGGCTAATTGTGTATTGTTAAAAACAGCACCATCTAAATTACTGTTGTCAAAAACAGCACTCGTAAGATTGGTTCCAACAAAACTGACCTCTCGCAACGAACAAGAATTAAATTTTGTTTTTGGCATTTTTTTATTGATAAACGAAGAATAATCCAAAACGCATTCCTGAAAACTTACATTAAACAAGAAGTCATCGCATTCCTCAAACTGAATTCCCAGCAATTTACAGTTGTTGAATTGTACACCTTTCAAGCTAGTTCCTGATAATTTGGTCATAGCCAAATTACAATCTATGAACTCGCAATCCATAAATGTGCTGTAAGAGAAATCGCTATTTGATAAATCACAGTTTTTAAAAATGCAATCCTCAAATTCTCTATTGTTTACTTTTTTATCGACGTAAACTATTTTTTCAAATGTTTTATGAACGTGAATTAAGTTTTCCATTAGTCGTTAAATAAGCTTTTCATAATTGTTTTTAAACCCAAAAACATCAAATACATCGCCCCCAGACAAGCAATTATTCCTATTGCTAAAATCGCATAATGCCATACATTTTGTTTGTTCATAAAGGCATTATATATTAAGGTCGGACCAATAAAGATCAACGGTAAAGCTCCTGATAAATATTTGATTCCTTTAGCTAATAGTTCTTTGTTGGTTGCCATTGTTTTATTTAAGGTTTAAAGTTTTTTGATGTACTCAAAAATGTTTGCCTGTAATCTGTTTATTGAGCTGTAAAATAATCGACTGCTTTTCGCACACTACCATGTTTTTTTAATAAGTCAGCGGCTTGTTCGTAGGCAACGGGAATTTCACTCATAATCATTTTTACGCCGCGATCCACGAGTTTGCTGTTACTGAGTTGCATATCGACCATTTTGTTGCCTTTCACTTTTCCCAGTTGAATCATGGTGGCGGTTGTTATCATATTGAGTACCATTTTTTGTGCCGTTCCTGCTTTCATTCGGGAGCTTCCGGTTACAAATTCGGGTCCTACAACCACTTCAATAGGGAATTTTGCCGTTTTCGAAAGTGGACTTTCGGCATTGCAAGAAATACTTCCTGTAGTAATATAATTTTCATTGCAAGCTTGTAATCCTCCAATGACATAAGGAGTTGTGCCTGAAGCGGCAATTCCAAGAACAATATCATTTTCATTTATATTGAAAGCTTTCAAGTCAATCCAGGCTTGTGTTGCGTTGTCTTCGGCATTTTCTACGGCTTTACGAATGGCGGCGTCACCACCGGCAATGATCCCAATTACTAAATCGAAAGGAACGCCAAATGTTGGCGGACATTCTGAAGCATCAAGAATTCCTAAACGCCCCGATGTTCCGGCGCCAATGTAAAATAATCGTCCACCCAGTTTCATTTTGGCAACTATTTCAGTGATTAAACGTTCTATTTCTGGCAAAGCTTTTTCTACGGCAAGCGGAACGGTTTTGTCTTCCTGATTGATATTAGATAACAATTCTTGAACCGACATTTTTTCTAAATGTTCGTATTTCGAGGATTGTTCGGTGGTTTTCGTGAATTCCATATTCATGTTTTTTTTGAAGGGAAAACTTGCGAGTTGTCCGTGCATTTATTTTTCTTCGGTGAGGGATAATAGCGGAAATCCTTTTTATCATGTAGCTTTAGCGAAATGAAAAAAGATTACCTCATTTTACTTTTATTTTAGTCGGAATTCGGTCAATTTCATTTACAGCGAATAGCCCGACTCTTGCGGTTACGCCCAAATTATAAAATTATATAAAATACGCCAACGCAATTCCTATTACAATCATCGAAACCTTTGCGATATTGAACTTGTGTCCTTCGCTGCTTTCGAAAATAATGGTGGATGAAATATGAAATAAAATTCCTATTACTATGGCTGTGATTTCAGTGTAATAAACGTTTAATATTGGCAGATAATCAGATAAAATGGTTCCCAGCGGCGTCATCACTGCAAAGGTGATCATGAAGAAAAAAATGGCTTTTTTATTCAAACTGGCATTGGTAAAAAAGGTAGTCAGAATGATGGCAATAGGCAAGTGATGAATGGCAATTCCTATCGCTAAATCATGATGATGGCTTACGGGAAATCCTTCCAGAAACGCATGTATACAAAGACTAATAAATAATAACCAAGGGATTTGCGTCATTGTTTCCTGTCCGTGAACGTGACCGTGTTCCGCTCCTTTTGAGAAAAATTCCAATATAATCTGGAACAATATTCCCAGCATGATAAAGAGTCCGATGTTTGGGTTCGCACTTTCATAAATTTCAGGTAATAAGTGCATTACCGTCAATGAAAGTAAGAAAGAACCACTGAAAGCCAACAGCAATTTTAGGTTGATTTTGTTCTTTGGTCGGATACTCAAGGCGACAATATATCCGATGATTACGGAAAGTAATGGTAAAAGGTAATTCATTTACTTAAAAATCATGATTAGGCGTTCACTATCTGTTTTATGGAATTTTTTTAATTTATAATCACCAAAAATATCCAATAGATAAATTCCGGCTTCTTCCATTAATTCCTCAAAATCTTTTAATGTTAAAGCTTTTACTTTTTCAGTAAAATGAAATTTTTGGCCTTTATCTTCAAAGTCAATTTCTTTGTAAATATGACCTTCTTTTAAATAACGTTTGATATGAAAATCGATGCCTTCAACCGTTTTTGTCTCTTCCGGAATAAGCGTTTCGATGACCTGAGCAACATTCATAAAGTCAATCACGGCAAAACCATATTCCGTCAGGCTTTCTTTGATGGCCTTTAATGTAGTGAGATTGTCTTCGTCATTTTCGAAATAACCAAAGCTGGTAAATAAATTGAAAATGGCATCGAATTTTTCTTCAAAAGGTTCACGCATGTCGTGTACTTTGAAATGAAGGGTCTCATTCGTATTTTTAGTGGCTTCGGCAATGCTGTTTTCAGATAGGTCAGCTCCAAGTACCGTAAAACCTAATTGGTTCAAATAAATAGAATGGCGGCCTTTACCACATGCTAAATCCAATACTTTTGCGTTTTCAGGAAGATTTAAGTAATGGGTAATATTATCCATAAAAACCTGAGCTTCTCCATAGTTTCTATCTTTGTAAAGGATGTGATAATATGGAGTGTCAAACCAGGAAGTGTACCAGTTTCCAGTTGATTTTAGTTGATTTTCAGTCGGTGGATTTTGTGTTGCAGACATTTATTCTTTTTCAATTAATTCGATTAATGCAAATTTAGTGTATTTTTGCCGAATATAACGATAACAATTTCCCCTTTAGGGGACAGAGGGGGCAAATGGAAAATAATTATAAAATGGTTGCCAAAACCTTTTTTGGTTTTGAAGAAATATTAGCAAAAGAACTGCAAAACCTTGGCGCGCAAAGCGTAGAGCAAGGTGTGAGAATGGTGAGTTTTAAAGGAGATAAAGGGTTTATGTACAAAGCAAATTTGTCTTTGCGTACCGCTTTGAAAATCCTGAAACCTATTTATTTTTTCAAGGCAAATAACGAACAGGCTTTATACAAAGGTATTTCTGGGGTGAATTGGTCTAAATTACTGACTGCCAATCAGACTTTTGTGATTGATACCACAGTACATTCGGAATATTTTAATCACTCGGAATTTGTTTCCCAAAAATGTAAAGACGCGATTGTCGATCAGTTCAGAGAAAGAACCGGACAACGTCCAAGTATTGATAAAGTACATCCTGATTTAAGAATCAACATCCATATCGATAAAGACCAGGTTTCAGTTGCATTGGACACTTCAGGAAATGCATTGAACCAACGTGGGTACAGAACCGCAACGAATATTGCTCCTATAAACGAGGTTTTGGCAGCAGGAATTCTATTGCTTTCCGGTTGGGACGGTCAAACAGATTTCTTGGATCCAATGTGTGGTTCGGGAACGTTCTTAGCTGAAGCCGCCATGATTGCCTGCAACATTCCTGCAAACATCAACCGTAAAGAATTTGCTTTTGAAAAATGGAACGATTGGGACAATGATTTGTTTGATAGTATTTCCGACAGTTTATTAAAACGCGTTCGTGAGTTTCATTACACCATAAAAGGCTACGATAAAGCACCAAGTGCGGTTCAAAAGGCCAAAGACAACATCAAAAACGCCAATCTTGACGAGTATATTTCTATTGAAGAAAAGAACTTTTTTGACACTGAAAAAACTTCGGAAGGAAAACTGCAGATCGTTTTCAATCCGCCGTATGATGAGCGTCTGGATATTCACATGGAAGAATTCTACAAAAATATCGGTGATACCTTAAAGAAAAATTACCCTGGAACGAATGCCTGGATGATTACAGCGAACTTGGAAGCACTGAAATATGTAGGTCTGAAACCTTCGAGAAAAATTAAACTTTTTAATGCTGGTTTAGAAGCACGTTTGGTAAAATACGAAATGTATGAAGGAAGTAAAAGAACGAAGTTTCAGGCTGTTCAGGATTCAGATTCTACGAATCAGACTTTAGAAGATAGTCAGGAGTAATCAACTAAAAATTTATAATTCATAACTCACAATTTATAATTTATCATGACCAAATTACAAATACGAGCATTTATATATCAACTTGGATGTTTTGCGATATTATTTATTTCTGCTAGGTATTTAGTGGAACATTATACTAATTTAACTGGATTCGGGATTCCGTTAACCGCCTTTGTAATAGGAACACTTTTATCGCCAAAATTTCATGCGATAAAAACCAAAGATGGAGAGAAATTATACATGAAATGGATTTTCATGAAAGGAATTAAGGAAATAGGGTAGATTAGAAATCCTAAGATGTTGTGTTTTTTAAAATACTGACCGCTAATCTGCTAATTTTCACCAAAAATAAAAATTAGCGAATTGGCGGTTATTTTTTCTCTACTTTTTTTGGAGCAACTTTCTTCTTGTAAATAGGAACAAAATAAGTTACTGTATAATTGAATCCTACTCCAAAACTACCATCGTAGGTTCTGTTGAATCCTGGAATATATAAGTTGGAGAAATTTTCAGGTTCTTTATTGGTTACCAATCGGTTCAATCGAAGGCTAAAACCCACAAACACATTATTAAATACTTTGGCTTTTACTCCTGCTACGACTTCAATCCAACTAGCGGACAATCCATCAAACTTTTTACCAGAAGGAATTACAGGGACTTCTCCAAAATATGGATTCGCATTGTAAATTCTGTAACTGTTCAATTGCTGATTAAATGTGCTAAAACCGTAACGCATACCTATAGAAATGATATTTTCCATATCCAGCCAATTTTCGTAAGCATTATAATCAAAACCCGCTTTTATGTATGAACCTTTAGTAGTGAAATTGACGCGATCATCATCCGTAGTTTTATTTTCATTCCCTAATTCTGCAGCCAAAAAATATTTTTTAGTCAATCGATAATCTCCCACTAATTCAATTCCTTTATAATTTTTGTCATAAAGAGCGCGTGTCAATTTATATAAATCAACACCCACACGTACGCCATAACGATCGGTCTTTACAGGAATTGAATCGTTCTTTTTCAAAGCTGGTTTAATTTCTACTAATGGTATAGGTGCTTCAGGAATAATCTGGTCTGTTTTGGTGGTTTTTGGATCGCTTTTGATAGGAGTAGTCTCTTGCCCCTGCACCAAAGTCAACGACAATAGGAGACAAATACTAAAAAAAGATCTTAATGTGTGTTTCATTTTCATTTTCGATATTACTTTTTTCAACCGATATAAATTTTATCCATTTTTGATTTGCTGCTGTTGCATCGGTATGCGTATATGGATTTGTTGGATCTAATGTGAAAATTGTTTTGTAACCACACGCTCTGGAAACAAAAAGTTCCTGTGTGGTATAATTAAATTTTATAATGTCTTCATCAACCAATGCACGATTAGGATTTCCTGAATTTAATGTGAAACTATAGGTTGTGCTTGTTCCAACAGTTTTTAACGGAATTGAAATGGTATTTCCGCTGGTTGTTTGGCTGCCGTTAAAAAGAATTCCATCGGTCATTCCTTCACCAACAACTTTCAGATTAGATACGTTTTTTAAAACTGAAGGATTCAAAAAATCATAAAAACCAATCACCAATCGTGGCGTTGTGGGAGTATTTGCATCGCAAATGTCGTCTTTCTCACAACTGGAGAAAGTGAAAACAAAAAACAATAACAATAAAAATATCTTTTTCATACAATAATATTCAGTGTTTAGTGTTGTGGATTACACTTTCTGGAATCTTAAAACTTCAAACGGACTACTATTTTCTTCTTTCCAAAAGTACAACATTTTCTACGTGATGCGTTTGCGGAAACATATCCACAGGACGTACACGAGTCACTTTGTATTTTTCGTCCATTAAAGCCAAATCACGCGCTTGTGTAGCCGAATTACAACTTACATAAACCACCTTTTCAGGAGCAATTTTCATTATTTGTTCAATTACATCTTTGTGCATTCCATCTCTTGGCGGATCGGTAATAATCACATCAGGATGACCGTGTTGTGCGATGAAATCATCGTTGAAAACCACTTTCATATCCCCCACAAAAAACTCACAATTTGTGATTTCATTGCGTTCTGCATTCAGTTTAGCATCTTTTATCGCTTCAGGAACACTTTCTACACCAATTACTTTTTTTGCTTTTTTAGAAACAAACTGTGCAATAGTTCCAGTTCCTGTGTATAAATCATAAACAATTTCATTTCCGGTAAGACCGGCGAAATCACGCGTTATTTTGTACAATTCGTAGGCTTGATCAGAGTTAGTTTGATAAAAAGATTTTGCATTAATGCTAAATTTCAACCCTTCCATTTCTTCCAAAATGTAATCCCTTCCTTTGTATAATTTAATATCAGTATCGTATAAAGTATCGTTCGCTTTATTGTTCACTACGTATTGCAGCGAAGTAATTTGAGGGAATTTCTCGTAAAGATGATCTAGAATTAATTCTCTATTAGCTTTGTCGTTTTCAAAAAACTGAATCAAAACCATGATTTCACCTGTCGAAGATGTACGCAACATCAAAGTTCTCAATAAACCTTCATGAGCTCTTGGATTAAAGAAAGTCAGTCCATTTGCATTAGCAAAATCTCTCACTTCGTTTCTAATTGCATTCGATGGATCTTCCTGCAAATGACATTTATTAATATCGAGAATTTTGTCCCACATTTTCGGAATATGGAAACCAAGTGCATTCCTGTTTCCTAGATCTTCGGTGCTGTCAATTTCTTTTTCAGTCAACCAACGGCTGTTCGAAAAAGAAAACTCCATTTTGTTTCTGTAAAAAAACTGTTTTTCTGAACCAAGAATCGGTTCAAATTCAGGAAGTTCTATTTTCCCAATGCGTTGCAAATGATTTTTCACCTCATTTTGCTTGTAATACAACTGTTGACTGTATTTCATATTCTGCCATTTACAACCACCGCAAACACCAAAATGCTCGCAAATAGGTTCTATACGATGCTCGGAAAATTCATGAAAATGAACAGCTTTACCTTCGTAATAGGCTTTGCGCTTCTTGAAAGTTTGCACATCAACCACATCACCCGGAACTACATTCGGGATAAAAACTACTTTTCCATCGGGAGCCTTTGCTACCGAAACGCCTTTTGCACCAGCATCAAGGACTTTTATTTGATGAAAGACAACTTTGTCTGTATTTTTCTTTGCCATAGCGCAAAAATAAGTGTTTGAATGGTTTTAAAAATTCAAATTGGGAAATATTTTTACTTTTAGGTGTTTTTATTTGAGTCCATTAACGCTTTATGCTGTAAGCACGAAGTTTTTGGAGTGATTATTTAATGCAAAGCGTTGCAGAGCTTTGGTAACTCTTGTTTTTTCGCTGCAATTGGAGAAGGAGTTGTACTTAAGAATTGAATTTATTCTGGCTTTTGAAACTCAATCATGATGTGCTCTAAATTTACTTTTTGTTTGACTAAGGAAAGTCCATATTTTTCTTTTAATTGTTTTTTTATACTTTCAAAATCATTCGTTTTAAGTGTAATGTTATAATTGTCTTTGTTGCCTGTTTTATCCAAAATCATTTTATTGATTTTTGGCATCAGAGCATTGATAAGCGCATTAATTTTGGATTTTTTGATGATGATTTCCTCTGAACTTACAGTAATCATGTTTCCACAAGCGTTTTTGTTTGATTTATTTTTCAATAATAACGCTGGATTTACAACTTCTAGATTCCAGACTTCAGTTGCTTTGGTACTTTTTTTGATTTTAAAATCATAGCTTTTAGCCAATTGATTCAAAGCAATACTTTTGGTTCGAGAACTGTCTTTCGATTTGTTTTTGAAGTTTAAGTTCAGCGTATTGTCTAACATTTCTTTATCATTGGTTTTCAGCAATATTTCATTTGTATTCAATAAATATGTTACGGTAGTTTTCAGACTTACATTTTTATAAATAATGCTGTCAGAATGGTTTTTTTGGGTACTTGGAATAGATATATCATTGGTTTCTTCGATTTTTATCGAATATAAACTGGTTTCGGCGTTTAGTTTTTCCGTATCGTTAAACATGAAAAATAAAGGGATGCCGATAAAGAAAGCATTGTGAAGTGAATGCATCAGTAGTCCTGAAACAAATCCATTGCGAACTCTTACATAGCCGATAATGAGACCTAAAATTATTTGTGGTGCCACCAATATTGGTGATAAAAGTAAAATCGTATACGAAAATTCAAAATTACTGATGTGGATCAACCCGAAAAGCACAGCAGAAAAATAGAATATGAACTTGTATCTTTTTTTCCAAAGAGAAATCAAAAACGTTTCTGCCTTTTGTTCATTCCGAACGCCCGTGAGGGAAACGAATGAAATTAAAAAATGCAGCGCATAATTATTTTTATAACGCAGATATAGCCTGAAAATTAATTCTTCAATTAAAGGACCAATTACAACGGTTAACACTAATAACAATACAACTGGATACGACTTTATCATGTCCAGAATTTTGTGGTTATCTGGGTCAACAAGTCCCAATGTTTCCAAACCACTTATCAGAAGTATCAAAACTGCCATCAGAGGAATTTCAATAATAAATAAAGAAATTAGTGTCTTAAATTTTTTAACGACTGATAATTCGGGACCCGCTTCGTCTATAGGATTTTTTAGAAAAGAGATTAAATCAATAAAGGTTTCTTTTAAGTTGTCCAGCATAATATTGTTGCTCATATTTAATTTTAGTATTTTAGTTTTTCGTAAAGAATATTTTAATCATTGCGCAATTGGTTTGCATTTTTGAGTAGGTTGTACGCTTTATGCATTTATAATCTTTCGTAACAAACTACGTGGAGTTGATAAAGAAAAAAACAATTGTTTTGTGATGGACTAAATCTTACTGATGAATCAGTTGTAAATACATTTTTGTGGCTTTAGATCCAGTTTCGACATTAAATTTACAGGTTTTCAAATCCATACTATCCATATTAAAATGATCTTCAAACGCAAAAAAATAAGAAGCTACATGAGTTAGAATTTCTTTTTATAAAAAATATTTTTTTCTTTCTTTTATAAAATTGACACCTTTCCAATGATAGGGAATTCAGACTGCTTTAAGTATATAAAAGAGCTTCTTCTTTAAAAGGAAAATTATTGACATCTTAGAATAAAAATAACTTTTTTGCCTGCCGGAATATTCATCTCTAATAACTACAGCGCAAGAAATGGCTCCATAGTAACATTTTACCAAAATATTTTCAACTAATTGAGTTGCTCTTTACGAGTTGGTTACTGTAATAGATTGTGCGGGTGCATTAATTGAAATTCAAAAAATGAAAAGACAAAACAGTATTGTTCTCGCACCGCTCGTAGAGATATAAAATACTACAAATCTCTATTTTTTAATAATCGGTAGGAAAGGAAAATGAAAATTACGGTCCAGCACAAAACAATACCAACGGAGGAATAATGTACACCATAATCTTTTATGTTGTCTAAACCAATTTGTGTTCCCAAGTTTTTTACCACTGACAATCGAGAAAACGGTTCAACTATTAAATTGGACATGGATTCTAAAGGAAAAAACTGCATAATTGAAGCCGCAGTTTTGCTATTTGGGAATATTTTGAAAGTCAAAATTCCTTTGATAATTCCTTCAATAATATTCCAAACTAAAAGAAATCCCAACGCAAATGCGGAACGTTTCACTAGTATTCCTAAAAATAAACAGAAGGAGAAAAAACCAACTAATTTAAGGAAATAAGCCAACAGGTATTCTAAATTTGAAAAAACAATGCTGAATTCAGTATAAGAAGAAAAACTTAACCCTAAAAGAAGTGACATTATGAAGATAAAAAGCGTAGAAACTGTTGCAAATAAAATGACGGTTAGAAATTTAGACTGAATAAATTCTCTTTTACTCATTCCGTCAATTAAATTTTGTTTCAAAGTTCCATAACTATATTCGTTTGCCATCATGGACACGATTACGATAGCCAAAAATAATTTTAATATCGCTGCGATATAAGTGTTAAAATGCCAAATAAAAGGGAAGTTAAATATTCCCATCTCTGCCAAATGAAACTTAAAAATACCCAAGTCAAATTTTATTGAGGCTATTAATGCAATGAAGGTTAAGAGAATAAAATATGTTAAAGTCAAAATCCGACTTGCTTTATTTTTCCAGATTTTTTGAAGTTCTATAGAAAGGAGTCTTTTCATTTTTAGATTGATATTTATGATTTTAAGGTTGTGAGAAAACAAGACGGAGTTATTTATTTTTCGTCAATTCTAAAAATTGTTCTTCCAGACTGTTTTTTCGTTTAACCAAATGATTTAAAAGTATGTTTTTTTCAAAAAGAAATCGATTCAATTCTTTAGCCTCTAAATTATCTTTCAAATACACTAAAACTTTTCCATCCTCGTTCGCAACATTTTTAACTGCCGGATGCATTTTAACAACTTCAATTAAATTCGTATTGTCATCAGCCTGTAATTCAAAGAATCCCTCATTTGCTGACATACCATCAACTAATCCCGTGTATAAAATCTCTCCCTTTCTTAAAACTAAAACATGCGTACACACTTTTTCTACCTCGTCCAATAAATGAGACGCAAGTAGTATAGTCGTTCCTTTCGCGGCAATTTGTTTGATAATGTCTCTAATTTGATGAATTCCTTGGGGATCTAAACCATTTGTGGGCTCATCAAGAATCAAAATTTCAGGATCGTTCAGCAATGCAGAAGCTATGGCTAATCGCTGTTTCATTCCTAAAGAAAACGTGCTGAATTTGCTGTGTTGTCGATCTGTTAATCCCACTAACTCTAACTTTTCGGTGACTTTAGTGTAGCTAATTCCTTTAATTTTACAGACCAATTCTAAGTTTTCCTTCGCCGTCATGTACGGATAGAAATTGGGTCTTTCGATAATTGCGCCCACTTTTTTTAGTGCTTCATGGGTTTTCATTGCACCACCAAACCAGCTGTATTCTCCGGAAGTTTTATTGACAACATTTAGTACGATCCCTAAAGTAGTTGATTTTCCGCTACCATTAGGACCTAGAATTCCGTATACATTGCCTTTGTGGATATTGAAAGAAACATTTTTTAGCGCTTGAAGAGCACCATATCGTTTGTTGAGATTTTTGATAGAAAGTATCGTTTCCAATGAGTTCATCTTTTACTTTTTTATATTGGACGATCAAGGAAGCGTTTTGTTACTAATTAATCAGATTTAGTTTAAATCACCGATTAATTTGCATAAAACATCTAATTTTTGGGTAGTTATAGGTTTCATAATATATTCTCTAACCACTCTGTATTTCGCGGCCATTTCAATATCAACTGGGTCAATGGAGGAAGTCATTATGAAAATATGAATATCTTTCTTTAATGGTAATGAAATAAATTCATCTAAAAACTGCCATCCATCCATGACCGGCATATTTAGATCCAGTAAAATTGCATCCGGCAGAATTGCGTTATTTTCTGCATTTTGTTTTAATTTAGTAATAGCATCTTGAGCGTTGTAGAACGATTCTATTTCTTCACAAAAATCATTTTTAGAAATGAGGATACTCATTAGTTTTACGGTTAATTTGTCGTCATCTATGATGTATGTTAATTTATTTTTCATTTAAATAAATTTTAAAATTAGAACCTTGACCCACTGCACTCTCAACTTCAATTCTGCCGTCCATAGCTTCCAGTTGGTTTTTAGTAATAAATAATCCAATTCCTTTCGCATCTTCGTTACCGTGGAAAGTTTTGTACATTCCAAAGAGTTTATGGCCGTTTTTTTCTAAATTTAATCCTAACCCATTGTCTTTAAAATGTATAACAATACAATCCTCAATAATTTCGAATCCTATTGAAAGGGTTGCAGTTCGCTCAGGTGACTTGTATTTTATGGCATTTGTAAACAAATTTATTAAAATACTGTCTAAATAAGCGGGAATGGCAGTAACAACTAAATCTTCGGGAATAGTATCAGTAATGATTATTTTGCTCTCTTTTATGGCCAAGCTTAATGCCATTTTTGTTTTTTCGATTTCGTGTTTTAAGCGAATCCCTTTTTTTTCAATATTTGTATTTTGCTGAATGCATATAATCTCATTCAAATATTCTATTGATTCAGACAGTTTATCAGTTCCTTCTTTGAATAAATCAAAATAAGAAAGTTTATCCTCAATGTTGTCAGTATTTTCTATAACATCGACAATCATAGAGAGGTTACTAGTGTGTGACCGAATATTATGGGAAACAATATGTGTAAAGTTAAATAATTTATTGTTTTGACAACTAGTGATTTCTAACAATCTTTTGAGTTCTAATTCTTTTTCAATTCTTAAAGTCACATTGCGGCCTACTCCTACAAAGTTTATGAAATTATTATCACTGTCGAATACTGTGGTAATATTCAACTCAAACCAATATTTTTCTTTATTTTTATTATAATTGAGTATCGTGGTTTTTATGCTTTCTTTATTCTTGATTGCTTTTTGCATTAACAAGGTTGTCTTCAAGTCAGTTTCAGGCCCTATGGATAAATAACCAGGTTTTTGGCCTATTACTTCTTCCATATTCAGACCTGTAAGTTCTAAATAAGCCTGATTTGCCCATACTGCATCTCCGTTTAAATTTGCAATTACTATGGTATCTGTAGTTTCGGAGGCAGCGAGTGAAAGTAAATTTAACTTATTTTCGACGTTTTTTCTTTCGCTTATATCTCTAATGAAACAAACTAGATAGGTGATGTTATCTACCTGAAATTTTTTACCCGAAGCTATTTCTACAGGTATTGATTTTCCGCCTTTTGTTTTTATATACGTTTCGTCTACGGTATATTCATTCCTGTATAAATTATAATTTAAAATAAAACGGACTTGTTTTCTAAATTCTTCCGGGAAAAGTTCAGAATTGTGTAAACCCTTTAATTCAAAAAGATCATATCCGGTAAGGTCGGATGATCTTGGATTACAATCTGTTATAACTCCATTTGAAGTGTCAATGATAAAAATGGCGTCGTTGGCGCTAGAAAAAATAGACGAAAATTTTTCTACATTTAACCGCAGTTCATTAATTAAATTTTGCTCATTTGTAATATCCTGAAAAGTGCCTAATAAATTTACAGGTTTTCCATCAATGATTTCTACTTGGCAAATACATTCGATGAATCTGATATTATTTTTAGCTGTGGTAATTTGAAATTTATCTTCAAAAGAAATTCCTTGGTGCATAGCACTTTCCATACGACTTTTAATTCTATCTCTATTTTCACCTTCCGTGTAAAAATTTATTCCGCTACCGTTTACAGGTTCAAAATCATCAGAAACTTCAAGAATACATTTTGTAACTGCATCCCAAAAAATATGATTAGTCAGTAAATTCATTTTCCAAATACCAATCTTAGCTGATTGTGCAGCCTTGAAATAGAGGTCAAGTTTATCTGTCATTTGTAGATTTTAAATATTTAAAAATAGCGAGGCTTTCAAATATAAAGTTTATATCAAGGAATTTATTTTTTTAACAAAAATATAGATATTTTCCCTATATTTTTATAATTATTTATGAGAACTTTCTTAAAATTAACTGTTTGTGTGTTTTTATTGATTTTATTGTTGTTAAACAAAGATTAAAAAGATTAAATCGTATCCATTAATTAAATATTAACAAACGCGATGGGAAGGATTTTCCGTTTTGCAATAGTAAGTTTTCTATTTCATTTAACATTTTTAGAGAAAAGTAAATTTACTGAGTTTATTACTTTACTAGATTCAACTAACTAATGCAACTTTTAGGGTGTATGTAAAGACATTTTTTCAAAAGAAAGGACTTTTAAAAAGCCCTCTCTCTCGAATGGAATAAATGTTCTTTATTTGCTCCTG